>SLNK01000041.1 GCA_007133095.1 Candidatus Peregrinibacteria bacterium | reverse complement strand
GGAATATTTGCGGGAATGGCTTGATTCAAAAGGATTTAACGGGGACGGAGAGATTCCCGAGGTTCCTGATGAAATAAAGGCTGAGACGGCGCGCCGCTATATGGAGGCTTTTGAACTAATTACCGGAGAAACTTTTGAAGCGGAAGTGGGGGATGTCCTTGCACGGCTTGAACAAAATTTATCAAAATATTTTTAACTAAAAACCAATTATGAAAGTTGTAATTTTAATGGGATCGGAAATGGATAAGGAATTCGTTTCAGTATTTGAAACCGAATTTGAAAAGTGGGGGATTGGGACCGAGGCTATTGTGGCTTCAGCTCATAAAGTTCCGGAGAAGGTTTTTGAAATCGTTTCAAAAAATAATGAAAGCGATGAGGATATTGTTTATATCACGGTTGCGGGTAGATCTAACGGACTTTCCGGGGTTACCGCTGCCAACAGCATCCATCCCGTGATTGCTTGTCCTCCTCATGGTGATAAGGTTGATTTTATGGTCAATATCAACAGTACTCTTGTAATGCCAAGCGATACTCCCGTTTTGACCGTCATTGATCGGCAGAATGTGCTGATGGCGATTTTGCGTATTTTCGCTCTTAAGAACCCTGATTTAAAGGGAAAAATCAAAAATAGAATAGCCGACATTAAAAGCAAGTTCTAACCTCAATTCTTATGGATCACAATCTCTTGGCGATAACTCCTCTGGACGGAAGATACGCCGACAAAATTAATTATCTTTCCCAGTATTTTTCTGAGGCGGCTTTGATTCGATACCGATGTCTTGTGGAAATTGAATGGTTTATTTTTCTTTGCAATGATGCGAAGCTGGACGGAACAGATATTCTTAAACCGGAAGAGATAAAAATTCTAAGAAGTATTTATGAGGAATTTGATGTTGTTGATGCGAAGCGTGTAAAAGCGATAGAGGAAAAAACGAACCATGATGTTAAAGCTGTGGAATATTTTATAGGCGAAAAATTAAGGAATACTCCATTGGAAAAGTACTCCGGATTTATTCATTTCGCCTGTACTTCCGAAGACATAAATAATCTCTCCTACGCTTGTATGGTGAGAGATTTTCTGGATAGGGAACAAATACCGATGATAAGCGGGCTTGTACAAGAAATTTATTCAACAGCGAAGAAATACAAGTCTCTGCCTATGCTTTCACGAACTCACGGACAACCGGCTTCTCCCACAACTTTGGGGAAGGAGATGATTAATTTTGTCGATAGGCTGGAAAGGGAAGTTGAAAGATTGTGTTCTTGCTTGCCGCTTCCCGGGAAGATTAATGGTGCGGTGGGAAATTACAACGCGCATTATGCAACTTACGGAAAGGCGGACTGGGTTGCCTTGAGTGAGGAATTTGTTGAGATGCTGGGACTGAAATTTAATAAGTACACGACTCAAATAGAGCCGCACGATGGATTTGCTTCCGTTTTTGATTCAATAAAGCGTATAAACAATATTGTTTTGGATTTTTCTCGCGATATGTGGACGTACATAGGGTTTGGTTATTTTGTCCAAAAAGTGAAAGCCGGGGAGGTGGGGTCTTCCACGATGCCGCATAAAGTTAATCCGATAGATTTTGAGAACGCGGAGGGCAATATTGGTATCGCCAATTCTTTACTTGAGCACTTATCGTCTAAATTACAGGTTTCCAGAATGCAGAGGGATCTTTCCGATTCCACGGTTCAAAGAAATATCGGGACGGCTCTTTCTTATTGTATCTTGTCTTACAAGAGTGCTATCCGAGGACTTTCCAAGTGCGAAGTTGATGAAGATGCGGTCAAAGGAGAGGTGAGGGATAGATGGGAACTTTTGGCCGAGCCGATTCAGATGATGATGCGGAAAAACAAGATGGAAAATCCGTATGAAAAACTCAAAAAGCTTACACGTGGCAAGAAAAGCATTACAAAATCTGTCGTTAAGGATTTCATAAAGGCTTTAAAAATTTCTGCGGCGGATAAAAAAGCGCTAAACGCTCTTACTCCGGAAAAGTATATCGGAATTGCCGATAAGCTTGTTGAAGATTATGAACTTGGTGTGTGTCTTTCTCAAAATGACGGAGGCTGCCCTCCTGAGGGGTGTTCAGCTTGCCAGGGGTGCGGTTAACGAGGTTTACCGTTGTTTCCGATGACAATACTGTCCATTTGAGCCAGCGCTTCCATTACACATTCTCGAATTCTTTCTTTGAGTTCTGTTGGGTGCCAGGTTTCAAATTGATGATCTATCTCTTTTCGTAAGGAATATTCAGTTTCTAGAATTCCTTCTCTTTTTATCGTGTCTAGCACACTAATGCATCTTTGTGCGATTGAATGTTTGAGCCTTGTTGTTATTTCCGTGCCACGATTGGGAAATTTTTCTTCGATCGCTTCAATAACAGTTTTTTGTATTAATTCTTTCTGTTCTTCGGTTAGAACTTTTCTTTCCATTTTATTCGAGGGTTACAAAATTTTTTGTTGCAAATTCTATTTGATAAATTTCAGATGTCAAACTAAACTGTTCATATGTTTAAAAAAGTTGATCCAAAACAATCTCTTCCGGAAATGGAGAAAAAAATCCTTAGTTACTGGGAAGAGAATAACATTTTTGAAAAATCGGTGGAGCATAGAAAGGAGAATGAAAAGTTTGTTTTCTTTGATGGACCGCCTTTCGCTAACGGGATGCCGCACTACGGGCATATCCTCGCTACCGCTCTTAAGGATGCCGTCACCCGTTATTGGACAATGAAGGGATACTATGTTCCCAGAACGAACGGCTGGGATTGTCACGGTCTTCCCGTTGAATATGAAATTGAAAAAGAGCTGGAACTGGAAGGGAGGAAAGACATTGTTAAATACGGTGTTGAAAATTTTAATACGAAATGTCGTGAATCGGTTTTTAAATATACAAAGGAGTGGGAAACGCTTTTAAAACGCGTTGGGCGATGGGTGGATTTTTCGAAAAGTTATGCCACTCTGAATAATGAGTATATGGAATCCATTTGGTGGGTTTTTAAGCAAATCTGGGATAAAGGATTGGTTTATTCGGGGCATAAATCCATGCATGTATGTCCGCGTTGTGAGACTGCGCTTTCCAATTTTGAGGTTTCTCAGGGGTATAAGGATGTAACCGATCTGTCAGTCATCGCAAAATTCAAACTTGGTGAAGACGCGATAAAGGCTTTGGGGTTGAAAGAAAAAGAAGTTTATGCGCTTGCGTGGACAACAACCCCCTGGACGCTGATTGGGAACGTTGCTTTGGCTTTCGGGCCGGATATTAAGTATGTTCTGGTTGCCGCGAAGAATGATGAGGGCAAACAGGAGACATATATTCTGGCGGAGGATTTGTGCGAATCGGTTTTTGGAGATAATGAGTTTGTGATTATAAAAGAAGTAAAAATCAGAAAGATTGAAGGACTTACTTATGAGCCTCTTTTCCAATATTACGATGATGTCGCGGGCAAGATTTATACTTTTCAATTTGGCGACTTTGTAACTACCGAGGATGGGACCGGGGTTGTTCATATCGCACCGATGTTCGGTGAAGACGATTACAATTTGGGGAAGGAAAAGGAGACCGCGATGATTCAACATGTGAATATGGATGGAACTTTCAAGGAGGAGGTGAAGGATTTTGCCGGAAAGTTTGTTAAGGGGCAGGATTTGAACATCGCGATTCATCTTCATGAAAAGGGATTGCTTTTCAAAAAACAAAACTACAAGCATAGTTATCCCCATTGTTGGAGGTGTGATACTCCTTTGCTTAATTATTCGACGAGGTCCCTTTTTATAAAGGTGACGGACATTAAGAACCGATTGATCGAAAATAATAAAAAAATTCATTGGCAACCGGAGCATATCAAGGATGGAAGGTTTGGGAAGTGGCTTGAAGGTGCCCGGGATTGGGCAATTTCACGTAACAGGTTTTGGGGATGCGCCATTCCGGTTTGGGAGTGCGGTTGCGGTAAGCAGGTTTGTATCGGTTCTGTTGAGGAATTGAAAAAATATTCCGACGGAAAGCTTCCGGAAAGAGACGGGGAACTTGATTTACACAAGCCTTATATTGATGAAATAACTTTCAAATGTCCGGAATGTTCTTCTGAAATGAGTCGAATCTCGGATGTTTTGGATTGTTGGTTTGAAAGTGGCGCTATGCCTTACGCGCATTTACATTATCCGTTTCAGAATAAGGAGGAGTTTGAAAATAATTTTCCGGCTGATTTTATCGCCGAGGGGTTGGATCAGACCAGAGGATGGTTTTATACTTTGCATGTTATTTCCACAATTCTTTTTAATAAACCCGCTTTCAAAAATGTCATCGTTAACGGAATAATGCTGGCGGCGGACGGAGAAAAATTGTCTAAACGCAAAAAGAATTACCCGGATCCTGACGAATTGTTTTCCGCGAAAGGAGTGGACAGTCTTCGATATTTTCTCTACAGCTCTCCCGTTGCTTTGGCCGACGATGTCCGGTTTTCAGATGCTCATATAGAGGAAATCGTCAAAAAATTCACTCTAACCCTTTGGAATACTTACAGCTTCTTCGTAACGTATGCGAAGATTGATAAATGGGAGCCTTCCCATGAGTTTGACAGCTTTAAGCCGGAAAATCAGTTGGACGCATGGATATTGTCAGAGTTGAACAGCTTGATGAAGGAGGTTACTGAACAAATGGACAAATATAATTTGGTAAGAGCCACAAGGCCCATGCAGGACTTTTTGGAAAATCTTTCGAATTGGTATGTGCGAAGGTCCCGAAGGCGCTTCTGGAAGAGTGAAAATGATGATGATAAGAATCAGGCTTATCAAACCTTATACATCGTTCTTGTTCAGTTCAGTAAATTGATTGCTCCGTTTATGCCGTATGTTGCGGAAGAAATTTATAAAAACCTTACCGATAAGGATTCGGTTCATCTGGAGGATTGGCCTACTGCAAATGAAAGATTTATTGATGAGAAGTTGAATGAAGAAATTCGCTTGCTTAGAACGATAGTGAATTTGGGACATAGTGTTAGGTCAAAAGCTAAAATTAAGGTTAGACAGCCTCTTGCGGGGGTCAAAATTGCGTTGCCCGAAGGAATTAAGGAAGATTTGATTCACGCGCAAAAAGATGTGATTTTAGAGGAATTGAATGTCAAGAATTTGGAGTTTATAAAGGAGTCTTCTGAGATAGTTGATGTTTTTGTCCAGCCAAACGCAAAAGTTCTTGGGCCAAAATATGGTGGAGAGGTTCAAAACATCATACGGAAAGTTAAAAACGGTGAATTTGATCTGATTGATGGAGTTGTAAAGATGGGAAAAATCGAGCTTTCCGGAGACGAGGTTTCTGTGGGGTTCAAGGGGAAGGAGGGATACGATGTTGCAAGCGAAGAGGGGGTTGTTGTTGCTTTGGACACATTTGTGAGTGACGATCTTAGGATGGAGGGGTATGCAAGAGATATCGTTCGATATATTCAAGAGCTTAGGAAAAAGGCGGATTATCAGGTGGATGATAGAATATTTGTTTTAATTAATTCCGCAGGTGATGTAGAGAATGCTGTAACGGAATTCGCCGATTATATTAAGAAAGAAACTCTTGCCGACGAGCTTCAACAGAGTGGGAATATGGAGTGGGATCAGCATACTGAGCTTGAAATGGACGGAGAAAAGGTTAGAATTGCCGTAAGAAAGCTTTAATATTTTTTTATGAACGTTATCGCTAAACCTATCTGGTCCATACTGCTTAACGCTTTTGTTCTGTGGTTTTTGGTTTTAGTTGTAACCGATATTCAATATTCCGGTGGATTGGATTTTTTTGTACTTGGGGGAATTATTCTGGGACTTGTTAATTTTTTAATGAAACCTTTAATAACGGCACTTTCTTTACCGTTTGTGATTCTAAGCGGGGGGCTTTTCCTGATAGTCATAAATATGTTTATTTTGTGGTTTTTGAGTTATTTTATCGGGGTTATGGAGTTTAGAGAGGTTACTTTGGTCTTTCCAAATTTGGCTACCTATGTTATAGGGGCTATTGTGTTCGGTATTACTAACTGGTTATTGAATTTTCTAATAAAATAAATATGCAGTCATTGTTATTGTTCATTCAGGTAATTTTATCCATTTTGTTGGTTCTTGCAATTTTAACTCAGAACAGAGGCACAGGTTTAAGTGCTACATTCGGTGGTGGAGGAGGGTTTCATACAAGCAAAAGAGGAGCTGAAAAATTTTTGGCTAATGCCACAATCGTTTTGGCGGTGTTGTTCCTGGCCAACTCCATAGCTTTTCTTTTCGTTTAAAGTATGAATTTTTTTCGTAAAATTTCGGCGGTCTTAAAGACCTATGATTATCGGGACAAAATAATTTCCGCTTTTGCTGTCGCGCTTTTTTTGTTGATGATCGTTAAGATGACAGTTTTTCCATACGGTCTTTTTGGGTTTGGGGATACGGATCTTTATACCGAGGGAATTGTTTCCAGAAGCGGCATTCAAAATGTAAATCCTCTTTTTGTCGATTATAATGAAGCCGATAGGGAAGTTTCTTCTTTGGTTTTTTCCGGACTTATGAAATATGATCCTGAGAATAAAACAGTTGTTGAGGATGTTGCGCGCGTTTCCATCAGTGAGGACAAAAAAGAATATACTTTTAGAATCAGGGAGGGAATAAAGTGGCATGACGGAAGGCCTTTGATTGCTGATGATGTATATTTTACATTTGGCGAGATTATCAAGGATCCGGCTTTCCAGAACGAAATTTTAAAAACGAATTTTGAGGGGGTGCAGATTGATCTTGTAGATGATAGAACTGTTAAATTTACTTTAGAGAAGCCCAATGTTTTCTTTGTTAGTAATTTTACGGTCGGGATTTTACCGAAACATGTTCTTGGGAATGTTTTTGCAGGAGATTTGTTAGAGAGTGATTTTAATCGAAACCCGATTGGTACGGGGCCGTATAAGGTCAGAGATGCGGTAGAATCTTTTCCGGACGGGCGTACGCAGATTGTTCTTGAAAGGAACCCTGATTATTATGGGGAGAGGCCCGGAATTGAGCTTATGAGATTTCTTGCTTATCCCACTATGGACGCTTTGGTTGAGAGGGTGGATTCCGTTAACGGTGTTTCAAAAGTTTCCGGACGTCATATACCTTATTTTGATGATAGTGATCGATTTGATCTTATCCCTTATGAGTTGCCTCAATATGTCGCCGTTTTTATGAACATGGAAAGTGAAGCTCTTAAAAACAGACAAAAAATCCGATTGGCTTTGCAAAAGGCTATTGAAAAAGATGATTTGATAGGGGATTCGCGTGATAAGATAAGAGTGGATACTCCGCTGATGGAACTGGATCAAGATGAATGGGTTTATCAGGCTGATTTTGACCAAGCTCAGGGCGCTATGAAGGATTCAGGGTATAGTTATGATTCGGAGGATGTTGATCATGAAGGATTGCGATACGATTCCGATGGAAATTCTCTGGAGTTGCGTCTAATAGCTCGACTCTATGACGAAGGGACTTATCAATTCGAGGAAACTTTAAAGGTTGTGGAATTCTTGGAACAATCATGGCGCGATATTGGCGTAGATATAAGAACGGATTTTTTGCCTCAGGAGGAATTCAATAATCAAATTATGTTGCGAAGTTACGACCTTCTGCTTGTCGGTCAAATTTTGGGATACAACCTTGATACTTACTCTTATTGGCATTCAACTCAGGCCGGCCCCAGAGGACAGAATTTTTCAAATTATAAGAGCTTCAGAGTTGACAGTTTGATTGAGGCCATAAGATCCACTTTTGATAAGGAAGAAAAAGAAACGAGGTTGGGGGAGTTGGGTAAAATATTGCGTGAGGATGTACCTGCGGTGTTTTTGTATCGGCCTGTTTACTACTATGCTACCGATGGGAAGGCTTCCGGTATCGATATGAGTGGGCTTGTGTTTTCCAGCGATAGATTTGCCAAAATTTCTTCCTGGAGTCTTGTAAAATAATTTTCTCTTTACTTTGGGAAGCGGATTAGGTATTTATATGTGGCACTTAAATTTTAATTATGCAGGTTCTACTAAATGAAAATGTTGTTAAATTGGGTCGAAGAGGGGACATTGTGAATGTTAAGCCCGGATATTTTCGAAATTATTTACTTCCCAAGGGGTTTGCGGTTCTTGCGAATGATTCCGTTAAAAAGCTTACAGAAAAGCGCAATGAGAAGATGGTTATGGAGAAAGAGCAATTGCTTGAAAACGCGAAGGAGGTTGTTGAGAAGTTGAAAGGGGTGAAGTTGGTTTTGAAGCTTAAGGCTACTAAAACCGGAAAACTTTACGCCGCTGTTGATAAGTCTTTGGTCTTGGATGCAATTGAAAAAGAGGCCGCGGTGAGATTGGATGACTCTTTTGTTGAAACGAAGAATATTAAGGAAGTGGGAGAACATTCTTTGAATGTTAAGTTGGGAGAAGGATTTGAGCAGGAAATTACGGTTGTTGTGGAGGCTGAATAAATTTTCTTATGAAGAAGGGGAAAGTTTTGGCTGTGGATTACGGAACCAAGCATATAGGATTGGCGACGGGCGATTTGGATATAAAGATTGCTTTTCCCAGGGATGTTTTTGAGAACAAGGAGGGCGTTGAAGACCGGATTTTTTCTTTATGTGAGGAGCTTGGAGTAAGGAAGATAGTGGTGGGACTGCCTTTGAGTATGAGGGAGGACCAAAAAAGGAATTTTCTTGTAGAAAAGGTGGAGCAATTTGTTGATTTATTACAAAAAAGACTTAAGGGTTTGGAGATAGACATTGAATTGTTTGATGAGAGATTAAGTTCTTTTGAGGCTGAGCAGTTGGTGGGGAAGGATGCCAGAACCGCTGGGGAGAGATTGGATGCCCACGCGGCTCAAGTTATTTTGCAAAGGTATTTTGATACTATTCTTTGATAACTTGTCGGCTTAAGCTATAATCTGCGGTATGAAAGAGTTTTTTATTCATTTGGGTACGGGAATAATAATTTTTGCGGGATTGGTCGTTTTATACGGTCTTATCTCGCGTTTCATGAGCTTTAGGAGAAAATTTAATACACAATATAAAGTTTTACAGGTTAGAGTTCCTAAGGAAAACGAAGCCGGCCCTATGGCCGCGGAGAACATTTTTTCAACTTTGCACGGGATTCAGACAAAATTCGGATTTTTTGAAAAACTTAGGGGATACAGTCCCGAGCATGTGAGTTTTGAAATTGCCAGTATAAATCGCAGTATAAAGTTTTACGTGGCTTTCCCGGAACG
>SLNK01000032.1 GCA_007133095.1 Candidatus Peregrinibacteria bacterium | reverse complement strand
AGAGGAGAAGACTATTTTCCGGTTTACATATACCAAAGACGTTTGGATATGAACTCGGTTATTTTCACGCGATAAATTTAATGGGGTCAGGTACCATTTTGGTACCAATCCAGGCCGATGTCCGGGTGTTTGCGGAGTTCTTCAACCACTATTTCTTGGATTTCCGCCAGCTTTTCCGGGGTTTCGGCTTCAAAGCGCAAGGTCAGGTTTGGGCTGGTGTTTGAGGCTCTTATCGCCGCCCAGGTTCCGTAATCGAAGTTTATGCGGACGCCGTCTATCGTTATGCAGTCATATTTTTTTGTGAAGTGATCAACCAGTTGTTTCACGATTTCGAATTTTTTATCGTCCGGGCATGGAGCTTTGACTTCCGGGGTTGTGTAGACTCGCGGCAGTTCGTTAAATCTTTGTGACAGGGGATGGGAGTCCGCGCTCAGGATTTCCAATACTTTTCCCGCCGCCAGAAGCGCATCGTCAAAACCGTAATAATTTTCCGCGAAAAACAGATGGCCGGAAACTTCGCCGGCAAGCGGGGCGCCGATTTCTTTCATTTTTCTTTCTATAAAGCTGTGTCCGGTTTTACTCATTATCGGGATTGCTCCGTATTCTTCCATTTTATCTATAATCACCTGTGACACCTTTACATCAAAAACTATTTTCGCTCCCGGAATACGGGTCAAAAGATCTCTCGCTAATAAGAATAATAGAAAGTCGGAGGAGTACATTTTTCCGTTTTCATCAACAACCCCTATCCTGTCGCCGTCCCCATCAAAACCAATCCCGATGTGTGCGTGGGTTTCTTTTACTTTTTCAATCAAGTCCCGCATGTTTTCCAGCTCTTCCGGGTTTGCCTCGTGGTTGGGGAAGTTGCCGTCCGGTTCGCAGTAAAGCTCTGTAACTTCACATCCCAGCCTTCTTAAAAATTCCGGAGCAAAGGTTGATGCCGCTCCGTTTCCGGCGTCAACAACCACTCTCAGCCCACGCTTCATATTTACCTTGCTTAGCAGATCGTTCAGATATTCTTCTTTTAAATCCGCTTTATTGACAACTCCCGCTCTGGGAGAGGAAATAAAATCGTTGTTTTGTATGATTTCAAGGATTTTTTGGAGTTCGTCCCCGCAGATTGAATGTGCGTTTTTACCCACGATTTTGAAGCCGTTGTATTCTTTGGGATTGTGGCTTGCGGTGATGTTTGTGGCGGAATCAAACGGAAGGCCGTGGCCGTTTTGCACGCAAACTACCCAATAAACAAAAGGAGAGATTGACAGTCCGATGTCCGTCACATCTATTCCCGTTTCCGTTACCCCTTTGATGTACGCTTCTTTCAGTTTTGGGCCGCTTAGACGGACATCGTAGCCCACGGCCATATTCTTGGTTCCGTATCGTTGACGCATGTATGTGCCCGTTCCCTTCCCTATCAGGTACGCAGTGTCCTCCGTTAAATCGGTGCCGTCCGGAGCCGCGACTCCTCTTATGTCATAGGCACGAAAAATATGTGGGTTTATTTCCATGATGAGGGGGTTAGGATGTGGTTTCTTTTTTGGAACTTTCTTTCAGCCTTTCCGGGATGTCCCATTTTTTCAGTAAAGCTTCGACGGCTTTTGGCACCATATTCTCCCAATTTTCGTTTTTTATCAATCTTTTGCGTATTTCGCTGCCGCTTATCGGGAGAGAGGTCCTATTCAGTTTGATTATTTTTGGACCCGGATTTTTTTCGTAACAAATTTCGACCAGTTTGGAGCCGGTGTAGACTCTGTTGTATGGAGGAACGTGTTTGTTAAGATGCTCCACCCATCTCTCTATGTTGTTTATGTCATGGACAGGAATGACTTTGTATGTTTTTTCGGGAATTTCCGCTTCTTTGAGGGATTCTTTTATCATAAGGGTTCGTTCCTCGGTCGTTAGCGGGTTTCTCCCTGAAAAGCTTTCTTCCGTGCTTCCCATTACAATTATTATCCGATCGTTTTCTTCCAGAATCTTTAAGACTGTTTGGAGGTGGCCTTTATGAAACGGCTGGAATCTTCCTACGAATAACGCGGTTTGCATGGCGCCGAAATTTACTTTGCTTTTATTGTGAACGGGGGCTTTAGTTTGTGACTGTTGTCTTCACGCAAGCGGAAGACTTTGTGGACGGCGTGAGGACTTAATCCTTTGTTTATCAACTCGTCTTTGTTAAAACCTTCTTCTATTTTCTTCAGAATTGTGTCGGCTTCTTTGTATGTCATCCCAAGATCTTCTTCGTCCGTTTGTCCCGAAAACAGTTCCGCGGAAGGTGTTTTCTCAATAAATTCGTTTGGAAGCCCGATATGGTCCGCCAGAGCGTAGACGTCTTCTTTGTACAAATCTCCTAAAACTTCTATGTCTGCGGCCAGATCTCCGTATTTTGTTCCGTATCCCAGCTCGAGTTCCGTTTTGTTCGATGCCCCTAAAACCAAAGCGTTTTTTGTGTTTGCGAAGCTGTATAAAATCACCATGCGAACGCGCGCTTTCGTGTTCATTTGAGCTAAATTCGAAGGTTTCCAAGGTAGTGCCAGAAAATCCATGAGGTATTTGTTGATGGGAACAATGAAGTTCTCCACTTTCAGGAACTGGCAGAGCGCTTTTGCGTGTTGGAAGTTTTCTTCCGAGGACACGCCTTTTTCCGGCATCAAAACCGCCGTTACTTTGTCCGGACCAAGTGCGTCCACGGCCAGTTTAAGGGCAAGCGCGGAATCTACTCCTCCGCTCACGCCTATCACGGCTTTTTCTTTTTGAGCGTCTTTGAAATATTTATTTATTGAAGCGAGAATTTTTGTGTAAATGTTGTGCATGGTGCGAATTGTTTAAGGAGACGGATTGTACGGTGTTACTGATATTTTTTCAACTCTCTTTTTATCTCCATTTCCTGGCTGCGTTTTTTAAGAACATCACGTTTGTCGTGGAGTTTTTTTCCGCGGCAGATTCCGATTTTTGCTTTTATCAGACCTTGTTTTGCGTAAAGTTCCAGCGGCACGGCGGTTACACCTTCTTGGGTTATCGCTTGTTCTATTTTTTCAATCTGTGGTTTACGCAGAAGGAGTTTTCTTTTGCGGGTGGGGTCGAAGTGTTTGCGGGCGGAATGTTTGTATTTTGAAACGTGCGCTTCGTTGATGAAGGCTTCTTCTTTTTCCACATCCACAAACGATCCTTTTAAGTTTGCCTGACTTGCTTTTATGGATTTTACTTCGTCTCCGTTAAGCACGATTCCGGCTTCAAATGTTTCCAGAATTTCGTAATCGTGGAAGGCCTTCTTGTTCTTTGCGTATAGTTTGCTCATTTATTTCTAACTTGTAGCATTTTTTGGGCTTTTGGACAAAGTGAAGGATTGATTGCCGGGCTTCCGTTTAGGTATTCTTGGCATCTCTTATTCTCACTATCAATTTCCTTACCTCTTCCACGACAATTATAGATGCGGCTACCGGGATGATTATGAGCCATTCACGCAGGGACAGTGCTGTTGTGTGGAAGATTGTTTGCATGAAGGGGACATAGACCGCCATCAGTTGTAGAATTACCACACCCCCCGTGGCGATTAACAGCCACTTGTTTTCAAGAGGGTTCATGCGGAATATGGATTCTTTGTCCGATCGTACGTTGTACGCGTTGAACCACTGAAAAACGGCCATTGTGGTTAAGGATATGGTCAGCGCCTTGGTTAGGTCTTTATCGTAATAATAAAAGAAAAGGGGCAGAGTTCCGGCGGCCATTGTCAAAGACATAATCAAAATTCTGAAGCCCATAAGTTTATCCACGATGTATTTTTTCGGTTTTTCGAAAGCACCTTTTAACAGCCCTTTTTCTTTGGGTTCCATTGCCAGCGCGGCCACTAAAAACCCGTCTGTTACAAAGTTAAGCCAGATAATTTGCGTCGGCATCAGGGGTAACGGGTACGACAATAGAATCGCGGTTTTTATTATAATTATTTCACCCGCGTTTGTGGCGAACAAATAAAGGATGACTTTTTTAATTATGTTATAAATGCTTCTTCCTTCTTCCACTGCGGCGACTATACTGTCCAGATTGTCATCAAGCAGAACTATATCAGACGCTTCTTTTGCGACTTCCGTCCCGATCTTTCCCATTGCCACTCCCAGATCCGCCGCTACCAGTGAAGGAGCGTCATTTACTCCGTCTCCGGTCATTCCGACTATTTCTCCCCGGGCCTTGTAGGCCTGGATTATTTTCATTTTATGGTCGGGCGTAACTCTTGCGAAAACGGAAGTTTCCGGAAGTTTTTCCACCAGTTCCTCTTCCGGCATGCTGTCCAGGTCCGCGCCCGTTATTACCAAGTCTCCTTCCTTATAAATTCCGGCTTCTTTGGCTATCGCTTTTGCCGTGATTTTATGGTCCCCGGTGATCATAATGACTTTTATTCCGGCGTTGATTATTTTGTCTACGGCATCAGGGACTTCTTTTCTCATCGCGTCTCTCATTGCAAGGAATCCGATGAATTTGAGGTTTTCTATTTTTTCCGAATCCAGTTTTTTTGAGGAGGTGAATGTTTGTGCCAGTGCTATTACCCTTAGGCCCTGTTCTGACATTCCCTTGAACTTTTCTTCAAGGTTTTCCAATTCTTTTTTTGAGAGCTTTGAAAATTTGAGGATTATCTCCGGCGCTCCGCTGACCATCAATCTGTTCTTTCCTTTTTCTTTGTCTTTGTGCAAAACAGCGTGGAATTTTTTATCTGAGCTGAAGGGGAGTTCTTCCAATAGGGGAAATTTTTTTGTCAGGTCGTCTTTGCAAAATTCCAGCTTCTGTGCAAGTACCAGCATTGCGGCTTCCGTTGGATCTCCGGTTACTTTCCAGATATCGTCTTCCGGGGAGAACATTACATGGGCGTTTGCGCAAAATGCAGAAATTTCTCCAACCAGCATGATGTCCGCGTGCTTTTTCGGATCGAGCTTTTTGTTTTTTAAAAAGAAGTCGCCTTTTGGTTCGTAACCTTCCCCATCCACTTCATAAAGAGTGTCTTCGACATATATTTTCTGAACGATGATTTCATTTTTTGTTATGGTCCCGGTTTTGTCCGCGGCTATAACTTTGGCTTGTCCAAGCGCTTCGACAGCTTGAAGTTTTTTGACCAACGCATTTCTTTTTCCCATTCGCCAAACACCTGTTGCAAGAACCAGGGTTATAACAACGGGCAGACCTTCCGGAATGCTGGAGACCGATAGTGCTACAATGGTTTTGAACATTTCCTCGGCCGTTTTCCCAAGAATTGTTCCCGCTACGAACAAAAATGCACAGACAAAAGCGACAACCATTATTATCAGCTTGGACAGATTTTTGATCGTCTTTTTAAGCGGAATTTCGGAGTCTATTGTGGATATTTTTTCTGCAATTTGTCCTATAACCGTGTCGAGACCGATGGTAACCACTATCGCTTTTCCGTTGCCGGAAACTACATTTGTTCCTTTGAACACCATGTTTCTTTGATCCGAAGTGGAAAGTTTTTCTTTTTCCAAAGGATCCGTGATTTTGCGAACGGGTTCGGATTCTCCGGTCATGGCCGCCTCGTCTATATTTAGGCTGTGTGTTTGGAAGACTCTTGCGTCAGCCGGGACTTTTTCCCCTTCTTGCAACAGTATTATGTCTCCCGGGACGACTTCCGTATCGTTTACAATCATTTCTTTTCCGTCACGAATCACTGTTGCTCTGGTTTCCACGAATTTGCGAAGTGATGCCAGGGTGTTTTGAGCTTTTCCTTCTTGAGTTGTCCCCAGAACTGCGTTGAAAAGGAGAACCGCGAGAATTACAAAACCATCAATGTATTCTCCCATTATGAAGACGATGATGCTGGCACCCAGAAGGATGTAGATGAGGGGGCTTTGAAATTGGCGGAGAAATATTATGAAAAGGCTGTCGGTTTTTGTTTCCGGCAGTTTGTTTTCTCCGTATTTTTTTACACGGACTTCAACTTCTTTGCTTGTTAGCCCGTTTTCGTCGGAATTGAGAAATTTTGAAATTTCCTTGAATGATTTTGTGTGCCACTTCTGTTTCATATTTTGAGGTTAGAGTTTTCTTTGATAAATTTTAGTGTAAAATGGGGCAAATATCCATTTGATATTATTATGGAGCTCATTTCAACCGATTACAGAAAGACAACAAGGATAGACAGATTTTGGGCGGCTACCGTGCTTAAGCTTGTTCCCAAAAGCTTTAAGCCGAATTATCTTACGGTGCTGAGGTTTATTTTGATTCCTTTTGTAGTTTTGCTTTTGGCTTTTGAAGTTTATGATGTGGGATTGGCTTTGTTCGCTTTTGCCGCTTTGACCGATACTTGGGACGGGGCTATGGCGCGTACCAGAGATCAAATTACGGAATGGGGAAAAATGTTTGATCCCTTGGCGGACAAGCTTTTGATAGGAAGCACGGCGCTTCTTATTATTCCCAAATATTTCAGCTTTACCGTTGCTTTGCTTATCATTGCCTTAGAAGTCATCCTTATTGTGGAAGCGATATATCTTAAAAAGACTAAGGGAAAAGCAATTCAGGCGTTGCCTGTCGGAAAAATAAAGATGGTTTTGCAATCCTTCGGGGTGGGGTTTCTTTTGGTTCATCTAATTTTTCCGGCTTTCTGGGTTTTTCCACTGGCGGCCGCGTTGATTTATATCAGTATCGGGTTCGCCGCCGCGAGTTTGGTTGTTTATAAATCTATTTAGAAAGGAGGGGGTTGACAAACGGCTGCTTGTCAGTATAGTGGTTGCATGTCTCGTTATAAAACTTTAAATAGCGGATGGGGTCCGGAGGGTGAGGATGGTTTGCCCGAGCCTTTTGAAGTAGCAAAGGCGGCACTTATGCACGATCTGTTTGTGCGGGGATCTGTTCTTCCCCACCAGATATTGTCCTTGGTTGAAGAAATTGAAAGATTTTCCGATGCTCCTTTGGAGGGATTGGACGAAGAAACAATAATGTTTGATATAAACGGCTTGCTTTATCGCTTGAGGGATATTGACTGGGATGTTAAGGCGCCGTCTTCAAATGGAGATTGTACTTTGGGAGATATTGTTTCAGACTTGTTGTTTACAGCAGTTGAAGCAAGAAGCAATTCTTTTATACATAAAAGAATGTTCAATGCCGTTTTGGAAGATATAAAATCTTTGGGAGTCGACTTGAATTGATTTTATGGGGGGCTATTCTTTTTCAGTAAATACTACAAGCCGATTGGAATAGGTTTTTTCCGCCTTATTCCAACTGCCCGTGCAGGTAATAAGATTAAGGCGTGCTTTTCCGTCGTTTGAAATAAACACCTCCGGAACAATCTCATCCTTGCCATATACTCGAGTTTTGCTTACTACGAAAGCAGTAATCACGCCTTTTTCATCTTCAATGTAAATCTTGTCACCTATGCGTAATTTATGGATATTGGCAAATACTGCCGGCATGTTGTTTGTCCAATCATAGTGGCCGGCAATAACGGCGCTACCACTTTTCCCGGGACGTGGCCCGAGATTAAACCATGCTACTTCGGTAGGGCTTTTCGGGACATCCATTGCTCCATTTGCGGTAAGTCCCAAAGAAAGAATAGCAGTATCAACGCCAATCCCCGGAATCTTTAGGCGCGTCGGCAATCCAACAATCGCTTGGTTTTGATGTGAGAGAGTGGAAACATTTTCAACAAGTGACGCCGATCCGCTTTGGATTGAGGTTTTTGGAATAAAATTCAAAAGAAGTGCTGCAAGGAGAATGCCTCCTAGAGGCACAACTATCAATAGTGTTCGTTTTGATAAGATTTTTGGTCGCATATATTTTGTAAAAAGTTTATAATCGCAAATCCCGGACAACTTGTTGTCCGGGATTTGCGTACTAATTCTTCACGATACTTAGACTACATTGTTTGTTTTCTTCGAACAAAGTAGAGAGAGGTTAAAATTGCCAAGATGCCGGCCGGTATAATAATACTCCATGGAGTATTATTGGCGGAAAGAAGGCCGGTGCTTGGGAAACTTGGAACGATGGGACTTACATCAGTGGTGCCACTTACAAGAACAGTGGCGATCGCAAAATCTCTTGCTGTCAACCCATTGGCATCTCCACTTGCCGTTACGGTGTTTACCGTATTTCCAGTGAGATTAGCCGAACAGGTATATGTCCATGTTTCGCTACTCTCAAGTCTTGAATTGCCATTCGTATCCCCTGAAACATATCTTACGGTACCGCATTTATCATCGGTAAGACGCACGTTAGAGAGAGCAACTGTTCCCGGATTGGTAACTTTATATGTGTAAGTAACTGCTCCTCCCCCGATGGGAAGCACGGATGGACTTGGAACTTTTGTCACATTTATCAGAGGTGGCTCTATCGGAAGACCAACAATAACCGTAGCGTTTGCCGTATCCGTCGCGCTTATACCGTTGGCCCATCCGGTTGCGGTAACAATGTTCGTGTGGGTTTCCGTAAGTGTTGTGGAACAAGTGTATATCCATGTCTCATCCACATCGAGTATTCCATCGTTATTCGTGTCTCCGGAAATCAAGGTTATGGGGCTGCAGGTATCTCCGACCATTGTTATATCAGTCACCGGAACCGTTCCGATATTGTTAAGTGTGTAAGTGTATTGCACCGTCCCGGGACCGTCCGGCAAAGCCAAAGGACTTGGGACCTTCACCAAATCGATTATTGGCGGATAACCAAAAAACCCAGCTCCACCACCTGTTGCGGTTTCGGTTGCGATGTCATCATTGGTAATAGTACAGGTTTTCACATCTCCCAATGCAAGAGTGACCGTGCCGTCTGCGGCGCAATCCCCTCCAATAACAGATGTATAACCGGAGTCGGTGGTTTCGGAAACCGTATGTTCTCCTACTGTCATCGTGGTTGCAACCCCGGATTCCACGCTCTCTCCATTAACAAAGAGCGGAAAATCAGAAACAACTTTGGTACCACCATCGTCATTGATTACTATTTTGTTCACGATGAGTTGCGGTGCAATGTCGTTATTTGTGATGGTGCAGGTTTTTGTTTCCCCTGCCTCAATTGTTCCCGAACAATCGGCGGAATAGGATACCGAATAACCCGGTAGGATATCTTCAGTCACCTCATAACTACCGGCATCCAGAGTAACTTCTACGCCGGTTTCAGAACCGGCAAAAGAGAGGGGAGAGACATTCGTACCGGAAACGTTGATTGTAAAATCGGAAGCAACCGCCGTGCCTCCATCATCGTTAATCACATTCTTAATAACGTTAAGAGTGGCGGGTACGAAAATGGTGGTATTATTTAGGGTAACTGCACCGGTAGAATCCGCGTCGGTCTCGTCGGCATCGGCTAATAATCTTCCATAAATGGTTGAGCCACCGTCATCGGTGATTGAAACTGCAGCCATTATAGTTCCTTGAAACGTAGAACCTGTGCCGAGTGTTGCAGATGAGCCCACTTGCCAAAAGACATTGCTGGCTCTGGCGCCGTTAGTCAGAGTGATTGTGCTTCCCGGTACCGTATTAAGTGTGGAACCTGCTTGGAAGATAAAGACTGCATCGGGATTATTACCTCCATCAAGTGTAAGATTCAACGGAACTCCCATTTCAGAAGGGGAGGTATAAACACCAGGTGACAGAACGTATCCGGGAAAAGCGGCAAAAGAGTCGGTCGTACTAGCGGTAACTCCTACCTCTTCAGGTT
>SLNK01000028.1 GCA_007133095.1 Candidatus Peregrinibacteria bacterium | reverse complement strand
CTTAAGGCTCTTATTGAAGGAAGGGAGGATTTGGAAGAGGTATATATAAATAAAGGAAGTGTTAGGGGCGGAGGTGGTGAGACATGGAAGGTTGACGATGTTGTGGTTCTGTATGGAAGATCCATGGAGGGGAAGGAGTTTGGTATATGGGCTTTCCGGGATGCTAAAGATATTTCCGGGTGTAAATTGCACGTGGATAATATTTTCAATTCTTTGACCGATAAAGTTTCCCATATGCGTGCCGAATACGGCTTTGATATAAATCTACCTGATACCTTTGATGTCGAATATTTTGAGCACGGTGTGTTTTTGACCAGGAATATAGAGGATTATCATATAGGGATCGGTGTAAAATCTTTTAAAAATGAAAGTGGGCATAAATTGATTGGTGATTACGTTTCCGCGGAATATCCCGGATATAATATTGAATTTGTGGAATTCGATAATTTATCGGGCTTTTACGTTGATGAAGCGATAGAGAATGAAGCGCTTCGACACTTTTTTGCCATGAGCAAGAACGGGTCCATCGTTTATGAAGCCTATCTCCGTGTTCCCAGTATTCGGTTTTCAGATCATTTGGACGAGTTTGAGTCTATTGTGAGAACCTTCCGTGTTTTTTAGAGCTTTCTTTTTTTAAGTTCTTCTTTGATTGTCGTTTTGTTTTTTAGTGCCGCTTTTACTATTTCCGCTGTTTGGGCATATCCTATTTTCGGGACAAGTTCCGTCGCTGTGCAAAGGCTGTTTTCAAATTGTTTCTTTATTTCTTCTTTGTTTATTTCGATTTTTTCCAAACAAAGTTCGTGAAACATGGTTGCTCCGTTTGTCAGAATTTTTATCGATTGTAAAATGTTGTGCATTATTAGCGGACAGAAAACATTCAGCTCGAATTGGCTTTTTTGCGAGGCCATTTCCACGCATTTATCGTTTCCGCAAACTTGTATGCATATCATTTCCAGTGCTTCTGTTATCGAAGGATTTACTTTTCCGGGCATTATTGAGGATCCGGGTTGTACGGGAGGAAGAAGTATTTCGTTAAGGCCCGCTTTTGGGCCCGTGGCCATGATTTTAAAGGTTTCCGATATGTTGAGAAGGTCTGTGGCCAGCGATTTTAACGCGGATGAAAAATTCATAAAATCGTTCATGTTGTTTATGCCTTCCGTGAGATTTTTTGCGGAAGAAAATTTTATTCCGGTTAGTCGTGTTAGTGTTTTTATCATTTGGCTCTTGTATTTCGGGTGTGCATTAATCCCGGTGCCCAAGGCGGTGCCGCCGATTGCCAGTACTTGAAGTTTTTGGCTTGCTTCCGCTATCAATTCTCGTGATTTTTTTAGAGCTTCACGATACGCGTCGAAGGTTTGGCCAAACGTTACGGGTACCGCGTCTTGTAGATGTGTTCTTCCCACTTTTACTGTTTTCGCGTATTTTTTTGCTTTTTCTTCGAAAGCTTTTTCAAGTGCGTATGCGGCTTTTAATAATTCCGGCGTTGAAAAAAGAATCGCAATTCTTGTAGCCGTGGGGATTACGTCATTTGTGGATTGCCCCATATTTACGTGATTGTTAGGGTGGATGAATTTATAGCTTCCTTTTGGTGCCTTCAGAATTTCGTTTGATCGATTTGCTATGACTTCATTTGCGTTCATGTTGTAGCTTGTGCCGGCTCCCGCTTGGAATACGTCCAAAACAAATTCGTTTTCAAATTTCCCTCCTATGAATTCTTCGCATGCTTTTTTGAGCGCTTTTCCGTGGTTTTTTTTGATAAGGCCGAGTGAGGTGTTTGTTTCAGCGGCCGCAAGTTTTACAATACCGAGGCTTTCACGGAATATTTGTGGCGCTTTGAGCCCGCTTATTTGGAAGTTTTTTAAGGCTCTGTGAGTTGTTGTTCCGTAATAGGCGTCTTTCGGGATTTTAACCGTACCCAGGGAGTCCTTTTCCGTCCTGCTTGTTTGTTTATTGCTCATTTTTTTCATAATATCATAAAAACGAAATGGGGGTAGGGACAATTTTTTTGCATCAACTTGCAGGGAGTGTGGTGAATGAATGAATTTCTTTGAGCCGGAGCGCAGCCCCTTTACACTCGCCAAAGGCGAGTTACAAGGGACGCTCGCCACATGTGGCTCGCTCTGCTTCCTATAATGGCTCTTCAGAAATTCATTCATTCCCCACACTCCCCCTAGGTTGGAATGCAGAAATTGGAGCGGATATTTTGGCCACGGAGGACTGACAACTGCCCTTCATTCCCCACACTCCCCCTAGGTTGGAATGCAGAAATTGGAGCGGATATTTTGGCCATGAAAGATTGACAACTGTTCTTTTTTATTTTATTATCTAAATAAGCGTAATTGGCTTTCTCAAAATAAAAACAAAAAAATGGAATCTCCAGAAATGAAGTTGCCCGATTCCGGGCATGGACTAGAAGATGTTGAGGCAAATCAGGATTTTTTAGATGTTGATTCTACTCGAGACGAGGTGTCTTATTTGGCTTCGAAATTAATTGAAGATAGTGAGGGGAAAGAGGAAGTTTTAAGGCGATTGAGACGTGATCCGGGGGGGATTTTGAGAGACTTCGATTTTTACCGAGATTTACCTTATTCCGATGATCTTTTGCGGGTAGCTGTAAAGGAATCCTTACTTAAGGATCCGAAGGCTGCTGTTATTTTTTATCGTGAATATTCAGACAAGCCTTATGCAAGACAAACCCTTGAAGTTGTGGCGGAAGAGGAACCACGATTGATCATGTTTCACCGTGAAGCATATTCTTTTTCTTCATACGCCGATGATATTTTGGAATGGGCTTTTTATAACGCGGTTACTAGAGACCCAAAGGCTGTTTTGGAATTTTTCGATACTGTTGAGGAGCAGGCTTATGCGGAAGATATGTTGCAGAAAGCTTTTTATAACTTGGCTGAAACAGACCCTAAAATTGTTTTTTCTTTTGCGGAAAAGTATTCACATTTTCAATACTTGGATGAGGTTCTTGAGATTGCTGTTTATGGTGCTCTGGATAAGGAGCCCAAGGCAGCTCTGGATTTCATTTATTTATGGGGGGATAAGAGTTATTGCAAGGATGTTTTAACGTCGATGTCCGAGCAGGCTCCAAGGCTTTCATTGTTTTTTTATAAAGTTTATTCCGGATATTTGGAAAGAGATTATGCTGAAGATTTGCTAAAGAAAGTTGTTTTCCGTTTAGCCGAGTCACAGCCAAGTGTCATCATTTGTTTTCACGAATATTATTTTGGGCGCGAATATTCCGAAGAAGCTTTAATGATTGCTTCAAAAGCGGATCCCAATACTGCCGTTGAGTTTTATTACAGATATTCCGATGCTGAGTATTCAAGAAACGTTTTGGAGTATATTTTAAGGACAGATCCTGTTTTGATTTTAAAAAATCATCGTTTTTATAAGGATGCGGATTATTCGGAGGACCTTTTGAGAGAAGCGGCTTATAAAGTCGCTAAAAAATCTCCGGAAAAAGCTCTGCAGTTTTATTCCGTATATAAAAATAAGGCATATGCTAAGGAGTTGCGTGCCCTCGCGGAGAAGAAATTGGACATCTTTGAAAATGTAGCTTGATTTTTGAATAAAAAAAGATAGAATTAGTCACACTTAAGCTGAATTATGTCTAGAATTTGTCAAATCACAGGAAAGAAGCCAAGCACCGGTCATAATAGGAGTCATGCTTGCAATGCAACAAAGCGCAGGTTTCTGCCAAATCTTATCACAAAAAAAGTTTTGGATCCCAAAACCGGCAAGATGAAGAAGATGAGAATTTCAACTTCCGCTCTTCGAACTTTGAATAAAGGCTAAAAAAGTGCTATAATCTCTTGATGGATTTTAGTATTTTTTTGCAATTGGGCGCAGCTTTCGTTCTTGCCACTCTAGTAGGGCTTGAACGGGAACATATATTTCAAACTGAAAATTATCAGGGATTTGGAGGTATAAGAACTTTTGCTCTCATCGGGATGATGGGTGCTTTGGGTCAAATTTTGTCCGAACATTCTCCGTGGATTTTACCTGTCATAACTTTCGGGTTTTTTGCTCTTATTGTTGCGGCTTATATCCTTGGCGGGCATAAATCCGAAAAGGCCGGAGCCACCTCTGAAGTTGCCGCTATCATTGTTTATATTGTAGGTATTCTTTGTGCTTTGGAATATTTTGTTGTCGCTACAACTGTCGCGATTGCTGTTTTGATGGTGCTTCATTTCAAGAAACCGTTGCATGATTGGGCAAAGCAAATTAAGGATAAGGAACTTATTTCCACAATTCAGTTTATAATTATCGCTTTTGTTATTTTGCCTCTTTTGCCTAATGAAGCTTACGGGCCTTATAACTTTTTCAATCCGTACATTATTTGGTTGATGGTTGTTTTTATTTGCGGAATTTCTTTTGCAAGTTACATCGCGATTAAGATTGTGGGCGAAAAAAGGGGGATTGCGTTTACCGGATTTTTGGCCGGCTTCATTTCCAGTACGGCCCTTACTTTGAGTTTTTCAGGAGAAAGTGAGAAAAATAAGTCTGTTGTGAATCCTTATGTTTTGGCTGTTATTGTTGCTAGTACGGCCATGTTTTTCAGAGTTTTGGTTGAGGTGGCCGTTTTTAGTACGGATCTTTTAAAAATCGTTTATATTCCGATGTTGGCGATGGGAATTACCGGCGTGTCTTTTGCTTTTTATTATTGGTTTAAGAGAGAGCCCGAGGTTGAAAAGTTAAGGGAGGATGTTTTGGCGGTTAAGAGTCCGTTTAGTTTGTGGCCGGCGTTAAGATTCGCAATGTTTTTCATGTTAATATTGTTTTTGTCCAGATTCGGGATGGCGACTTTGGGGGACAAAGGTGTTTATTTAACGAGTTTCTTCTCCGGATTTTTTGATGTTGACGCTATTACGTTGTCTATGGCCCGTGCTGTTAGCGAAGACAAAATCGCTGTTAATACCGCCGCGACCGCCATAACAATAGCGACGATGACCAACACCAGCATAAAGGCGGGTATAATGCTTTTGTTCGGTGCCAGAAAAGTTTCATTGCGGGTTTTGACGGCTTTTGTTTGTGTTTTGGCTGTTGGGGGAATGACTTTGTTTTTTCTTTAATTTTGTTTTTTTGACATAATCTTTTTTTGTACGCAAGCCAGTGTTCTCGTATTTTTATTGTAATCTTTTTTCCATGTTGTTATTTATTAAGTAATGTTTTTTAAATTTTATCACCATGGAAACTTCTAAAGAAGGAAGGGCTATTAGTCGTAATTTTCCGGACGCGGTCGTGAGAGCAAATGAAATTAGGGGGAGAGAGAGGGACTATGGCGAAATTATGTTTAAGCAGCCTCATTTGTTGGACTTGTCCTATCCGGAACTTGAGGAGAGAAATCTGCAGCTTAAGGAAAGACGGCTGGCGGGGGAGACCGGTGAGGATTTGCGCGAGGAGTTGCTGAAGTATTTGGCAGAAGAGAAAGGAATCAAGGCTGTCACCGTTTGCTTTTCCGATTTGGAAGGGAAATTGTGTGCTTTGGATTACGATAAAAAATATATTGTTCACGCCGAGGACAATCTGACTTTTGACGGGTCTTCCGTTAGAGGTTTTACCGAATTGGCTCAATCCGATTTGAGGTTGAAGGTGGACTGGTCAAGTTTCAGGTGGGTACCCGCTGATTTGTTTGGGGCCGGGAAAGTTTTGGTCTTTGCGGATGTTTGCAATGGTGACGGCAGTTTTTATATTTCCGATTTTCGGTCTCATTTGAGTCAGTTTTCGGTTGATTTGCGGGCGCTTGGGGTTACCGTTAATGTTGCGCCGGAGGTGGAAGGGTTTTTGTTCGAGGGAGAAAAAGCGGAGCAGTATTTTGATGAAAGAGAGGGATTTAAAATGGCGACCATGAGTGGATATTTCAGTTCTTTGCCGCGTGACACTTTGAGACTTTTTATTGATAAATTTGCCGAAGTCCAACGGGCGTTCGGGTTTCAAAACGAGAAGGATCATCCGGAGGTAGCTCCGGCACAATTCGAGCTAAGTTTCCGTTATTCATCGGCTTTAGATACTGCCGATCAAATACAACTTTATAAGCTTTTGGCAAGACAGGTGGCAAAATCCATGGGCTTCACGGCTTCTTTTTTGCCGAAACCGATACAAAATTTGAATGGAAGCGGCATGCATACTAATATTTCTTTGGCACGCGGAGGAAAAAATATATTTTATTCAAAAGATGACAAAAATTTCTTGTCCGGGGACGCTTATAAATTTATAACCGGCATTTTGGCCTATGCCAAAGATCTTTGTTTGACCATGAATTCATCAGTCAATTCTTATAGGCGATTGGATCCTGATTTTGAAGCACCGAATGAGATAAAATTTTCTTCAACGGATCGTGGTTCGATGATAAGGATCCCGATGGGGAATGAGGAGAGTACCAGAATTGAGGTTCGTACTGTGGCTCCTGATGCAAATCCATACTTATATATATATGCTCTGCTTAAGTCCGGGTTTGAGGGAGTTAAGGCCGATGAGAGTTATTATACGAGTATGAAGGAAAGAATTAGTGGTGATGTCCAGATTTTGCCCGTCGATATTTACGAGGCGCTGGATTATTTTGAAAAAAGTGAATTCATGAAAGATATTCTGGGAGAGGAAAATCATCGTAAATATGCGGAATTGAAGTTGGAGGTGGCACACAGATCTCCCCGCGCATTGGGAACACGTGTAAAAACTGAGGAGGTTATTTATCACCATGAGGTTCGGAACCAGATGCTTTGGGACGGATTTTGAAAATCCGAATAGATTTGTTAAGATTGAGGTAATTTAATAATATTTTTATTATGGTTTTACTTGAATCTACAAAAATCCCTTTGGGGAGTGAGGCACCGGATTTTTCTTTGCCGGGTGCCGATGGGCAAATTTATTCTTTGCAAAGTTTTGAGGACAAGAAAGTTTTAGTTGTTGTTTTTATGTGCAATCATTGTCCTTATGTTCAAGCGGTTTGGGGGCGATTGGTCGCTTTGCAGGAGCGTTTCAAGAATGAAGGAGTTCAGTTTGTCGGGATTAATCCGAATGTTGCAAATTCCGATTATGACGAAGAAACTTTGGAAATGATGAAGCAATATGCCCAGGACTATAAGATGAATTTTCCTTATTTGGCGGACGAGGATCAATCTGTTGCTTCCGCGTATAACGCCCAGTGCACGCCGGATATTTATGTTTATGATTCCGGTAGAAATTTGGCGTATCACGGTAGAATTGATGATAGTTGGCAGGATGAATCCGCAGTAACACAGAAGGATCTTGCGTATGCCATACAGGATTTAATTGAGGGGAAAAAGCCGAGTGAGGCACAGAAACCTTCAATGGGGTGTTCTATAAAATGGGTTTAGACAGTAGAATTCCATATCAAAAAAAACCTCGCTCCTGAATTGGGGGAGGTTTTTTTCGAATCGATACTGGCAGAACGATCTATTTGCCTTTGAGGAGAGGAAGGCCTGTCCTTTTGTTCTCCACAACGGTTTTTCCTGCCGGTAGTTCGTCAAGAGCTCCGGGTTTCACCTCTCTGGCGAAATAGTAAATGGTTTGCTTCCTGCCTCCTCTAAGAGTCACATCCTTTGAGTGGAGGTAGTAAGTCTGGCCTTTACTGTTCTTGTGAGAATACGCCATGTTTACAAGGTTAATGGATTTTATTGAAGGCTATCAGATTGCGCAATCAATAGTCAAGTGATTTACCTTTTTGTTATGCGACTAATACTACATTTCATCGTATTCTTCCTCTTCGTTTTTGTAAAAATCACAGGCACAACCGCACTCCGGCTTGCCGCATCCCTCGCATTGCATGCAGTGAGATCCGCATTCGCAAAAGTCCGACATATAAGGGGAATTAATCAATAAACGCTAGAATTATCATCTTTTTGTTGCGAAAATCAATAGTAAATTTGTGTTATACTTGAGGTATGGAAATTGAGGATGAAAAATTCGATAGTATTGTGGACGATGTATGGGAGCACATTCCTATCCATTTCCAAGAAAAAATCGAAAATGTGGGTATTGTTGTTGAATCTAATCCAAACAAGTATCATCTTGGAGGAGTGGGTAGGGGAGGGCTTTTGCTGGGACTTTTTGAGGGAATTCCCAAAACTGAGCCGGGAGCTACATATTTTGGTGTTCAGCCCTCAAAAATCACTCTTTTTAGAGAAAACATTAAACAGACAAGCCGAGATTTGAATGAGCTTAAAATTACTATTCACGTTGTTTTGATGCATGAGATTGCACATTACTTTGGTTATAACGAGGAGCATTTGTGTGTTATGGACAGGCAATTGAAGAAAAAACTTTTAAAAAAATACCATGATGATTCGGGGGATTTTTGAATACGTTTTAGTTTGTGAAGGGCTTGACACTTTTGGCTTCAATATCGATAATGTTTAAGAAAATTTTAATCTTTTATTTTTTAACAAAAGTTTCTATGAAAAAGAAAAGTTTGATTCTCATTTTCATGCTGGGAACCGCTATTTTGGTTTTGACAGCTTGCGGAGGAGGGCCCAGGCAGCCATATATGGCAGAATTGGATGCCATTGAACGTGCTGTTATGGAAGCCGAAAGGGCTGCAAGGGATTTACCCACTGTTAGAACTCCGGAGCCTACAAGAGCTCCCTCAGAGGCAACTCCCGCGGATTGGGATGAGACTATGAGAGCGGCTGAAGAATGGGCTGAGTGGGGTGCCGGATGGGCGTCTCAATATGAATTAAGAGAGTATGAAGAATTGAGATCTTTGTCTTTGCCCAGAACTTTTCCCGCATTTTTAAATTATGCCGACGGAAAGGTGTCCTCGGTTCGTGATACTTCTTCCGATACACGGACAAACATTAGTGTTGAAATAAGAACTCCGGATGATTTTGACGATGTCAGGGATTTTTATGTTGATCAAATGGAAAAAGCGAACTGGAAAATTGAAAGCCAATCCGCCAGAGCGGATTCTCACAGCATAGTTGCCACGAATGAAAATGAAAGGGTCAATATCAGTGTTTCCGGGGACAGATATAGTGCCTTGGTTAATATAAGTATAAGTTACTCAGACAGACTGTAAGAAGAGATTTTTGAATTTGTTGAAGCGGGCTCGTCGGAAGGCGGGTCCGCTTTTTTATTTGGTAAGCTCGCTCAGCGTGTTCTTTCGTTGAGTTCTTTTTCCTCCAGAATTATGACGATGGGGATTAATATTGTCATTGATGCCACGGGTATAAGCAGATGGCTTAATCCGCCGGCGAGCAATGTACCCATCGCTATTATTATCCAACCGATGTACGCGGGATGGGGGATGTATTTATACGGACCTTTTGAAAGTTTTTTTTGAAAAACTTTTTGTGGGAAGAGCACCGCCCAAACAAAAAATCTTTCCGGTTTTATTGTCGCTATCGCGGCGGTCACAAGTATCAGTCCTCCCGCCATCAGTGTCCATCCGACAAGTTCCATGAAAAAAGTCGGGATAAAAAGATAATAGGCGGGCGGAAAAAGTAGGAAGGATATTATTGTGGATATCAGAAAAACGGAGCCCACAAGAATATAGAAAAGATATGGATGTTTTTTCCAAAATGGCATAAGTGCGTGTAGCCACAAATGAAAGATGGGGATTGCCGTTGTTATTCCCGCGAAGAGTGTATAAAGTTCCTGTTTAGGCATG
>SLNK01000058.1 GCA_007133095.1 Candidatus Peregrinibacteria bacterium | reverse complement strand
GTTTCTTCAGGATCTTCTTCTATTTCGTCGTCGTTTTCTTCGTCTGTTTCTTCAGGAGTTTTTTCAGTTTTTTCCGCGGGTTCGTCCTCATCTGTTTTTTTCTCGACTTCACTCGATGGTTCATCTGGGACTTCCAAGATTTCTTCTTTCGATTCCTGCTCGGATTTTTCAGGAATAAGCCCTTTGAAATCGGAAGATTCCGTAGGAAAAAAATCTGTTATCTCTTGCTCCTCCTCAACAGAAACAATACTGCGGAATTTGAATTCGCCAAATTCCTCAGTTGAACAATAGAACGTATCGGTACCCACCTTAAAGCAGAAATAATCTTTTCCTTCTTTTTCAAAATATGATTTTTCAACGAAAAGACCGCTAAATATTCTCGGGTTGCCTTGGTCATCAATGTAATCAAAAAAATACTTTTCTCCCTTGACCAAATTTTTATATTTAACTTTACGATAGACTATTTTTGGGGAATAGCCGCTCTCAAAGTCTTTAAGAGGGAGAACCAAGTCATCGGTTTTGCCACAATCAATGACCCTAAGACGTATTTTATCTCCACTTGCCATATCTTTGAAAATTTCCTTAAAAACACAACGGATTACCCTTTTTCCTCCAGTCTCGGAGTTGATTAAGCAAAATTCAAAGACATTACCCGGTGTGAGATCACGGATATTGCCCGGACCGATGAATTCAGCCGATTCTTCAGGAGGTTCCTCGGGCCTAAATGTAGTAATTATTTCGTATTTTTCTGACATGATTTAGTTGTTTAACATGATATAAAAGGTGCTGATAGTCTATAAATAATTAGGCTCTGTCAAGGGTAGATCAAGACTGATTTTCACTTTCATTCAAATCTTCATCGGAGCGATTAACAAAAAGTGCTTTAACAAAATCCCGGATTTTTTGTCCCGTTTCAACTGCTGATGTTCCGGCGGTTCGTGAAACATCGGCTACATTATTTTTTACTTTTGAATGATCAACCTTCAACTGGCCCATAGTTCCCCCGATGGCATCATTTACACCGCCTCCGACAACGGCAACCGCAATAACGGCGCCAAGACGTTCCTTCAGCTTCTTAAGGAATGAACGGTCACGCTGCTTTTCCGCTTTGGACATAGATCTTTCAGCTTCTTCTTCAAAAGCTACAAGTAAGAGTCTTTCAATATCAAGCGTATGCAGATTTCGTTTCTTGCTTTTAAGGATCATGGTCTCAACTTTTTTCTTTAATTTTGCAGAAATATCGTTATGTAGAGCCATTTTGTTCTTATGAAGCAGATCCAAATCACCGGTTCTCACGGACCAGGCGGTAAGTTTCTCCAGGGAACGGCCTTTTTTAACTCCATATCCCCAGTCTCTTATAACCTTGGAAAGTGTGATAACGCCTAATCCCATTAGCCCCAGCCCCACAACGGTAGGGGACATGGTGGCCAGAGCTCCGCTTCCGGAAGTAAACGCTGCACCTTCCATCGCTACAGCGCCACCAGCAGCTAGAGTTCCGGAAGAGAGTATCTTAAAGGAAGTTGCACTGTCTCTCCAACGATCACCTATTCTAGAGAGAGGGGAGTAAGCTGAATTTTTTACAGATTCCCACCTCGGATGTTTGCCTGCATTATAGTCTATACGCATCCTGCATATATCTTCGTTAAACGAAAGAAGTTCAGCAACGAATTTATCTATCAATTCATGTCTTTCGGGAGAGTGTTCCAAATTGGAATATTTCGCCAACATGTCTGAAGCCTCATCCAGCAAGGACCTGATAGCGACAGCTCTGCGGAAAGGCCTTTCTTTTGAAATGCGTTCTTCTACGGTCTGCACATATCTTTCAGTTTTGTGTATATTCCAGTTGTCTCGCTCGTCTTTCCAAAAGATCAGAAGGTTTTTTCTTCTGTCATAACGATAATTTATTGATTTATCCTCCGATTGGGGGAATGTCCTTAGAAAGTCCAACAAAATGGTACGGATTTGTGCTTTGGAAAGACATCCGACGCTTACAACTTCGCCAAATTGACTCGGGGTCAATCCTTTTTCGTCAAGCCAAGCATAAACACCGGATAAATCAACAGCGGAATTAGCGTTTTTAGAAACTTCTTGCCATGCTTTAACATGGACGGTTCCCTCGTCGGGATCCACAAAAGGAACTTTTTCTCGGCCGGCAAATTGCAATTCTTCAAAATTAAAATCTTCGGAATCCTCATCCTGACTCGCTTCCGGCTCAATTGCGAAAGGAGGTGGAGGGGGAGGAGAAGGATCCGCTGGAGCATCGACTATTTCAATATCTTCGTCTTGAAGAGTAAATTGATTGTCGGGCGTTACTTCCTCGTCCGGGACTATCTCATATGCATCAATAACGCTTTCACCGTCCAAGTAATCATTGTCATTTAGAGATCCCTCCTCTGTATCAATAACGCTTTCTCCCTCTAAAAATTCTTTGGCGTGGAGAGTAACCTCATCATCCTCATCAGGTAGAGGGGCTTCATTATTAATGGGGGGATCTAATGGCTCAAATTCATCATCAGATTTTTGATTTTCGGATGTACCATCCGGAGTAGCCCTAAGCTCATCCACGGGAAGGAATTCAAGTTCTGATTGGCCGTCCGGAGATTCAGAACGGAGTTTGTTTAACGTCCTATCTGTCATAACTCCCGGAATTTCTCCGCGCATAATTTTATCAAAAGGAACAAGTTCGTCACTATATGAGGCATTAGCGGCTGCAGAAGCAACTTTTGCGGTTCCTGGCAAATATGTACCTTCGCTTCCTTCCAGATCCCCGGCTTTAAAAACAAGCCTTCTAAAGAGGTCCAAATCATTATCTGATATTTCCCTTCCAAAAGAACGATCCGGTCCTGTGAAAATATTCAAAACAAAATGAACAAGCTGAAGCGGGGTAAAAGAAGTATATTGAAGAACGCTCAACTTGGGGATAAGGGCGGAATTTTCCGGAAAATTTAAGAGGCGGGTTCTCTCATCAATATCCTTGCTCAGAAGATCTCTGATTTTTTCAAAATCTTCACAAGTGAAAGTCAGTTCATGCCCAAGAGTAATACTGGCATTTTTCCCCCTACCTTCGGTCAAGAACTCTTCTGGTATAAATGTGAAGGAAATAGCCGAAGTCATTACAGAAGCCAGAGTGTTTTTAAGTCCTTCGGAGTCCATCCCGTTTATGCATATAGCTTTATCGACAGAAAAGCCGAAGACCTCAAGTTCTTTCTTAATGGTTGCCCAGTTAGATTCAACACTCATAGATGCAAATTTTTTTACAGCTCTTTGAAGAGATTCGTCCAGCGATGTAGAGAAAACAGTCAAGGAAAAATCGGTATCCAGCCAGACGGAACGATAGGCTTCGTCCAGGCTCAAGAGGGCTTCCAATTGCTCAAAAGTAGGATTAAAAGTCAAAGTCAGCTCCTCCATATTTTTTATTATTTCGTTCAAACCGAGCGGGTCCTGTGGCGAGTATGGCTCTACCTCTCTTCCGAGCTCCTCTTCCCCGCGTGGACCTAATTCATCAGGTTTATTAGGCATAAACTAAGAAATAAAAATACAAAATGGAGGACTTATTACCACAACAATTCACATCATGTCAAGTATAATGTTAGACAACCTTGCAAAAAAGATTTTCACAAAGTAAGCTTTCACCTAAACGTACAACATAACCCAAGCTGAATTCATGGATTACAACATTAAAAAACTACCAAAGTCCGAAATGGAAATAAAAATAAAGGTGCCGGAGGGGCAAATTGATGAGCATATGAAAAAAGCGGCGGATGAAATTTCCCGCGATGTGGATATAAAAGGATTTAGGCCCGGCCATGTGCCGCCTCACGTTCTGGAACAATATGTGGACAAGAAATATATAGCCGCCAGAGCTCAAGAACTCGCGATTCAACGTGCATACGCGGACGTGGTGATAAAGGAAAATATCCAAGTTGTGGCACGCCCAAAAGTTAAGGTTGATAAGGAGAGCCCATTGGAGTTCACGGCAACAGTCGCGATATTGCCGGAAGTCAAAGTAAAGGACTACAAATCAATAGAGATTAAAAAGGAAGAAGTTAAAGTTGAGGATAAGGATATCGAAGCGGTGGTGAACGATATGAAAAAATACGGAACAATTTATAAGGATGTGGATAGAGCGGCAAAGAAAGGAGACAGAGCGGAAGTTGATTTTGAAGGATTTGACGGAGAAAAGCCCGTAGAAAACACAAAGAGTTCCAATCACCCGGTGGTTATAGGAGAAAACTCACTGATCCCGGGATTTGAGGAAAATCTTATAGGTATGAAGAAAGGAGAAAAGAAGGAATTCGACATAACCTTCCCCAAAGATTACGCAAAGGCCGATTTTCAAGGAAAGAAGCTGAAATTCAAAGTTGAACTGAAGAGGGTGGAAGAATCGGAGATTCCTGAATTAACGGAAGAATTGATAGAGAAAATGACAGGGAAAAAGAAAAGCGTTGATGAGTTTAAAAAGGAAATTGAAGAAAACGTGAAAGCAAGAAAAGAACAAGAATCAATCCAAAAGAGACAAAACGAATACATGGAAAAACTCTTAAAACGGACGGAAACGGAAATACCGGAAGCTATGATGGAGGAAGAAGCGGAATTTATTTTGCAGGAAATGAAGGAAGACGTAGGCAAGAAGGGGATTGAATTCGATGACTTTTTAAAACAAGCAAAAACAACGGAAGACGATCTGAGAAAGAAGTATAAACCGGAAGCGGAAAGAAGAATAAAAATCCGGCTCGCACTTCAGCATTTAATAAAAGAAGAGGGGATTGAAGCGTCCGAAGAGGAGAAATTACAGGAGAAGGAAAAGGTAAAATCTTTCTACCCGCCGGAGCAACACGAAAAAATTGAAGAGGACTTCAAGGATGGGAATTTGGGGATAACGATAGCAAACCGAATCGTGTTAAGAAAATTGTTCGACAAGGTGCTGGACTGAAAAATTTTGCAAAAACAGTGAAAATGGAGTAGTCTTTCAAGGTAAAAATAACTAAACCCTTGCCCCATGAAAGCTTTCTACCTAACAATGTCAATTATCCTGACCGTGGTGATTTTGCTCATCGCGTTTGGGAACATCGGCGCACAATGCAGCCAGCTGAAATTCTTTTTCTCCGATATTAGATGGAACCCGACTGTACTTTTCCTTTTTATAGCGGTGACGGGCATAGTTACCGGAGCCTTCTATCATGCCTTTCTTGCACGCCTTTTCAGTACTTCGGAGGAGGACGAAGACCAGATTTTTTAGGGTTTGAACAAAAAAGTATTGCAAAGGCCCCAAAAACAATATACTTTTGTTTTGGATGTACACATTTTGTATACATCCGTGGGCACAAAATAAAGGGCAATGCTTAAACAGTTGTTTACATCAAACACCAGGATCAAGCTACTAACGCTGTTTCTGATGAACCCCGATGAAGAATACTTCATAAGGGAACTGACGAGAAAGCTTAATGAGCAAATAAATTCAGTTCGACGCGAACTGGACAATCTTAAAAAAATCGGATTTCTCAAGTCCAAGACAAAAAACCGCAAAAAATTCTATGTTGCGAACAAAGATTTTATTTTTTTCGATGAACTCAAAAGCATAATAGTGAAAGCCCTTTCTTCAAATGATACGATGGTAAAAGAAATCGCGAAGATTGGAGATATAAAGCTTATGGTTTTATCGGGGATATTCGTCGGGAAGGAGACGGATAGCGTTGATATGTTGATAGTGGGCGATGTAGACAGAGAAAAACTGACCCACTACATAAACAACGAAATGAAGACAAAGAGACCAATAAGGTTCACCATAATGAACGAGAGCGATTATAGGTATAGAGTGGACTGCAAAGACAAGTTCATAATGGATTTGATAAACGATAAGGAAAATCAAATTTCGATAAACAAAATAAATAAACTTGATTAATATCAAAACCTTCTATATATTTCACGGGCATTAAATTTTAAACATGAACGAATTAAAAGAAGTACAACAAGCGGGAATCAAAAAAGTCCCGGCACTAAAAGCAGGTCAAACCGTACGTGTTCACCAGGTAATTCAAGAAGGAAACAAAAGCCGAATACAGATTTTTGAAGGATTGGTTATAAAGATGAACAGCGGAAGCGGAATGGATAAAACTTTTACCGTCAGAAAAGTTGTGGGAGGAATCGGGGTTGAAAAAATGTTCCCGATTTATTCGCCGGTGATAGAAAAGATAGAAGTTAAGAAGGAAGGAAAGGTTAGAAGAGCCAAGCTTTATTACATGAGGGATAGAGCTGGAAAATCCGCCAGATTGAAAGAATCTTTTGTTAGCGATAAGGAGGTTGAAGAATCAATAGAAAAACTTGCGGAGCAAAAGGAAAAGGAAGAAACCGAAAATAAAGAGGTGGAAGAAGCACCTGCGGAAGCAACTCCTGCGGAAGGAGCACCCGTTGAAGAAGCAAAAGAAGATTCCTCCACCGAAGAAGCACCTGCCGAAGAAGCTCCTGCGGAAGAAGAACCTGTGGAAGAGCCAAAGCAAGAGGAATCAAAAGAAGAATCCGCAGAGGAGCCAAAAGAAAAGGCCTAAATTGTAAATCGCCATGGGCTATTTTCCCCCTATCGAATCAAGATTGAGACGTATGGGATTTTTGATGATTGCCGGAGTGGACGAAGCGGGGAGGGGCCCTCTTGCCGGACCGGTTGTTTCCGCAGCGGTAATTCTTGATCCCAAAAAGGACTCAAGCAAATTTGAGGATAGCAAAAAATTGAGCCCGAAGATTCGAACGGAGCTTTTTAACTACATTTTGGAGAACTGCCTGGATTACGCGATAACCGCGGTGCCCCACACGGAGATAGACAAAAGAAATATTCTCAACTGTGTTAGAGAGGCTAACAGAATTTGTATTAGCTCTTTGAGCCAAAAGCCCGATTTAATACTGATTGACGGCCGGGACAAGCAGTTCTTAAGGGAGAATTTTTGTAATTTGATAAAAGGAGAGGGGAAGTCCGCGTCAATAGCGGCGGCCTCAATTCTTGCTAAGGTGACAAGAGACGCGATAATGCGAAAATTCGGGAAGGAATTCCCCAATTACAAGTTTGAGAAGCATATGGGGTACGGAACACGACAACACGGTGAGCTGATAGATCGATACGGTTTGTGCGAAATTCATAGAAAGAGCTATACTTTGAGAGCGCGCACTCTATCCTAATTTTATGAAAATAGTGATTGCCGGGAACTACGGTGCAAAAAATCTGGGAGACGAAATGATTTTGGAGGGGATGATAAAAACCCTGAAGTCCGCAAATCCGGAGGCAAAAATAACGGTAATGAGCGCTAATCCGGAAGAAACCGCAAAAACACACAATGTGGAAGCGATATACAAATTCCCCGCCGGAATAAGAAGCTTTTTCAAGTTTCTTTTTAAACACAGAAGTGAAACAAAGAAGGCTCTTAAAAATTGTGACTGTTTTGTGCTTGGTGGAGGAGGCCTTTTTACAAATCTGACAAAAAGGGCCTATTTCATATGGGCAATTCAGGCTCGCAAAGCGATTCGTTACAAAAAACCGGTGATAATGTACGGGCAGAGCGTCGGGCCGGTTGAAGGGGTAATAAGGAAAAGGATTGTAAAAAAACTTTTCAATAAGGCCGTTTTTATTGCTGTAAGGGACGAGGAGTCCAAAGAGGAGTTGAAAAATCTTGGAGTAAAAGGAAAAATAAACCTGATCCCGGATCTTATTTTTTGTTTGGACGATGAGAAAATAAAAGAGGCAAAGATCCCAACGGGGAAGGAAAAAAAGAAAAATGTAATTGTTTCTCTCAGGCAATTAAATGATATACCGCCCGCCTTCAAGAGAGAGCTCACAGACTTTTTAAACCTGTTAATTGAAGAAAAAAAATGCCACATCGAATTTGCCAATTTTCAGATTCCGGACGACGAAATTCTGACGGCGAAAATCATTGAAGGAATAAGAAGAAAAGAAAATGTTTCAATCCTGCCGGAATTTAAAAAAGCGAGCGAGGTGCTTAAGGTGTTTGCGGAAGCCGATTTTGTTTTGGGGATGAGACTTCACTCGGTTTTAACCGCGATAAAAGCGCGGACTCCGTTTATAGCCATCAGCTATGCGCCAAAGGTGAAAAACTTCCTTGAATACGCAAAACTCAAAGATTTTGTTGTAGACATAGACATAGCAGATTTGAAGGAGAAATACGATGAATTTGAAGCGAGCGAGCTTACTAAAATGCGAGCGCACGGCGCGAGCGCGCAGCGCGATGAAGAATCTGGCTCTGCCAGTTCTGAAGCGAGCGAGCTTACTAAAAGAACAAACCGGTTGGAAAACTTTAATCAACGCGCGCAAAGCCGCCAAAAAGAAATAGTGAAGGAGCTTAGATCATTTCTTCAAAATTTGTGATTTTGAGTTCCTTTCACTTTAAGGACAGTCGCGGCGGTCTTATTGCCGATATCGCAGCATTCTATCAGATCCATCCGCTTAACATAGCCGTGAATAAAACCAGCCCGGAATGCGTCTCCGCAACCGGTGCCGTCAACAACCTCCACATTTTTAACCGCTTCAATATCTTTAAAACCGGACTTTTCATACAAGCGGCAGCCTTTTTCTTCCCTGGTCACGATTAAAAACTCCAAATCCTTTGCGAGTTCCTCCAATGAAGTGTCGAGTTTTTTTGTCAGGAGAAGTGATTCATATTCATTAACCACTACCCCAATCGAGCCAAAAATAAGTTCTTCCAAAATTTCTTTGTCCAAGACGGGGATTTCCTGCCCGGGATCAAAAATATAAGGAATATTAAGTTTACGGAAATATTTGCCCAAATAACTCATTCTTTCCGGGAGCTCCGGAGATATTATGGCAAGGATTATGCCTTCCGGATTTTTAAGTTCAATTTCAACCGGATGTTTTTTTATGGCTCCGGGAGAAAATATGGTCAATTGATTATGATTTTTGTCCGTTAAAATATTTGCCGATGCGGTCGGTGAATTTTTATCGATCACAACATTCTCGGTGGAAATCCCGTTGGATTCCAGCCAATCCGCGTATCTTTGAAAATCGTTCCCCGCGACGCCGAAAAGAATGGGGTTCTGTCCCAAAAGTTTTAAAGAAAAAGCGATGTTAGGTGCGCATCCGCCAAAGGAGACTTCATGCTCATCGGCCAGAAAAGAAAGGCTCAAATTATCCAACTCGTCGGGGATCAGGGAGTCCCGAAAAAACCCGTCAAAGGATAACAAATTGTCATACGCTATGGAGCCTGTAACTAGAATTTTTTTCATTTCAAAATTGAACTAAGGAAGATTCAGTTCGTCATCTATTTTTGCAAGATGACTGCCACGAACAAGGGAAGCGGCGTGCATAAGGCTATCAAAGGATTCACCGCAATCTCCCCAGAAACCTTCAAAAACACGATGTGTTAATTTACCTTGTTTAAGGTAAAAATTATTAACGTCGGTAATCTCCAGTTCGTTTCTGGCGGAAGGCTTGAGATCTTTGGATATATCAAAGACTTGAGGGTCATACATGTAGCAGCCCGTTACCGCGAGATTTGATGGCGGATCTGCCGGCTTTTCCAAAATATCCGCAATATCTCCGTTTTCTGATAATTTTGCGACTCCATACGCTTGCGGATTTTCAACTTCCTTAAGAAAAACCTTTGCGCCCTCTGATTGTGAAGAAAACTCTTCCACATCTTTACGAATGCTGTCCTGAAAAATATTATCACCCAGAATAACCACGACCTTTTCTTTATTAACGAAATTCTCAGTCAAACTAAGAGCTTGCGCTATCCCGCCGGCTTCTTCCTGTACTTCATAAGAAATTTTCATGCCGAATTTTGAGCCCGAACCAAGCAATTCCAAAAAATCTCCAGCATGTCCGGCTCCGGAAACTATCATAACATTTTCAATGCCGGCATCTTTAAGAGCGAAAAGGGGAAAATATATCATCGGCTTGTTATAAAC
>SLNK01000049.1 GCA_007133095.1 Candidatus Peregrinibacteria bacterium | reverse complement strand
TCTCCCCGACAGGACGAAGATTTGCCGCAATTGGCGCTTGTTAGAGAGGAATGTGATCGATACGGAATGCCTCTTGTTGTTTGGGCTTATCCCAGGGGAACGGATGTTGAGGCAAAAGGAGGAAAGGATTGCAGTTATATGGTGGAGTCCGCTGTCAGAATGGCTGTAGAGATGGGGGCAAGTGTCATAAAAGCCAATCTTCCGGTTCCGACCAAGGTGGAAGATTATTTCGATAACAGCGGAGTTCCCGGATACTATAAGGATGTTGAGAAGAAGTTGTTGGGATTACCCCCAAAGGAGCAAAAGTGGGAAAGAGCGAAAAGAGTTGTTGAGGCCGCGCAGGGAGTTCCTGTTTTATTTAGCGGAGGTTCGGAGATTGGGGACGAAGATCTTTTTGAAAATGCGCAGGCTTGTATTGACGCCGGATGCTTCGGGTTTATTTTCGGCAGGAACATGTGGAAGCGCGATTTGAATCATGCTATGGGAATTACGGGAAAATTCCAGAAAATGTTGGATGAGACCGCAAAATAAATTTTTTAACTAAAAAAAATGCCTATACGTATTGCCATAAACGGCTATGGAAGAATCGGGAGGGGATTGCACAGAATGGCCCTTCTGAATGATGAGATTGAGGTAGTGGCTATCAACAGCCGCGCCGATGCTGCTTCTCATGCGTATCTTCTAAAATACGATTCTCTTTACGGGAAATGCGACGCGGATATCTCCGTTGAAGGTGAAAATCTTAAGGTTAACGGAAAAACTGTTTCCGTTTATCAGATCAGAGATATCAATGACATAGACTGGAAAAAGGATGATGTTGATGTGGTTATAGAATCAACCGGGAAGTTTACGGATTACGAGGATGTTGAGGAACATCTTGAAGTCGGGGCAAAAAAAGTCCTGGTCACTGCTCCGTGTAAGGATATGAGGATCCCCAACATAGTTATGGGGGTTAATGAAAAGGACTACGATCCTATGGAATATAAAGTTGTTTCCAATGCGTCTTGCACCACTAATTGCCTTGCTCCGGTTATGCTGGTTTTGAATAACGAATTCGGCATAGAAACTTCTTTTGTTACAACAATTCATGCTTTCACTTATACTCAAAATTTGCTGGATAACTCCAATCCGGAGGATTTTCGCAGGGCCAGGGCTACAACCGAATCGATTATTCCTACAACAACCGGCGCAATGAAAGCTATAAGCCGGATTATTCCCAGTCTGGAGGGAAAAGTTGATGGGATGGCTTTCAGAGTCCCGATTCCAACCGTTTCTTGTATAGATCTTGTCGCGAAGCTTGGTAAAAATGTTACCGCGGAGGGTGTTAATGAGGTTTTTAAAAATTACGAAAAGGATAAACTCAAGGATATTTTGGGAACTACCGATGAAGAATTGGTTTCCGTTGATTTTCGTGGCGATGAAAGATCCGCGATAGTCGATTTATTGAGTACGAAAGTTTTGAATGACGACTATGTAAAAGTTGTTGCCTGGTATGATAACGAATGGGGATACATAGCCAGAATTGTGGATTTGTTAAAGTGGTTTTCAAAATGATGAGATTTGATGCATATCTAAAGTCTAAAAATGTCGATGAACATTTGATTGATGTGTTCAGAAGCTTGATGCATGCCGTGAGGGATATTTCCCGCTCTATGAATGTGGAAGATTCGGGAAAGGTCGGGAGTAAGAATGTTTTTGGAGAGGAACAGATTGCTTTGGATGTTCTCGCGGATAAGATTGTTTATGATTATATGAGAAATAACGAGTTTGTGGGGCTTATTGCTTCGGAGGAGGGAGATGGCGAGGAAAAAATAGGAGACGGTGCTTACGCGGTTTGTCATGATCCTCTGGACGGGTCTTCTCTTGTCGATGTCAATTTGTCCGTGGGCACTATTGTGGGTATCTATAAAAGGGAAACTTTTATCGGGGCGAAGGGTGATGAGCAAGTTGCCGCAATGGCCGCGGTTTACGGGCCGACTACCACCGTTCTTTTGACAGTGAGGCAGGGTGTTGTGAAGTTTATTATGAATGACGATGGGGAATTTATCCTTGCAGGCGAGGGTTATGCCGTGGGAGAAGGAAAAATGTTTGCGCCGGGAAATTTGAGGGCTTGCGAGTCCAGAGAAGACTACTTGAAATTGGTTAATTTTTGGATAAAAGAACAATACACTTTGCGTTATTCCGGGGGAATGGTCCCGGATGTTAATCAAATAATCCTAAAGGGCAAAGGGATTTTTGCTTATCCCGGATACGGTGATGCTCCGGAGGGAAAATTAAGATTACTTTTTGAATGTGCCCCGATGGCTTTGTTGATGGAAGAGGCCGGAGGAGCCGCAAGCGATGGAGAAAAACGCATTCTTGAAAAAGAAATTTTGACTGTTGCTCAACGAACCCCTATTTTTATCGGTAGCAAGGAAGAAGTTGAAAGATGTGAAAAATATCTTTAAAGAGTTGAAATGGCCACAAGCGAACTAAACAAAAGAGCTGACGAAATTGAAGCTCTGGTCAAAAAGGCGCAGAAAGGGGATCAGGAAGCTTTTGGTGAGCTTTATGAAATTCTGATAGATCCCGTTTACAGATATATTTATTATCGAGTTAATTCCGATGACGCCGAAGATCTTGTTGAAACTGTGTTTTTGAGGGTGTGGGAAAACCTGCGTCAGTATCGTCCGAGGAAAAAGTACTTTTCCGCTTGGGTTTTCAGAATAGCCCATAATCTTGTTGTTGATCATTATCGTGCTTCAAAAGCCGGTGTAACCGAAGAGTTGGGAGAGCATTTGCCGGATCAGAACAGACAGCACAACCCCATAAAAAATACTCAAAACGCTTTAAGCAAAGAGGTCTTGAAAGAGGCTATATCGAAACTGAAAAAACCTTATCAAGAGATAATTGTTCATAAATTTATAAATGAATTGTCCAACAAAGAGTTGTCCGAGGTTTTGGGTAAAAGCGAGGGGAGTTTGAGGATAATGCAGTATCGGGCTTTGAAAGCTCTAAGGCGGGAATTGGAAGAAATGGGGATTAAGCAGTAACACAAGCGAATAAATATCGTTTGACCAAGTGTATGACAGATAAGAAGACACAAAAATTGATTGAGGGATTGAAGGGGCTAAAAGGCCCTGTTTTAAGCCTTAAGGAAAAAGACAGTATTAAAAAAAATCTTTTTACTAAAATGGAAGGTTTTTCCGCTGCCAGATTTTCCGTAGAGAGGGCGGACAGAGTTCGCATAAAAGAGCGAATAATGTCTGTTTTAGGTTCTTGCAAACAGAGATGGGTTTTTGATCCGCGCCGGATTTTGGAGTTTGGTTTTTCAAATCCCAAGGTAAATTTTGCAACCTCTTTTGTTCTTGTTGTTGCTTTGTTTTTTGGGATGTTTAACTTTTTGCAAACGGAGAATGATGTTGTAAGAGCGGCCACTTTTACTTCCCTGAAAAATTATGATGGTGATGTTTTTGTTGAGAGAGAAGGGGACATCCTTGAAATTTATGAGGGAATGCATCTTCATGAAGGAGATGTGATTTATACTTTTGAGGGAGGAAGTGCGGTTATAGAATATTTTGACAGTAGCGTTAGCAGGCTTTCCGGAAAAACTAAAATTGTTTTGAACAGACTTGAGAACATTGAGGGCGCTTCCGAGTTGGGTGGTATAGAAATTTTTGTTGCAAAGGGAATAATTTGGTCTAAAGTTTTGAATCTGACGAATCCTAATTTGTTTTTTTCCGTTGAGTCTAAAGGCATTCGTGCTTCCGCGGAACGTGCGGCTTTCAATTTCAGGGTTGATGACGATGAACTTGAAATAGGCGTTTTTGGAAATTCGGTTGAAATTTTGGATGAGGAAGAAGTTAGTCGCTTGGAGAGCGGAAAAAAGCTTCTTGTCAGCAATGGAGATTCGCGTCGTAGAGAAATAATGGATGTTGTTTATAGTGAGGATGATGAGTGGGTTAAAGAAAATCTTGAGTATGATCGTAGATATTTATCGGAAGTGGAGCACAGGCTTTTGCGTGCCCGTGCCGAGGCCGTGGGAATCAATATTGATGATAAAATATCGTTTAATCGTTCTTTGAAGGAAAACGCTCTTTTGTTTTTTACCTTTGATGATGTAAAAGCTCGTAAGTTTGAGCTGGATTTGGCTGAAAAGAACTTTATAGCGGCGCAAATCAAGCTTCGACATAATGAGTTGGAAGACGAGGAAATTGCTGAAATAAATGAAGTTATTGAAACTTTTTCAAAGAATGTTCGTGATTTTTATGCTTTTGCCGAGAAGATAGCTTATACGGATGAAGAGTATGCGGAAAGCCTTAAAGCGTATGTTGCGAACAAAGTGACCGTTAATAAGAGAGATCTTGGTGTTGTTATGCCGGATTCTCCAATTCATGTTGTTCGCGGTGTGGTTAGTGAATTGGGGTTGAGCGAGGAGAAGCCTCATGAATTTGAAGAAGATAAGTTTATTCCTACTATTAACAGGTTGGTTGCAGTTGATGATATTTTTTATAGGAACGCGGAATTTTGGGACACGGATCTTGCTGATGAATATGCCAGAGGTGCCTTTAGGATTTTGTCTTTTATTGAAAAAGCCGGAGGCGATGATGAAAAGTTTTTGGAGTTAAGCTCTCTGCTTTCCTCTAAAATATATGAGGATATGGACAAATTGATAAATATGGGGCTTGTCTCCGAGGAGGATGTTGCCGTTTTGATCAGTGAAGTTATGAAGGAGGATGTGAAAGAGGATGTTGTTTTGATTGCTGTTGATGATGAGGTTTTCATTCTTGATGAAGAAGTTGAAGAAAGTGAATTTGTTGAGGAAGAAGAGGTTGATGAGCAGCGGGGAGAATACTTTATAAAAGGTCCTTACGGAGTAAGTGTTTACGATGATAAACCTTTGGGACCGATGCTAGAGTAAATTTATAAGGCCAAGGATTGTTCCGAACGCCGCCATGATTGCTCCCACTATCCAGAAACGCATTACGATTGTGAATTCTTTCCAGCCTATTTGTTCAAAGTGATGATGGAGCGGGGCTATTTTGAATATTTTTTTGTTAAATAATTTTTTTGATGCAAGTTGAATTATGACCGATAGTGTTTCCACTACAAATATAAATCCTATTAAGGGTAGTATTAACGGTTGGCGCGTTAGCATCGCAATTACTCCCAGCGTCGCTCCCAGAGCAAGCGAGCCCGTGTCTCCCATATAAAATCTTGCGGGAGGAATGTTGAACCATAAAAATGCCAGGATCGATCCGCAAATTACGGCACAAAGAGCAGATAAAATTAACAGGCCTTGGGCGTATGCCAAAACACCAAAGCTGCCAAATGCCAAAATCAACAGTCCGCTTGCCAGTCCGTCTAAGCCATCCGTGAAGTTTACCGCGTTAGCGGTACCCACTATTATGAATATGAATATCGGGATGTACCAAATCCCCACTTCCACCGCTTCGGCTCCGGGGAAGGGGATGCTGATTGTGCTGTGACCCAGTTTGTTATAGAACCACCAAGCTCCCGCAGAACTGAAAATCAGGAGCCACGCCAATTTCAACTTTGCGCTTAGTCCTTTTGTTTTTCCGACTCCTTTTACATTTAGCAAATCATCTACCGCGCCCAAAACTCCGCAGGTTACCAATGTGAAGAGAGGAACCCAAGTTTCCGCTCTGTTGAAAAGTGAGTGCTTTAAATATCCCATTTGTTGAAAAATGATGGAAATTACCATGACTACAAGGATTGTTCCCCATATTAAAAGACCTCCCATTGTGGGGGTTCCTTGTTTTTTGAAGTGCAGGGTTGAGAAGAGGCTGGATTTTTCTCCCGATATTGTATTTTCTCTTATTTGTTTTCCTATGCGAAATTTAACCAGTTGGTTTGTAAACCATGGAGTTAAAAGGATTGCGATTATAAATGCCAGCGTTCCGGAGCTTACTATAAGGAACAAATCGTTTGTGATGGTGCTGAGTTGATCTATTTTCATGTGGAATTTTTACCTAGTACCAATTGTATGCCCGGAATGACCAATCTACCAGTATTTTTGTTTCCTGAAATCTGGCGTGACTGTTTAGAATTATGGTTATTATTTCTTTCCCCTCGTCGTTTTTTGCTATCGCGGCGAGGCAGAGACCGGCCGCACTTGTGCGGCCGGTCTTCAACCCTTTTATGTTCAAATAACTGTTTAGAAGATCGTTGGTGCTTTCCAATCTGTGGGTATATCCTCCACCCACTGATCTCACCACCATATTTTTTACGGACGCGGATTTTTGTACAAAATCTTTTTGATATACGATTTTTGAGAGTCTTGCCACATCAAAGGGGGACGAATAATTCAACGGATCATCCCATCCTATCGGATTTTGGAATCGGGTATTCACAAGGCCAAGTTCCGCCGCCTTTTTGTTCATTTTCTGTACGAATTTACTTACATTTCCGGCATTGTGTTCCGCTAAAGCAACCGCTGCATCATTTGCGGAGTGAATTATCGCTCCGTAAAGTAAATTTTCTATCGTTATCCTTTCTCCCGCGTGCAGATGCATTCTTGAACCGGTTGTGCTTGCGGCGTTATTACTGACCGTAACCACTTCATCAAGTTTGTTTTCTTCCAAAATTATCAGAATTGTCATCAATTTTGTTATGCTCGCTATCGGCATGCGCGCGTGAATATTTTTTCCGTACAAAATTTCTTCACTTTCCATGTCCATCGATATTACTCCTTTTGCTGAAATGACCGGGGAAATATTGAAGGGATTTTTTACGGGTTTTGCCGATTGTTCCGTTACCTTATTCAAAAAAGGCGTGTCTGCGGGATTGGATATGGGGTTTCCTATGTCCTGACTTAAATTTGCTGCGATGTAAAAAGAGAGCAGGCTAGTTAACATTGATTTCGGTCAATTTTAATTGTCTGTATCGGCCTTTTTGCAAACTGCCGATCTTTATTTTTCCTATGCGAATTCTTCGCAAGTATTCCACATTATAACCTAATGAGGCAAACATTTTTCTGACTTGTCTGTTGCGGCCCTCGTGAATTGTTATCGTTAATGTTGCCCCTTTTTCGTTTGTTTTCAACATCTTTATTTTGGAGGGATATGTTTTTTTGCCATCTATTTTTACACCTCTTTCTATTTTATTTATTTCTTTAGCCGTGAGTGGCTTGTCCGTCACGACATAATATTCTTTTTCGCATTCGAATTTCGGATGCGTGAGCTTGTTTATAAATTCTCCATCATTACTTAAAAGCAATAGCCCCTCACTTTCTTTATCTAGTCTGCCTGCAGGTTTGAGATTTTTGTCTTTGGGGATCAACTCCATTACGGTTTTTCTATTTTTTTCATCGCTTCTTGTGGTGATGTATCCCGTCGGTTTGTTTAACGCCAGATACAGTTTTTTGCCGGTTGCTTTTACTTCTTTTCCGTTTATTTCGATTTTGTCTTTTTCAGGCACTACCGTTGTTCCGAGTTTTGTTATTTTTTTGCCGTTCAAAAACACCTTCCCCTCAAGAATCAATTCGTCAGCTTTTCTACGGGAGATTCCGCTGTTGGAGGCTATGAATTTATTAATCCTCATTGGCCGGGGTGGTTTGTTCTTCTGCGGGGGAATCTTCTTCCGCCGGTGCTTCAGGGGTTTGAATTCTCCACATTGAAGCGAAAGGATCTCTTATATATCTTTCCGAACTTGTGTAGTCCGCCCCCAATTCCAGGAGTACATCGGTATCGCTGAGATATCCCAGATCCAAATATTCCTGGGGAATTTCCGTACTTTCCTTTCCCGGAATGAGTGTTTGGAGGAAATCCAAGCTTTTTGGTCTAGAGTCTTCTTCTTGGAAGGATTGGTAATAGTATGTTGTTTCTTGAATATCTTTAGAGCTTGCGTTTCCGAATCTTGGAACTTCAAAGCAGAATCTTCTTAAAATTGTTCTTGTTTCTCCCGCCGCGCCACCTCTGCTTGTCCCGTTTAAAACGTGTATTTTTATGTTTTCTCCCGCGACTTCATGGTTTTTAAATATAAGGTCTGCGTATTTGTGTATAAATTCGGGACCTCCCGCCGGTAACAACACAAACATTCCGCTATAGAGTCTTCTTTCCGGGGGGTATAAAAATCCTCCGCATCTAGTGGGATCGTCATGCATTAGAAATTGATGGAGATCTTCCCGCGCGTATTCTTCCGCCATTCCTCCCAATGTTAAAACTTCTCTCACGGAGATGTTTGTTTGAATGTTATCTTGGAGTGATTGCAGAATTTCGTTTATTTTTTCCCTGCTAAACAGGATATTTGTCTTCAAGGCTTTTTCTTTTGCGGCGTATATTATTTCCTGCTGTCTTTGTGAGCGATCAAAGTCTGATGTTGTTTTGCGGCTTCGGGCATATTTCAGAGCGGTTTTTCCATCCATTTGCTGAAGGCCCGCTCCTATGCTGAACGGCTCATATAAATATGTACCGTCTTTCGGATAGTAGGGGTCGTATATTGATTTTTTTACTATTATTTCTATTCCGCCCAATATATCTATTATTTCCACGAATCCGTTAAAATTCATTGTTATCCAATAGTGTATGGGAATGTCCAGCATGTCTTCCAATACCGATTTTGTGTGCTTTGCCGCTTGTTTTCTGTCTCCGTAATATGTTTGAGCGCTGGGATACACTTGATTTATTCTGGAGCTCCCAAGTGTTGCATCGGTTATGTATGTGTCTCTGGGGATTGAAAGCATTCTTACAGATTTTTTTTCGTGATTTACACTAACGACTATTATGCTGTCAGTTAAGTCTGCTCCCTCATGATTTTCTCCCCCCGATCCTAAAATCATAAAGTTGCTGTTTCCGCTTTCATCAATTTCCAGTTTTTCTCCCGCCACTGTCAGAAAAACACCGAGATCTATGGAAGTTATCGCTTTTGCTATTCCAAAAAACAGAAGCATCATTACCAAAAGAGCTCCTATTATTCCCATGTTCACCTTGATAATGGTTTTTCTTTCTTTCTTGGGCTTGGGGTCTTCTTTTGGTTTGTCCTTTCGTATCTTGTTTGTTTGAAAATTCATTACGTGGGATTATTCAGTATAAGCATTGTATGAATATTGCCCGTGCTGTCAATTTGTATATCAATTCCCACTTTTTTCCATTTTTCGTGGGTTATGTCTGTTTCTTCACCGATTATTGAATTTAGAATTGTTGACCAGTTTGAGGATACTCTTCCTATAAGCTTGGATGATCCCGTTATTCCCGCGTAATTCAAAGCTTCGTTGAACAAGGCGTTATCAAGTGTTGCTCCTTCGTTTATAACTTTTTGATTTATATAGTTTGCCGCTGATTTTAATGCTTCCGTGTGTTTCAAGGCGGTGACTTGTTTTGCACTTCTTGAATTGTTTATCTCCGTTAAAAGTTCAATCTCCATGTTTGCAAGGTCGTCTGTTTCAAGTTCGGATATTGAAAATAATTGAGTGATGAGTAGTTGTCCGTTTTTTTGGACTATTCCCAGGCCGATTCTTGTCCATTGGGAAATCAGGATGTTTTGTCTGTGAGACGCGCTGCGCATAAGGCCGTAATGTGCTGAAATTACGGAAGTGTCTTTTGCGAGGTTTTCACCGACCGGTGTTTTTATTCCCGCTTCTATTCTTCTGTCTTCGGGAGTTTGTCCTTGAAGATTGATGTGCCCGAAAAAATTGTTGTCCGCCATGTCTTGTGAGTGGCTTTGGGCCACTTCGTTCAAGTCCCAGGATATTGTTAGCGGCGCAAGCCCATGTTCTTGTCTACTGTTGTTTACCAGGTTCAGCATTTCTGTCCTGGCGGAGGATAAGTTCAATGTGCCTTCAAAGGATTTTCTTTCAAAAAGGTCGAAAAAATCCGGCAATAGCGGAATTCCGGTTGCTACGTAAACTGCGTGGTTCAGGGCGGGTTCCCCGTTTATATTGTTTATTTCCACTATGTGTATTCCCGATCTCTGCGGAGTATAATTGTATGTAAACGAGCCCCCCGAGCTTATTATCGTGCTTCCGAAATGAGTGTATGTGTGGCTTGTGGTGGAGAGCGGAATGTTTTCCACGAAACCATCGGGTTTTATCACATACGCGTTGTATCTTAGGTCTGTTTTTGCCGTGCCACTGAAAGATATTTGCCGGATCGTGCTCAAGACTTCCGGAGGATTTGCGGTTATTTCATTTTCTTTAATGTTGCTGAAGTTGTGTTGCGTTGCTTGAAATGTTCTGCTTTGAGGAGTGCTGAATTCGGAAGATATTTCAAGGGGTTTTTGTGAAGAGATGAATGCTGTTGAGATAGAGTAGGTTGTTCCTTTTTCCGTGAAATCTTTAAAATCCGCATATTGAACGGGGATTTTTGTTTTGTCCTGCCTTACAAAATAATCAACGCTGTTGTTGTCTTGGAAGAAGCTTATTTTTTTGATTGTGTTTGAGGGAGCGTTAAATTCTACGTTTGTGTAGCCGGTGGAAAAATATATTTGCTGGTTTGTTACGGCTTCCGGGGGATTCGTGCTTAAATTTATTTGTGGCAGATCGTTTAACACGGATATCTGTACCGCTGTTCCGGATCCCGACTCTCCGGGGATAATTCCCAAGAGGTGATTTCCCGGATCATTGAAATATACGGGAATTGAGAAACTTCCGTTTTGAGTTGTTCCGGAGAAGGTCTTCCTCTGTGGTCCATTTTGGCTTTCCAGGATTATGGTGACTTTGTTTATCGAAGTTGAGCTAACTTGGCCGGAGATAAAGTAAACTTCATTGGTGTAGAAGTGTGTTGGAAATTCTTCGTTTAATGTTATGTCTCTAAAGAATGTTGTGCTCATTAGTCTGAAATCGACCGGAGTGAAAACTACCGGTGTTGTTTCTTCTTCTTCTTTTTCTTCCGGAAATTCCCAATCCACTTCTCCCAGTGTAAGGGTTCTGAACATTACTTCGCTTATTTGGCCTCTTGTTATTAAGGCCCCAGGATTATATAAAGGTCCTTCTTCTTCCAAAAAACCCCTTTGTTTCGCATATAAAATATATGGCGTGTACCACGCGTCGATAGGAGTGTCCTCATAGGGTGCTTGAGCTATCGCGGTGGGGAGTGCCCAATTTTGAGCTTCCCCCAATATTTTTATCGCCTCGACCTTGTTTATTTTTTGAGCCGGTTTAAATGTTCCATCGGGATATCCTTGAATCCATCCTTCTGCATATGCTTTTTTGATGTATGGAGCGTACCATGCATTGTGATCTACATCCGGAAAGGGGGTGAGTGTCAAAACATCGGTGGGTATACCTGATCCTCCCAATATTATTTTTAGGAATTCGGCTCTGTTTATTTCGTTTTGCGGTTTGAATGTTCCGTCGGGGTAGCCGTGGATTATGTTGTTTTCTTCCAGATATGATATTGCGGTATAGTATGGATGTGCTAAGCGAACATCGTCAAAAGCCGCGAATACTTGTATCGGGGTGAATATGCTTGCCAAAATAAATATCCCGATGATTTGTGAAACAACTTTTTTAATCATTTGATTTGCATAGTACTAAAAATCGATTGAAAAAAAAAGGGGAAAGGGGAGTGTTTCATCTGTGATATATGAAGATTTTTGATATTTTCCCCTGTTTTGGAATTGTTTTTGTCGGTTCCCAGTCTCCAATATGAAATGCGTATGAAATCACTTTTGCCCCTTTCTTTAGTTCTTTGTCGAATTTTTTTTGAAATTTTGCGAGAGTTTTTGGCATCATATAGCAAATCACATAATCCGCATCTCCCAAGTCATGTTTCTGAAAATCTCCGCGGATAATCTTGCCTTGCCATTTCCAAAAAAGCTGTCGCATTTTAGCTATTAAAAACACGAAGGGGTCCATTTCAAACCCGATAGCATCCGCGCCGTAATCTTTTGAGGCATAGTGAACAAATCTTCCATCTCCGGCGCCTATGTCATAAACTCTCTGGCCTTTTTGTATATCTGCGTGTTTCAAAACTTCTTTTACCGAAGGAATTGGTGTGGGGACAAACGGGCCTCCTCCAAAAATTGTTATGTAAAAGGATATGACCATGAAAAACGAAGCGGCAATTACAATCAACAGTACTATTACTCCAAAAATCATGCTGCTTTTTTAACTTTTTCTTCTGTTGTTTTTTCCGCCGCTCTTCTGCTTGCAATTCTTTCCGCAAGTCCTGAAAATCCTGATTTTTGCGATATGCCGCTTTTCTCGCGTCTTCTTTCCGCCAATTTCTCTCCGATTTTTTGAGCAATCGCGTCTTCTCTTTTTTCCAATTCCTTTTTCCTTCCTTCCGCATCCAAAGTTTGGCCTGCAGATCCTTTCATTTGCAGTCCCGTACTTCCCGCGCTATCTTTCAAGTTGTCTACGTTTTCTTTGTCTACTCGGTCTCTTATTTTTGTCCATTTTGCTTCGTCAAGTTCCCTTTCATTTGTGGTTACTTCCAAAAGACCTTCTCCTTTGTTGTCTCTGTCCAACAGGCCTCCTTGATCATGGTACTCCTCTATTATTTTGTCTTCCGTTTCACTTGAACTTCTTTCCAGTGCCGCTTTTCTTGATCTTTCCGATGCTTCTTTTTTCCCGTCGTGTTGTCTTTCGGATTCTTCTATTAGCTCAGAGGCTTTTTTGATTTTTTTATGCCTTTTTATATCCTCCCCAATGTGTTCTTTATCATCTTTTATTATTTCTTCGATGTCTTTTTCTCTTTCTTCGTCTTCGTTTATTTCTACGTCTTCGTTGGTGGACCCAAGTGTTGCTTCCATTCTTATTAATTTTTGCATCAGATTATAAAGTTCCATGTCTTGCGAGATTTTTTCTTTACTGAACGCAAAATATAGATGAATTGCGGTTAATCCTTTTTCTATACTTTCCGGAGTTTTTTCTTCCATGTAGGCTTTCACGGCTTCAACCAATTTGGCTCTTTCCGGCGAGTTTTTTTGTGCTTCTTTTATCTCTTTGTCCGATACTCCAAGTTTTTTCTGCGTTTTTTTGCTTTCCAGGTTCTCTTTTTCCTTTTTCTGCTTCTCTTCTTTTAATTTCTTGTGAATGAGTTGTCGTTTTTCATATGATTCTTCGTCGTATTCTTTTTGCTTGTTTGAAAATTTTTCAGCCGGTGTTTCCGGACTTAGTTTTATAATTGCTTTCAAATCTTCTACAAATTCAGTTCTTTTTTGCCGATATGCCGCTATGTTTCTCTTCCCTTTTTCGTGGACGGGAGATTTTGATGTCATATCGGTAAAGAATTTTTGTTGTTTTTCCAGATCGATTTGGCCGGTTACAGGATTTGTATATCTTGATTTATTTTGGGCTGCATCCTGAAAACGTTTTGCTGTTTTGTTGCCGATTGTTTTCTCACTTCTTGCTTTTTCTATTTCCTTAAGAGTGTTGGACAATATGTCCAAACTTTTATGAATTACTTCTTTGGAGTTTTGCTCAACCGATTTTCTGTGGTCCGTTAGCGCTTTTTGTTTTTGCGTGTAATCTAGAAGTTCAAAACTCTTTATTGCTTTTCTAAATCCTTCCGGGTCGTTCCCGTATATTTCTCCAAGCTCTTTTATCAATTGTCCTTCGTTTTCTATTATTTTTTTCCAATTGAGAACGGTTGCTTCTCTTTGTTTTAAATCATATTCTTTGTAATCTCGCAGAAATGCTTTTACGGAGGCATCACTCATCGATCTTATTTGCATCCCGTGGACTGTTATTGTTGTGGTTTTGAATATTGAGGAGTTTTGGTCTATATATTGCTCGCTCTCCTTTCTGGAAATTTTTTCTATCAGGGAGGTTGTGTTGCGGATCGTATTTAAGTCGGGACTTTTTATTAAATCAATTACTGTCTTTTGTTTTACTTTGTGTGAATATAGTCCTTTTTCATGGCCCTGTTCCGCTATTTTTGCGCCTTGTTTTAGAAGGGGGGTTGCTTTCTGTCTTTCACTAAAACCTTCATCTCTCAGGAAAGGGGCTTCGTTTATATCTGTTCCGTAGTGAGATAGTAACGGTTTTATTTGATGTTCGTAATATTCTTTTCTTGGTTTTATTCCGTCTATGCTGTGATTTTGAACCAAGTCGAGCGTCTCTTTTGCGTTTTTGATTGTGGGCTTTGCGTTCACTCTGTTTTTACACCATGCTTTAAAGGTTGGCACTTGTTTTTTTCCTATAAACTTGGCTGTTTCCGGATCTTCAAAAAGCTGTCTAATTTTTTCTATGTGCGGAATTAGTTCAGGATCTTCGGGATCTCTTAAAAGTTCTTCTTTGCTTGTGAGTTTTAGTTTTCTTTCTGCGTATTCTTCTATTTCCCGCCATAGTTTTTTTGCTTTTTCAGTGTCCGGCTTTTCCTCTATCTCCGTTATTTTTTTCTGTAAATGTAGATGGTCGGAGTTGTCTAAAATCCCTTTTTCTTTTTCAAGTTTTTCTAATGAGCTTTTTGCTCTTTTAATATAATCGTCTGTTTCCGCCGCTACTTGGGCGGTGGTTTTATCTCTTTTCCTGATTTGCCCCGCCCCTTTTTCAGAGAGCTCAAAATCTTCCTCTTCTTGGTCAATTATTGAAGAATCCTCTTCTTGATCACCTTCGTATTGATTATTTCTTCCTATTTCCAGATTCATAATTCAAAAGTGATTAATTTAGGCGATGAATAGGATAATGGTCCTTTTACAAGGGGTCAAGAGAGCCTTTGTAAGCCCTCTTGACCTTATTTTAAAGAGGGGGGAAAACTTTTTTAAGCGGAACATGCGGAAAATCCGCAACTTAAACAAAGCATACAACCTTCCGCTACCTGTATGTTGTTTGAGCACTCCGGGCATTTTTTACTGTGAATAATCTCTTTTTTGTTTAGAGATAGATGCTCTCTTTCTTCGCTTATTTGCGGTAGTGGCGGGGGAATTATTTCTTCAAAATTTTGAATTGAAGCTTGTTCGGGTTCTTTTTCTATGTTTTTCTCCGTTTCTTTTTTCTTGTGCAGGTTTAAAACTTGTTCTTGTCTGCTCCCATCTCTGTAAACCGTGCATCCTTTTAATCCGTTTTCCCAAGCCAGGAGATATCCTTGTTTGACGTCTTCTCTGGTTGCGGAATTGTTGAAATTTATTGTCTTACTTATGCTGTTGTCCACCTGTCTTTGGAACGCCGCTTGCATCTTTATGTGATCTTCGGCCGTTATGTCCATCGCAGTAACGTATACTTTCCTGACTTCTTCCGGGATTTCTTTTATGTGTTGAAGAGTTCCCGTAGTTTCTATTTCTTCTATTATTTCTTCTTTGTCCATCCCGATTTTTTTCAGCTCTTCTTTCAAATATGGATTAACATATCTGAGTTTTTGTCCGTTCATTACTTCTTTGTAATATATCAGCGCGAAGAAGGGCTCAATTCCGGAACTGCAGTCCAAGAGCATTGATATTGATCCCGTGGGAGCGACTGTTGTTAGCGCCGAATTGCGCATTTTTATATTCTTTTGCTGGGGACCGTAAACACTTATTTCCCAGTTGGGGAAACATTCTTTTGATTCCGCCAGTTTTGAGGAGTATTTGTGGGAAGCGTCTTTTATTATCGTCATAACTTTTTCCGCCGTTGCAAACCCTTTTTCCGAGTTGTATGGAATCTTCATTTGGAACAACATATCCGCAAAGCCCATTAGACCAAGGCCTATTCTGCGATTTTTTCTAAATGTCGAATTTATTTTGTCTACGGGGAAGTCCGATAGATCAATTACGTTGTCCAACATATGGACAGCCAGTTCGGTTACTTTTTTTAATTTTATTTCATCTATTTCACCGTCTTTCACAAATTTGGCCAAATTTATTGATCCCAGATTACAAACGTCTCCGTCGTGTAGCCATTGTTCTCCGCAAGGATTTGTAGCTTCCAGTCTTCCCAAAGCGGGAATGGGGTTGCTTCGATTTGCCGCATCGGGGAATAGAACTCCGGGTTCACCGTTTCTCCAAGCCGCGTTGATTATTTTATCCATCAACTCGGAGGCTGTTATGTTTTCTTCTACCGCTTCAACAAAGGCGCCTCTGCTATTGCGAACTATTCTTCTCGGTTTCATTTTTTTACCTTCCCATGTACAGAGCCATGGCTCTCTTGATTCGGCTTTCACCGCCTCCATGAATTCGTCCGTTAGTGATATCGAGATGTTGAAGTTTACAAGTGAACCTTCTTCCCATTTTGATTCGATGAACTCCAAAATATCCGGGTGGTCCACTCTCATTACTCCCATGTTGGCTCCATGTCGGCCCTGTTGTTTTATGACGCCGAAGGACTCATTGTAAGCTTTTAAAAACGATACCGGCCCCGAAGCGACTCCTTGTGTTCTTTCCGTTCTTGTTCCCGCCGGTCTGAGAAGGTGCCAAGGAAAGCCCAGTCCGGATCCCGCTTGTTGGAGTAAAGCCGCGTCACGCAGTGTTTCAAAGATACCGCCCATACTGTCTTTGATGTGAAGAACTATGCAGTTTGAAACAAGTTTTGTTTTCCCTCCTGCGTTTGCGAGAGTTCTTCCCGCTGGGATAAATTCAAAATTGTTCAACATTTGTGTGAAATTTTCACGCAGTGTGTTTATTTCTTCATCGGTTTTTCCATAGTCTTTATCCACTTCCGCAAGTGCTTTTGCTACTCTTTGGAACATTCCCTCCGGTGATTCAGCCACCTCTCCTTTTTCGTTTCTTTGAAGGTACCTGCCCGCCAGGACCTTTAACGCGTTGACGCTGAAGGGTAATTTTGTTGCGTGACCGTTGAGTATTGCTGTGTGTGTATCGCGTATTTTTTTATGTTGTTCTCTATATATTATGTAAGCTTTTGCTGTTTTTGCATGGCCTCCCTCAATCAGTATTTTTTCTATAAGATCTTGTGTTTGTTCCACCGTCGGAACATTGCTTTCGTCTTTAAAAAATACTTCCAAAACGGCTGTTATCTGATTTGAGATTTGGGTCGCCATCTCTTTGTTTTGCCCTCCTACCGATTTTGCCGCTTTCCAGACGGCTTCGGTTATTTTAGATTGGTCAAAATCCACTATCTCGCCGCTTCGTTTTTTAATTTTTTGAATGGGGGGCATAATGATGGTTGTTATGTGTTATCGTATTTTAAAGTAAGGCTTTATACCATATATAGTGCTCTTTTTTCTTATGAGGACACAATATCTAGTGGGGCTTAGAATAATAACAGTTCGGCGCGGCGGTGAAAAGTTTAAAAGCACAAAACGTGTTGACGTAAGCAGAGGGGGGATGCGCTATAAACTAAAAGGCTGATTTATGGCTTTCTTTTGCGTAATTTTGAGCAAACATCCGACATGATTTTGATGGCGTCTTCTATGTCCGATGCCGTATTTTGTTTGCCGAGGCTTATTCTTATACTGCTAAAAACTTCTTTTTTGGGAATTCCTATCGCTATAAGGGTGTTTGAAGGGGAGTTTTTTCCCAACGTGCATGCCGCTCCACTGCTTGCGTATATGTCTTTTTGGTCAAGGTGAAGTAGAAGTTCCTGTGCGTCTATTCCGGGGATTGTTACGTTTATGTTTCCGGGCAATCTTTTTTCTTTTGATCCGTTGAGAATGGAAGCGGGAATGTTTTTCAAGATTCCTTCTATCATTGTGTCTCGTAGTTTGCTCAATCTTTTATTTTCTTTGTCTTTTTCTTTCTGTACCAGCTCCAAAGCCTTTGCCAGCCCTATTATTCCCGGAGTGTTGTGTGTTCCGGCTCGTAATCCCCGTTCATGATTTCCTCCGTAGATTATTGGTTCAATCGGGGTTCCTCTCTTGATATAAAGCGCTCCGACCCCTTTTGGTCCGTATATTTTTCCTCCATTTATAGTGAGTGCGTCCACTTTTAATTTTTTTACGTCCAAGTCATGTGTTCCGGCTGTCTGGCATGAGTCCGTGTGAAAGGGGATATTGTGTTTTTGGCATATTTCCCCCAGTTCCTCTATCGGCTGAATTGTTCCTATTTCATTGTTTGCGTGCATTATGGAAACGAGTGCCGTTTGCGGAGTTATTGCTTTTTCAAGGTCCGCGGGACTTACAAATCCTTCTTTGTCCGCTTTAAGGCGAGTTATTTCCCAGCCTTCTTCTTCAAGTTTGTCACATGGGTGGCGGACTGACGAATGTTCTATTGTGGAAGTAATTATGTGGGTTCCTTTTTTGCTTGCTCCGGCTAAGCCGAAAATAACAAGGTTGTTTGCTTCCGTCGCGGATCCGGTAAAAATTATTTCCGAATCTCTGCAATTTAAAATTTTTGCGATGGTTTCACGGGCGCGGTCAATTGCCATCAAAGCCTCTTTTCCTTTTGTGTGTGGGACTTCCGGATTTCCATATTTTTCAGAAAAGTACGGGAGCATTTCTTTTAGAACTCGGGGATCCGTTGGTGTTGTTGAAGCGTGATCAAGATAGATTTCTTTCAATTCTTTCATGCCGAAATGATAGGTGGCTTTGGAGGGGGAGTCAATTTTGGAATTGGGGTTTGAGGAGATTTAACCGGAACGACCGAAGGTCGTTCCGCTGGTAGGGCCAAGGGGAATCGAACCCCTGTTTTCAGGATGAAAACCTGATGTCCTAACCACTAGACGATGGCCCCTTATTGTCAAATTTGTCGAAAAGATCAGGCATAAGTATAAGCATTGCGCTTTCAAAGTCAAATCATCTTACCTTGTTGTCTTCTCTTGTTACGTATGTTTTTGCTTCCAGTTCTTCCATTTCTTTGATTTTTGAATTTGTCTGAAGTCCGGAAGACGCGGCGGATGTGCCGACAAGCCTTGTAATTACGGCGTTTTCCGATTTGAGATGATCGTTTTTAAGTTTTTGTTGTTCCAGTGTGTAACCTTTTTCCGCGTTTTCGCTTAATGTTCCCATAAAAGCTATCATCAAAACCACTATCATCCCCGCCAGGGTTACCATCAAGGACTTGATGGTTTTATTTGTTTGCGTGCTTAAACTGGTTTTGTATTTTTTTACGCTCATGTTTTAAGGAAGATGGACAACTTTATATTGTACATTTATCACGCCTGCTCCCAATGACGCAATTCTTGAAAATGCTTCGGAGGACAAATCAATCACTCTGCCGGGGCCGTAAGGGCCGCGATCCGTAATTCTGACTTCGACCGATTCTCCGTTTGCCAGATTTGTTACTTCAACTATCGTGTTGAAGGGCAGGTGTTTGTGCGCTGCCGTAAGCTCGTTTTTGTCGAATGTTTCTCCCGATGCGGTTGTGTTTCCCTGGAAGGCGCCTCCGTACCATGTCGCTTTTCCGAAGTCATATCCCTTTTCAGACATTATTGATCTATACATAACTTCAGCCAGGTATCCTCTGGACATTTTTTGAGCGGGGGCGACCGTGTTGGTGGGATAAATGTTTATGATTCCTTTTGCTCCCGCATATGAAGTATATATGGTGAACCATTCCTCTGGGGGAGTGTCTTCGTAGAGATATTCTCTTGTGCTTTCAAAATCCAGTTCTTTTTGGGTTTGGATTGATTCGAACAGAATTTTTAAGGTTTCCACCAGATTTATCTCGTCTGCGGGCCTAAAAGTTCCGTCGGGGTGTCCGTGAATTATTCCCAGCGCTTTGGCTGCTATTAAATATTTTGTGTACCATTCTTCAAGTGGGGTGTCGGGAAAAGGAGTTGTTTCTTCTACTTCTTCGATTTCATCGGCTTCTTCCATTTCATCTTCTACGACACTCTCTTCTACGACACTCTCTTCCACAACACTCTCTTCTGCGACACTCTCTTCCACGACACTCTCTTCTGCGACACTCTCTTCTGCGACACTCTCTTCCACCTCTTCGGTTTCTTCGGTTTCTTCAGTTTCGATTTTATCTTCCATTTCTTCCTCCGTGAATACGCCGGTTGATAACGTTATCATTTTGAGGGCCTCCGCGCGATTTATACTTATCCCCGGTTTGAAAGTTCCATCTTCGTATCCTTCTATTATGTCCCATTCTCTAAGTTTGCTGATTGCCACGTAATATGTGTCTCCTTTATTTACATCGTAAAATGCGAGTGGGGGAGTTTCGTCTTCCGCCGTTACGAAATTTTTGTCTATCGTCACGTATCCCGCGCAAATTATCGCGACGGTCAATAGTAACCGAAGGAGGGTTTTATGCTTTTTCATGATTTTCACTATTTAAGTTTTATTACCACGTATCTTTTGTCTCCTTCGCCTCTGCTCAAAGTTTCTATATCGTCAAAACCGACACCCATGCAGTGCATATGTATTTTTCTCCTGAAATAAGGAGACATTGGCGGCAGAGTCTGGGGTTGGCCGGTTTTTCTTGCGGCTTCTATCTTTCTTTGTGTCAAATTTAACACATTTTCCTCTTGTCTTTTTCTATAGTCGTCAATATCCAGAATTATGTTGAAATGTTCGTTGTTTGTTTTCTTCCAGCTGAGAACTTTAAGCATGTGCTGCAACGCCTGTATATTTTCTCCGTGATATCCTATTAAGAGGCTTGCGTTTTCTGTCTCTATGTTTATGGAGTAATTATCTTTTTCGTCTTCTTCAATTGTTATTTTTTTGTACTCCACTCCCAGCAGTTCCAATAATTTCTCCAATGTTTCTTTCAAAATTTCTTCAATGTCCATGATATTAAAGTTAGATTGTTAGGATTTTGAGGGGATAACTCTTACCTTGGGCTCATTTGATTCGCTGTCTCCACCTTTGTTTATAAAATATTGCTGTATTATTCCGTATAATGTTGACGTTCCCCAGTATAAACCAACTCCCGCCGGCAGAGAAGCCGTGAAGACCGCTATCATGATGGGCATCACATAGAGCATTATATTTTGAGCCATTGCCATTTCGTTAGGTTTCCCGTCTTTGGATTTTTTCTTTGCGTTGGCTCCCATCATCATGTGCATTTGGATAAACTGGAGCCCTCCGACTATTAGGGGGAGAACGTACATGTTATTTTTCATCAAATTCATTATTCCGAAGAAATGTACGTCTATGTCTTGTATTCTAAAGTTTGCGTACTCTGTGTAGAGCAAATACGCTTTATCCGGGTTCAGTCCGCTCTGTATTACATAGAATAATGCTATCAAGAAGGGGAGCTGCATCAGTAAAGGCAAACAGCTTCCCAGCGGATTTATTTTAGCTTCTTTCCAGATAGCCATTGTTTCCATCGCTATTTTTTGCTGATCTCCTTTGTACTTTTCTTTTATTTTTTCCAGTTTGGGCTGGATGTCCCTCATTCTTTTCTGAGATTTCATCGCTTTTTGGGACGGAATCAGAAGAATAGTCCTTATTATGATTGTGAGAAGGATTATCGCTAGGCCCAAATCATTTTTTGGAACTACGGATGCCAGAAAAATCAGAGCGTTATATATAGGACGATAGAAAAGTCCCACCGCCAGTTGTCTTACTAGCCCCTCTTTTACAATTCTGAATTCGTTTGATGTGTAGATTTTTTCTTCGTCGTCAATAACTATCGGGAATTCTATGCGAAATCTTCCCATGTCGGAGAAAAGCGCGTAGTTCCAGTTATCGTAGGGGATTAGAATTTCTTTGCCGGGCTGGATGGTTATATCGCTTGTTTCCTCGCATGATAGCTTTGGAGAAACGCTTCTTTGTACCCATTCTGCATCTTCGTATCGGTATATGTTAAGCGGTTCCGCGGGACATTCATTGGGGATTGTTAGAGCTTCCGGGCTGTTGTTTCTTATTTGGAGAGTTACCGTTTGGTATCTGCTATATTCCGTTTTTGTTGTTGAGAGAACTATGTTCCCCGTTTCATACACCGCTTCGTCTTCCGGTCCGTAGCAACTTTGAAGGAAGTAATTTATTACCAAAAAAATTGCTAAAAAAATTATTGTGTTTTTGAGGATGTTATTAAGCTTGTTCACTTTGGTCATGGGGCCTGTTTATGATGTTCTTCGTTATATCATCTTCAATTTGGCGAAACGTGCGTGGCAAAATGTTTTTTTTGGGGATTAAGATCAGGTCGTGTGCGTGTTTTTCTTCTCTTTCAGCGTCTTTTGTGCGGATTATTTCGTATATTTGACGCCTCAGCTTGTTACGGTCAACTGCGCCGCGCAACAATTTCTTGCTGATGATAGCACGATATCTAGAAAAATGCTTGTCGTTTTTTGTGTAACGAACTATGAAAAGATCACTTTGATAGGAGTTCCCTTTCTTGAGTATGTAAGCGATGAGTTGCCTGGGAACTCTCGATTTTGTGCTTATCATTTCGAATGCACGGAAACGGTAAGTTGCTTTCTTCCTTTTGTTCTTCTGCTTTTTAGGACGGAAGTGCTCCTTTTTCTAAATCCGTGAGTTTTTAATCTTTTTCGTTTTTTAAGTTTGCCTAGCATGATTTGATAATTTTATGCTTGGCGATAGTATAGTTTTAAGTTGCGTAAGTCAAATGCTCTTTTGTTTTTTTGCAAAGTAAAAAGTTTCCACTTTTTTATTAAGCTGAAAACGGCTGTGCTATGCGGTTTCCGCACGGGGCACCGGCGGGCGGCTTTTTCCAGCGAAAAGCCTGCCTTGACCTCGTGAAAAACGCCCCGCTAACACGGGGACCAAGCCGTTTTTCACTCGGACATGCCCCTTTGGGAAACCACATAGCACAGCCGTTTGATTAATAGCTGTGAAAACTGAATGAACCTTTGTTTTTTGCAAATACTTGTCATATCGGGTTGAGTAAAGTATATTTTTTTTAGGATTAATCTGAAAATTCTATGCCTATAAGGGGTGATTACGAATTTTTGTTTACGGGAAGCGATGATAATAGTTTTCTTGAGAACTATGCTTATGATTTTTATCGTGAGCATGGGGAGGAAGGCGGACAAGTTTTTGTGAATTTGGAAATTCAAAACAATCCTTTGGATGCCGAAGAAATTGGGAATGTGATTTTTGAGATGATGCAAAAGATTTTTTTTGAAGATCTTTCCATTGATCCTTATGAAAGGTTTGAAAGTGCTTTGAAGGAGATTAACGGGGTTTTGGTTGAATTCAGATCTCAAAAAATGTCCGGATATATAGGGAACTTGAATGTGGTTATTGCCGCCGTTGTCGACAATCAGCTGTTTTTGACTCAGTGCGGGGATGCCGAAGCTTATCTTATAAGGAAGCGATATGTGAGTATAGTAAGTGAAGGGCTGAGTGAAGACGCGTCTTCTTCCGATGATGTTTTTGCGAGCATCGCAAGCGGGGAGATTGAACAGGGAGATTTTGTTTTGTTTTCTTCCAGCAGGCTGATTCGCTATATAAGCAAGACCGATTTGGCTCAGTGTATTCACAAGACCAGTGTGGTTGAATCTTTGAACGAAATACAAGATATTATTTCCACCGAAATTTTGGGACGGGTTGGATTGACCGGGATTTTGTTTAAAAAAGTCGCTTCGGAGGAGGTTGCGGAAATTGAAAATGAGATAGATGAAGCAACTATGGCTGTTCTTGAGAGTGGGGGAGGGCGTTATTCAGCTTACACCAAGAAGGTTAAGACAAAATTTTCAAATCTTTTAAAGAGTGCCGGAAGTTCAAAAAAGGGGAGGCGTGTTTCCGCTTCCGACTTCAAAGACGGATTTTCTAGTTCTGTTTCGGGATTTTTCAGTTTTTTTAAAAAAGGTCTTTTTTCCGGAGGATTCGGAAAAGACAAAATATTGTCTTTATTGGTGATAGTTATAGTTGTTCTTTTAGTGGGAATACTTTTTGCAAATTTTAATCACTCCAAAAGGCAGGAACTTGCCGATCTGGACGCGGTTTTGGTTGAAGTTAGAGACAGGATATCGGAGGCGGAGACAAGAGGTGTTTATGATAAAGATAGTGCTCGTATGATTTTGGACAGAGCTTATTCTGACGCGAGGACCGTTTTGGAGTCCGGACATTACAGGGATAAAGCCGGTTTATATCTGCTTCAAATTGAAGAGACCAGAGACCGATTGGATAACGTTCAAAGAATAACCGAGCCGAAAGTGATTGCGGATCTTTCTTCAAAACGGACAGATATCAGCGCATTGGGATTTGCGCTTATAAGAGATAGAGTTTTTGTTTATGATTCCAACGGCTTATATGAAATTGTTTTGGATCAGGTGCAGGATCCTTTGACAATATCCGATGATGAAATTGTTGTTTCCGCTACCGGATTCGGTGAGAGAAATTCCATATTGTTTTTGACCCAACGGGGTAATTTACTTGAGTATCGGGAGGGAGTTATGTCTCTTATGAGCACCGAGGACGGGAACTTTAGGAGAGGCGTTTCTTTATTGTCTTGGGGCAGCAGGATTTATATTTTAGATCCCGTGGAAGGACAGATTTGGAGATACTCTTACAGGGGACTTCGTGAAATTTTTGGTCCTGCTGAGCCGTATATAAATGATGGGACGGATATTTCAATGGCGGTTGATCTTGCTATCGATGCAAGCGTTTATGTTCTTGAGCAGGCCGGTAATCTTATTAAATTTTATGCCGGCGGAAAGCAGGATTTTTATGTTAACAATCCTCCGTTTGCAATGTTTAAGTCTCCCGATGTGGTTTATACGACGGACAGACTTGATCAAGTTTTTGTTATAGATTCCACTGATGCGAGGGTTCTTGTTTACGATAAAGAATCTCAAACTGGGAATATCAGGTATAGTGCGCAGTATGTGTTTGATGGAGTTGGTTCGCTGAGAGATATTTATGTGGATCCGGATTCACAAAAGATTTACGTTCTGTCCGAGAGTAAGGTTTTGGAATTGGAACTATAGGAACGTAGGGAAGGAGCTTGTCGGGCACTGATGGCAAATTAAAAAGCGAGCAGGAATTATCGCTTTGTTTCGAGCTCAAGATGCTCCGCTTATGCGGCTGATTTTGCTTCTTCGGCAATCTGCTTTTCTTCGTCGGTTTCTATTACCAAGACTTTTGTTTTTGCTCTCGTGGCTGATATGTCAGCGAGGTCGAGTCCTGATTTTACGGCTTTTTCGTTCTTGCGTTTGTCTATTTTGAATCCGAGGAATTCCAGATATTCGCAGACTTTTTTTCTTACGTAGAAGGCTTTTTCTCCCAGTCCGCCGGTGAAGATTAAAATGTCCGCGCCGTTGAGGGCGGCGGCGAAGCCGCCGCAACACTTCGCTATTTGATACGAAAGCAGTTCAATTGTTAGGATTGCTCTTTTATCTCCTTTCAAACTTGCTTCATAAATTTTTCTCATATCGGAACTTATTCCGGAAACTCCCAATAAACCGGATTTATTGTTCAGCAAATTATTAACTTCTTCACTTTTCATTTTTAAATTTTCTTGCATGTAAAAAATAATCGCCGGATCTATCGTCCCCGATCTTGTTCCCATTAAAACTCCTTCCAAAGGCGTAAAACCCATGCTTGTGTCCATCGCTTTTCCGTCCAAACTTGCCGTTATGGAGGAGCCGTTTCCCAAATGGCATGAAATTATTTTTGGATTTCTTTTTTTTGAATACTTTATCGCTTTGTTCACCACGTATTTGTGGCTTGTTCCGTGAAAACCGTATCTACGGATATTGTGTTTTTTGTACATTTCCAGCGGAAGTCCGTATAGATATGCTTCTTGAGGGAGTGTTCCGTAGTAGGCGGTATCGAATATTGCGATGTGGTTACTTTTAGGGAGTAATTTTTTGCAGGCTCTTATCGATTCCAAATTTACCGGATTGTGAAGCGGCGCCAATGATCCGAATTTTTTGATGTCCGCCATTACTTTCGCGTCAATTTTTACCGGTTTTTTATATTTTTCTCCTCCATGGACCACCCTGTGTCCCACTCTTTTTATTTCTCCAAGATTTTTTATCAAGCCGGTTTTAAGCAGGTTTTCCAAAATCAGCTTCACGCCTTGCTCATGCGTTTCCACCTTTGTTTTCAATCCTATATTTTTTCTTCCTCCTTTCATTGTGAATTTACAGTCCGCAAGGTTTATCCCGTCCACATGCGCGGACATTGTTCGAACTCCCTCTTTTATTTTTCCGAATTCAAAAAGGGAAGCTTTTATGGACGATGATCCGGAATTTACTACCAATATTTTCATTTTTTATGCGATTACTTTATATACTGTTCCTCCCACTTGGGGCTTGGATAGAACTTTTACTCCCACATCGCTTCCGGTACGCGCAATTGATACATCTTTTCTGTCGATTTGCATGGAATTTACTTTTTGTTCAAACAAGCCGTCATGTTTTTCCATGAGGATTATGTCATCTTTTCTCAATGGGTTTGTCAGTTTAATTATCGCGACTTTTATGTTGTCGAAATATCCGTCGCAAGTTCCGCAAATTTTCATTTCTCTTGTGTACGTTTCGTCTATTTCTAGTGGTTGCTGTTTTTTTGATGATTTTACCGGAGGCGGTTCCATTATTTCCGGCGTTGTGGTGTGGTTTGTTCTGGCTTTTGCGGCGATACTTCTTTTTCTTTTGAATGCGGGAATGTTGTAGTTATCTAATTCAGCCATTTTTGTTGGGGTTATTATCTTCTTGGTGTGTTTTGGCATTCCACAACCGTGAAAGCCGTCACATAAACTATATCTTTATAATTGCATCCGCGGGAAAGATCATTTATCGGTTTGTTTAATCCTTGCAAAATCGGGCCTATCGCCTTTGCTTTGGCTAGTCTTTCAACAAGTTTGTACGCGATGTTTGCCGATTCCAGATTTGGGAATATCAAAACGTTCGCGCCTCCTTTTATCGGTGAATTGGGGCATTTTCTTTTTGCGGCTTCCGGAACGATGGCGGCATCCACCTGCAGTTCTCCGTCAACTATCAGTTTTGGCTTTCGATATTTTAAAATAGCGGTGGCTTCTTTCACTTTATCCACTTTCGGATGTTTGGCTGATCCTTTTGTTGAAAACGAAAGCATCGCGATTTTGGGTTTTATTCCGAACATTTGAGCTGTTTCAGCCGTATCTATCGCGATGTTAGCGAGGTCATGAGAGTTTGGGTTTATTGTTATCGCGCTGTCAGCGAATAGGAGGACTCTGTTTTCCAGGCTCATGAAAAATACGCCGGAAATTTTGTAAAACTTTCTTTTGGTTCCTATTATTTGAAGTGCGGGCCGGATTGCTGTTTCTGTCGGAACGGTTGTTCCGTTTATCATTCCGTGTGCGTAATTTTTTTGAACCATCATCGTGCCGAAATAATTTATGTCTTTAATCATTTCTTTTGCTTCGGCTTTTTTGAGGCCTTTTATTTTTCGAATTTTGTAAAGTTCCTCCGCAAATTCCTCACGAAGTTTCGATTTTTTATGATCGATTATTTGCACTTTGCTCCAATCTATCTTGAGCTTTAGTTTTTTGGCTTTGTTTTTTATTGAAACCGAATTTCCCAAAAGTATCGGGTGGGCAATCTTCAATTTTAGAATTTGTTCGACCGCTTGCAAAATTCGTTCTTCTTCGCCTTCGGGAAAAACGATTTTTTTTGGGTCCTTACGCGCGATGGCTTCTATTTTTCTTATGAACCGATACATATGTTGGATGAGGAAAGCAATCGCTTTGATTATAGAGGTCGCTGCGGTTATTAGCAAAGCTTTCTGGTGATTTCTTTCAGGTACTGCCAGCCGTTTTGTATGAAATATTTTATAATTTTTGGAATAGTTGTGGGTGTGTGAACACTTTTTATTTTGTTTTGATTGATTGCTTGAATTATTGAAGAGATTTCCGGGTTTGCCTCTATTAAGCAGTGTCCGCCGGTTTGGAGTTGACCCAGCAAATGGCAGTCAGCTGTGGCTATCAAAGGTTTTTTGTGTTTTTCCGCGACTTCGGCGGCTTTGCGGTTGAAATCTATTTTTTTTGTGTACGCCCAAGATATTTCTATCGCATCTATGAGTTCGATGTTTTTTTCGAGGTTATCTTTTAAGGTTGTTTTCCCCGGGAAGAACGGATGTGGAGCTATTATTAAGGATAGGGGATGGGCTTTTTTATATTTTTTTAAATCTTTAAAATTATTCACTTTATTTATGTCTTCGTGCGCGTTGATGCAGAGAATATGTTTTTTATCGATTTCGAATTCTATTCCGGGCAGAAGGAGTACTTCCTTTTCCGCCGCGTATTTTCTCCATTCTTCATCAAAAACTATTTCGCGATGGCAAGTTATCGCGATTACGTCATAGTTAAGACGGGCGGCTTCATCTATGAGTTTTTTTGCATCATACGAAACATTGTCAGCGGGGTCCCCTTTGACATGTATATGGAACTGGCACTTGAGACTTCCCATTATATTGATTCTCTGATTTTATCTCGAGTGTCATCTATTTTTTCCGATGCGCTGTCCAAAAGCTCTTTCGTTTCCGTTGCTTTGTCTTTGAGCTTTTCGGCTTCCTCCATTGTTTTTTCAGCCGAAGTTTTGGCGTCATCGACCAAAGATGCCGTTTCGTCCTTTAATGCTTCGCAGGCGCTAAAGACGATCACAACACTCAGGAGTAAAATTAGTTTTTTCATTTTTTATCGATAAAAAGTTTTTTGAAATTGCCGTCAAATCTGTTTAAGAAATTTTTGATGTCCAGCACTTCGTCTTCTGAGATTGATTTGTGCATTCTTTCACCTTTATTGAATTTAGACATCGTTATAATTGTTGATGTTTGGCATTCTCCGCAGGTCAGTTCAAACATTCCTTCGTTTTGAGTTGTAGCTATTATGCTAACGTCTTCAAGTCCGTATTTTTTTTTGCACTGTAAGCATTTTGTTTCTTTCAAAAGGTGCTTTACCGCGCTTCTTATGTCAGAGAATTTCATGTGCTTTTTTAATTCTTGTTAAGGTTTCTTCTTTTCCCAGTACCCAAGCAATTTCGAATACTCCGGGAGAAAATTGCAATCCGCTTAAGGCCGCTCTTAACGGCCAGAAAACTTGTCCGTTTTTCACTTCCAGGGCTTCAACCGATTCAAGCAATGTTTTTTCAATGTCTTTGAGCGTCCAGTTTTTCAGCTTTTCAAGGTCTTCTTTGGCTTGTGAAAGCGATTTTTTTGCCTGCTCAAAGTCTACTCGCATTTTTTCGTGAGTCAACAATTCTTTATCATATTTCGGTAGAGTGTAATAGAAATCTATGTTCTCTTGTGTTTCTTTTGGATTTTTTAAAATCTTTTCTTCGACTGTAATTAAAGCTTTTATAAGTTTTTCTGAATCTTTTTCGTATTTCTCCGGCAAGTGATCTTTACACATCTCCAAAAGTTTTTCTCCTCGGGTTTTTGCAAATTTTTTATCCGCTTCGGGGGATGCGAAATTATATAAAAATTGATCTTTTCTCGTTTCTTCTATTTTTACTTTGGGATCGATTTCTTTTGCGATCGCTTCAAGGTCTTCATTAAATTTTTGTTTTTTCCATCGCCAATTGAACCAATCCAACTTTTCTATGTTAAAAATGGCGCCGGCTTTGTGGACTTTTTCCAGTTCAAAAATTTCTTCAAGTTCTTTCAGCGTGAAAATTTCCTGCTCTTCTCCGCCTCCCGGATTCCATCCAAGAAAAACTACAAAATTTATTATCGCTTCTTTTAAATATCCTTTTTTTATGTAGTCTTCAACAGCAACGTGACCTTGTCTTTTTGAAAGTTTGCTTCTGTCGGGATTCAGCAAAAGTGGTAAATGTGCGAATTGCGGGATTTCCCATCCGAACGCTTCATAAAGTGCGATGTGTTTTGGCGTTGAGGGAAGCCATTCTTCGCCTCTTATGACGTGAGTTATCTCCATTAAATGGTCATCCACAACGTTTGCAAGATGATATGTTGGAAATCCGTCGGATTTTACAAGAATTTGGTCATCTATCGTTTTTCCGTGGAATTGTACATTTCCGCGTATTAGATCCTTGAATTTAATCGCTTCATACGGAATTTTTTGTCTTATTACGAATTCTTCTCCGG
>SLNK01000040.1 GCA_007133095.1 Candidatus Peregrinibacteria bacterium | reverse complement strand
GTAGCGACATCAACATAAAAGCGATAAGAAACAAAAATAATTTTTTCATAGCAAGAAGAGTATATACTTTTTATCAGGAATACAGCAACTCGCCCGGTGAATATTTATCAAGATTTTTATCCCCGATCAGTTCAATAAGTCTTTCCGTCACCTTTTCCATTTTGACGGTTTCTTGGACTCCCTTCTCCATATTGCGAATGATTGCGGTCCCTTCGCGAACCTCGGTAATCCCTATCAGAACCGCATAATCAACCTTGAATTTATTGGCAAGTCTAAGCTGAACATTTATGGATCCTTTTCCAAGCGCCCCCATCGTTTTTATTCCGACTTCACGGAGTTCCTCAATCAAAGGCAGACATTTCTTTTTTGCTTCATTTCCCAACTGCGCCACAAATACATGCAAATCATCTTTGGAAGGGACCCTGACCTTTTCCCGCTTCATATTTGCGATGATTCTTTCAACGCCGGCGGAATATCCCACCGCAGGGGTACTCTGACCGCCCAAAAGCTCAACCAAATCGTCATATCTTCCGCCTCCGCCTATGGCGTTTTGAGACCCGTTCTCTTTGTCCCAGAACTCAAAAACCGTTTTAGTGTAGTAGTCCAACCCCCTTACGAGCTTGGGGTTTTCCTCATATTCAATTTCCAGTTCATCAAGATATTCTTTCAATTCTTCGTGGTAGGCTAAAGACTCTTTATCCAGATAATCTCTCATTGGGGGAGCTATCTCTGCAAGAATCTTACAATCTTCCTCCTTGCAATCCAAAAGCCTCAAAGGATTTTTGGAAAGTCTTGCTTTGCAGTTATCGCAAAGGGATCGTTCCTTGCCGACATAATAATCCTGCAAAACTTGCATATATTTTTTCCTGGCTTCGGGAGTGCCTATCGTATTCAACTGCAGTTTAAAAACCCCATCAACTCCCAGATCTTCGTTTATTTTGTTCGCGAGTTGAATACATTGCGCGTCCAAAGCCGGATCACTTTCTCCGATTATTTCAAACCCGAATTGCCAGAACTGCCTGTATCTGCCCTTTTGGGGACGGTCGTACCTGAAGTGGGGTTCAAAATAATAAAGGAGAACGGGCTGTGGCCACTGATTCATCCCATTCTGAATATAACTGCGAACTACGCCTGCCGTTCCTTCCGGCTTCAGAGTAAGGCTTCGTCCTTTCCGATCCTCAAAAGTATACATTTCCTTGGAAACTATATCGGAATCATCCCCGATACTTCGCTTAAAAAGTTCCGTATACTCAAAAATGGGGGTGCTTATTCTCCTGAATCCGGCCTGCCTCGCCCGATGCCTTACGACTTTTTTCAAGTAAGTATGGAATTCGTGATCAAGCGGCAAGATGTCATGAACGCCTTTGGGAGTCTGAAAAGTTTCCGACATATGAATTTTATAGATTAAGGAACGATAAAACTGTCTCACTGCACTTTACCACATTTTTATTTTTTTCCAAGTGTGAAAAAATAATCACCAAAGTTCAAAAGAAGTTGTCGGCACGATGTTTGTCCGGGGCTTGAAACGAGCGGGATCTTGTTGATAAAGGAAGTAAGCCGCTCCTGCTATCATCGCTGCGTTGTCGGTACAGTAAATTATGGTTTGCGGATAGCGAAGATAAATTCCCCCGGGTATGTAATCACGGATAATTTCTCTGAGTTTTCGATTTGCGGAAACACCTCCTGCTAGGTGAACTTCCTTCACATGAGGAAATTTTTCAACAACACGGGCAAGTTTGATCGCCATCGTTTTCACAACAGTCATTTGAAAACTTGCGGCCAAATCGGACTTTAACTTTTCCGTCATTTTTCCTTCATGCTTTTTAACCTCCGTCAGAACCGCGGTTTTTAATCCCGAAAAGCTGAAATCGAAACTGTCTTTCTCCAACAGCACTATCGGAAAAGAAAAGCGATCCGGATCACCATCTTCCGCTATTCTTGAAATCGCCGGACCGCCCGGATACCCCAATCCAAGCAAACGGGCAACTTTATCAAACGCTTCACCGGCGGCGTCATCACGAGTTTCTCCCAAAACTTCAAAATCATTGTGGTCTTTCATTAAAATAATTTCATTATGTCCACCGGAAACGGTAAGAATAACAAGAGGGAACTGAGGCTCCGACGAGTAAAGCTCGGGATTTTCTCCATCCTTCGGCGGATCCAAAAGCCAGTTTGAATAAATATGCCCCACAATATGATGAACGGGAATTAAGGGTTTATTTTTCACATACGATATGACGTTTGCAGTTTCCGTCCCGATTATAAGAGAACTGACCAAGCCGGGGCCTCTTGTTATGGCCAGAGCATCGATATCGTCCCAACCACAATCGGCTTTAGACAGACATTCGTCCAAAACCGGAAGCATTTTAAGAACATGTTCCCGCGCGGCGACTTCAGGCACAACCCCGCCGGTCTTCGCGTGGATATCAACTTGGGAAGCGATTACGTTTGAAAGGACCTTTCGGCCGTCTTCCACAATGGCGCAAGCGGTTTCATCACAAGATGTTTCAATTCCCAAAATTTTCATAAGCGGATATTACC
>SLNK01000050.1 GCA_007133095.1 Candidatus Peregrinibacteria bacterium | reverse complement strand
ATTCAGCCTTATTTTGTTTCTGTCCGCTTTGGTCGGTCCAAACAAGATTTGTCGCGACGGAAAAAGTTGTCACGACTTGCCCGCCGGGGATTTGTTTCATCTCCGGATCACGAGTCAAATTCCCAATCAGTTGTACTCTGTTAAGTGACATTGCCATATTGTTTTGGTTATATTCTAATTCTGACCGCAGATTACACTCCTATACAAGCCGACTCAATCACTTTTACCACGATTCCCTTGCAATTTGCTCAATAGTCTTGCAAAACTTTAGTCATGAATTTATTTGCATTTGAATTGGGACGACAAAAAGACTTGTGCTTCGCTGAACTTGTTGCGGTTCTGGGCGAAAAATCGCTTTTTGAACGAAATCTGGACACTGCGATTTTCAGGCTGGACAAAGTAATTCCACAAGAATTGCAGGACAGATTGGGAGGAACGATAAAAATCGTGGAGATTTTCGATGAAATAGATTCGGGAGACAAAAAACAACTACACAACGATATAGAAAAAAGCTTTACCCGATGCATAAAAGACGAATTCACGGGCTCATCGGGCAAAATTCCTTTCTCCGTTAGCACCTTGAGCTTCTACAATCAGAGAGACATCGATATAAAAAGACTTCTTACATCATCAAAGAAAACTCTAAAATCCCTGGGGTTGAATAGTCGATTCGTAAATAAAAACTTCAGAAACACAAAACCCTCCACAATTTACAAAGCGAAAGTGGTACAAAAAGGGATAGATCTGAATGTTATAAAAGGTGAAAAAAAGATTTTTCTGGGTAAGACAATTGCAGTCCAAGACATAGACAGCTACACAAAAAGAGATTTTGATAAGCCGGGAAGAGACGCGAAAGTAGGCATGCTTCCGCCAAAACTCGCGCAAATAATGATAAATCTGGCCGGCCCAGCAAAAACAATTTACGATCCGTTCTGCGGAACGGGCACAGTCCTAACGGAAGGCATGCTTATGGGCAAAAACGTCATCGGCTCGGACATAGACGAAAGAATGGTGGAATATTCCCGAAAAAATTGCGACTGGCTAACAAAAGAATTCGCCGCCAAGCTCCCCCGCGGCTCCGCGGCAAGCCGCTCCGCCGCTCCCCTCCACAAAATCTTCAAAGCGGACGCGCGTTTCCTAACAAAAAAAGACCTCCCCTCCCCTCCTGACGCAGTAATAACGGAGGGCTATTTGGGAAAACCCCTGACAAAATTCCCGTCCCCGGAAGAAGCTGAAAAAATCTTCCGAGAACTGGCGAACCTTCACGTAAACTGGCTCACCGCGATGAGAAAACTCAGCGACTCCCCCATCGTAATGTGCACAGCCGCGTTCAAACACGACCAAAAAATAGTACACCTCCCCCGTTTTGAAGAAATCGCAAAAACGGCCGGCTACAAAATCATAAAAACCTTCACCTACGCCCGCCCGGACCACGTTGTTGCCCGTGATATCCACATCCTAAAATAACCGGTCGCGAAATCACTTGAAAAAAAACAATCGCTTTCGTATACTGCCCCTGTTAAACGCTCCCGGGTGGCGCAGCGGTAGCGCAGTGCGCTGTTAACGCATTGGTCGCCGGTTCGAATCCGGCCCCGGGAGCCATTCAAAAACCCCCTCCTTATGAAATATCTAATTTAAAAACCCATGATTATTAAAGTTTTGGCTCTTGTCGCATATTTGGGAATGATAAGTGTCAACATCCTTGCCAACGCTCTTCCCATTAACAATTTATCCACCGGTGAAATTTCCGACATGTATCCGAACCTTTTCACCCCCGTAGGATTAACTTTTTCCATTTGGGGCCTGATTTATCTTCTTCTCGCTGCGTATATTCTCTACCAATTCGGACTTTTCCAAAAAGAAAAGAGCAAGAACAAAGAAGCTTTATTCAAAAAATTGGGAATTTATTTCATTATAACTTCCATTGCCAACATGGCATGGATCTTCGCTTGGCACTACACACTGGTGGAACTGTCGCTACTAATAATGATTGTACTTCTGGTGTATCTGATCAAAATCGCCAATTTACTCAACAGAAAAGATTTATCCATAAGAGATAAGATATTTGTGCGTCTGCCATTCTCACTTTATTTCGGTTGGATTACGGTAGCAACAATCGCAAATGTCACGGTCCTTTTGGTTAGTTGGAATTGGGATGGATTTGGAATTCCGCCACATATATGGACGGTTTTTATCCTTCTCGTAGCAACAACGATCGGAATTTTAAGAATGTTTAAAGATAGAAGCATTGCTTACGGCTTGGTTTTCATCTGGGCCTATACCGGCATACTGATAAAACACACATCATCGGTCGGATTTGCCGGAGAATATATGAGCATAATTACAACAGTTATATTATGTATAGTCGCTTTCCTTATTTCCGGATCAGTGATGTCACTCAAGCACAAAAAATCATAAAAATTATTTAAACAACAAGAATAAACCCGATTTTATGAAACCGGAAGACCAGAGATGGTTTTTACTCAACGTGATGGGTCTTACGGAAGAAGAAGGAAGAAGAGAAAGAAAAGAAAAAGTAGCTGAAAGAGTTAATTCTGCTTAGAAAAAATTGAAAAGGATGGTTATTCAGAAGATT
>SLNK01000036.1 GCA_007133095.1 Candidatus Peregrinibacteria bacterium | reverse complement strand
GCTTTTTCGTTGGTGCTTCCTTTTTCCCCCTGAATCCCTATCACTATTTTTCCCATGATAGAAACCTATCATAAAAACTCTCCAACGGGTATTCTTTGACAGGGCTGAATTCCGGATCAAAAATTTCCGTGTGTGACATCCCCACCACCGCAATCACTCTGCCCTTAAGTTCCAGTGCTTTTAGAATTTGCCGGCTTATGTCCTTGGATGTCCTCAAAAGGTTTTCAAATGTCTTGTTTTCTTCTTCTCTCTTGTTTTCGCTCTTGCTTGTCATGGATTCTGCCAAATTAATAAAGTACAGTTGCCTTATTCCCTTTTCGTCTCTTCCAAAATTTTCCGCTATGACGGCTATTGCCTTGTTTCCTTCTTGCGAGTATATGGACTTATCCGCCCTCATTATCGCCATTATCGCTTCGTCTTCTCTTACTCTGGCTTCCTTCGCCACAGCGCGGCTGTACGGAGAAGCGATCACCTCCACGCACGGTATTCCCAATTCTTCCGCTTTTTTATTGATGTACTTTATTTCTGCGGCTTTTCTTTTTGAAAGATCTATTATTAGATATTTCGGTTTTTCTCCCGTTTCAATGACTTTTTCAAACTCCTCTATCGCCACTTCTTTAGCGCATTTTTCCCCCAGACCTATTACGTCTATCGTGTGATCCGGGTATTCGTGTCTTTTTGTGAAGGGAACAAGTTCATTATTGATTTTTGGAGGGGTAAGTTCGATTTTTCTTTTCGCTTTTTGTATCGCACTTCTCACCTCCATCCTTTCAATGTCAATCCCCGGTAGCGTTTGCTGACCAGGATTTTTCCGGGGAGTTTTTCCATCATCTTTTATTTCTCTTCTTTTCATGTTTTTGGATAACAAGATTTTCAATTGTATCACAAAAACCCCATGCTTGTTAAGCACGGGGTTTTATAAAAATCTATTTTCCAAGAGAGCTTAAAAGGTCTCTTCTGTGTTCTTCCTCGTCCATCAAAATATCCTCCAGTTGTCTTCTCAATCCATATTCCTTGAGTTCTTCCGCCTGCTCTATCAGCCTCTTGTATATATTTATCGCAAGTTCCTCTCCTGCCAAATCCTGCTCAAGCATTGTTTTTGAATCTTCTGAAACGTCTCTTTTTTCAACGTCTACTGTCGGTGTTCCTCCAAGATCGGCTATCATTTCCGCGACCATTATCGCATGTGCCAATTCTTCTTTTGAGTGAACAACCAGTTCCTCTGAAATCGCGTCATATTCCGGGCCGGTTATAACCGCCGCGTGTTGTACATACTGGATAGAAGCTGCGTATTCCCATTCCAGTGCTTTGTTCAGTCCGTCTATGAACTGTTCTTTCGTTACGCTCATAATTTTTGGGTTTAAAAAATTAATATTTTATATTTCGATTTTCATAAGATCTTCGGCGAGGGTTATCCTATCATATTTTCTTGTCTTCTCCTTGAAAATCTGCAGATTTTCGTCGCGGATGTGGGTCGCTACCGTTTTACCGACATTAGCGTCATTTGAAATTTCGATTACCTGATCAATTGTGAGGTGTGTAGGCGAAGGATCCGCGCAGCCCGCTTCTATCATTAATAAATCTATGTCTTTTGCCATGTCTTTGAGATATTGAAGATTATTCTCTCCTCCCACATCCCCGGTATACACTACCGATTTCCCTTCAAATTTTATTTTTATCCCAAGCGACTGATACCACTGCACGTGCTTGATCTCAAAAAGTTCAATTTCAATGTCATCGATTTTTATTTTTTTAACTCCTTCCACGAATTTCAGTGGATAAGGCTCCTGCGGCTCAACCCAAAAAACTTCTCTCAATTTTTTCCATCGTTCCTCCAGTGATTCCGGCCCGATTATTGTCAGTTCCTTATGACCCCTTTCCGGATGGTAAATATCGTCCACCCACCTTGAATGAACAAGCGGCATGGCGTCCGAAAAATGATCCGTGTGAAAATGCGATATGAACAGAATATCAATGGACTGCAAATCTATCCCCATTTCCGCAAGCCTGCCCGTTGAGTTGTGCCCGGCGTCAAACAAGATTCTTTTGTTCCCAACTTCCAGCAAATAACACGACGGCCTTCTTGTTTTTGTTGGCACCATCGCCCCCGAGCCGATTATTGTGATTTTGAACTTTTTCATAGGCATTATCTTTATGTATTTTTTACATTAGAAACGTGTCCTTAGCAATGTTTAATCCCTGCTTGACATTTTTGAAAAAATGATTAGTATTGTTTTCTGTTTTATTAATTTTTTTGATATGGAACGTCAAAATTCAAAAGCTTTTGAAACTTCTAAAGAGGTGCTTCCTCCCGTTTCTGGAGTGTCGGAAGAGTCGGCGGAATTGAATGAGGAGAGAGTGGGGATTTTTACAAGATTAAACGAAGTTTTGAATGCTTACTTTTCTCTTGCCGAAGGCCCTCAATTTACTGTGGTAAAGCAAGCCAGAGTTGAAGAACTGGGGGATGCTTTGGTCAAGCATGAGCTGTATCCCGGACCGGCTGTTCATAATTTTCTTCTTGAAAGAAAAGGGCTTTCACGTCCCGATGTATCTCAAAAAGGCGGGTTTATGAGAGTCCTGGCGGATATGATCCCGAGTGAATATCCGGATGCCGACAGTCTGATTGAGGATATTAGGAGGTTTTCGTAAGGGGATTATTTTTCCTTTGACTCATAATTTCCCAATCTTTTTTTCAAGCGGTGAATCTACATCTGGGAAAATTTGAACATCCTCTAAATCTTCCATGCCTTCCTCTTCTATCAATTAATCTCCCTCTACACTTTGGGCAAATACCTTTTTTTACCGTTTTAGAACTTTCTCTTTTGGTCTGCCTAATTATTGAAACGTGATTCTTCTTTAGCTTTTTATCCTTGATATTTAATGAGACTATCCTGGAATAAATTTCGTCCCTTACTTCATCTGAAATTACTTCTTCCTCATATGTCCGAATCGTTTTTAACAATTTCGTACTGTAAACAACGTCTGAATACTGTGCTTCTATTTTTAAATCGGCATTTACGGAAAATACTACTATCGGGATGAATAAAATCCCGGGGTAATCTTCTGTCACGCTTTTCAATGCCTGTACATGTCCATAATTTTGCCTTATGGGATTATACAACTTTTCTTTGCGTTTAAAAAGGATTTGGGTCCAATATGCACTTTTCTCATTCCCTATGATCAACCCCTTGTAATTTTTTATTTCTATTACAAAAATCCCAAAATTGGAAATAACTATGTGATCAATTTGCGTGGTTCGTCCGTTTACACTTAGCATCACATCGTTAATGACTCTATATTTTCTCGGATTCAGCCTCCATAATTTTCTTGAAGTCGCTTTCTCCCCTAAAAATCCTTTTATTTTAGCTTTTAAAATTGAAGCAATCGATGATAGTACCAATATAATCCACAGAGGCCATAAAGCTTTGAATGTATCTATGAGTAAATCCGTGTCCAGATAGTCCATGTTTTTCAGTTAAAGATTTTATTATGGTCTGTATACCGGGGCCGTTGTCACTTTTAAGTCATTGTTGATTTTTTTAACTTTGAAATCAAATTTGTCTTGAGCCGGCATTTCTTCCTCGGTTGCCCCGCAACACGGTTCAAGGACAAAAGTGCTTCCGTCGGGATTTTTAAATTGAATAACCAAATCGTATGTATCGTTATTTCCTTTTTTTGTCTCGATCACTCTTGCTTCAAGACATGTGCCGGTTGCTTCGCAGTAATTCTTAAGCACATTAGCCTTACTTCTTCTGTCTTCTGTTAATGGGCTAAAGCTTTCGAGCCCTTCCCAATCATTTACAGGATCATCTAATTCAAAAAACAGTAATGCCTTTTCAAAATCTTGATTTTCAAGATGCGTAAAAAAAGAAACTAACGCATCTTCTGCCTTTGTTGATTCATCTTGCTCGGAAGAGATTTTGCCGGAATCGTTTTGTCTTCCCTGTTGTTCAATATCATTATCTATATTTTCGTTTACCGAAAAATTGTCGCATCCGGACAAAGCTATAACCAAGAAAAGAAATGATGTGATTAATAAAGTTTTGCTCATGTTCTTTTTAATGTTTTACCTTTTAAAAGCATGGCGTTTATTGCCACGATAATGGTGCTTAAAGACATAAATATCGCCGCCAGCGCCGGTTGGAGAATTATGCCTTTAAAGGCCAATACGCCGGCTGCAAGAGGCAATGCGATGACGTTATATCCGGTTGCCCAGAAAAGATTCTGCGTCATTTTTGAATATGTCATTTTGGACAGTCTGATTATTTTTTCGATATCCCGGGGATCATTTCTTACCAAAATTATTCCCGCCGACTCAATGGCAACGTTGGTACCCGCGCCTATCGCGATTCCAAGATCCGCTTGCGTTAAAGCGGGAGCATCATTAATCCCGTCTCCAATCATGGCAACTTTTAAATTGCGACCTTGAAGCTCTTTTACTTTTTCCGATTTTTGATTAGGCAATACTCTTGCAAAATACTCATCAATTCCAAGCTCGTTACTTACCCATTTCGCAACATCCTCGGAATCACCGGTAATCATTGTTGTTTTAATCCCCATTTCCTTGAGCGATTGAATCGCTTCCCTAGATTCTTCTCTTATAATGTCGGCTAAAGCCATTGCTCCCAACAGCTTCTTTTCTTTTATAACAAAAATTATGGTCTGTCCTTTTTTCCCGCCATCCCGAACTTGTTCGGAAAGTTCATCGGGGATTTCAATATTCATGCTTTCCAAAAGAGCGGGCCCTCCGACCATTACCTCTTTTTCTTCAATCACCCCCTTCACTCCCTTTCCTTTAATTGCTTCAAACTTTTTCGCTTCTTTCAAATCGATTTTTTGCTCTTTGGCTTTTGAAACGATCGCTTTCGCAATCGGATGTTCAGAAAGGGCATCGACGGAAGCTCCCCATTCCAAAACTTCGTCTTCTGAATAATCTTTTACGTTCATTATTTCGATAACTCCAAACTCTCCTTTTGTGAGTGTTCCCGTTTTATCAAACAACACCGCGTCAATTGTACGAGCCGCTTCCAGAGCAATCCTCTGCTTTACTAAAAACCCGTTTTGCGCCGCTTTGGTTGTGGAGATGGATGCAACCAGGGGAACGGCAAGTCCCAGCGCGTGCGGACAAGCAATTACAAGCACCGCCACAAGTCTCGCCACCGCAAACCCTACTTCGGCACCGACCGCAAGCCATGCAATCAGCGTGACAAGTCCACCCGAAACAGCAACCACCGTCAGATAAAGAGCCGCTCTGTCCGAAAGAATTTGAAGTCGGGATTTTGATGCTTGCGCTTCCGCGACCAACCGCATTACCCCCGCAAGGAAGGTTTTTTCTCCGATGTTGGTAACTCTTATCTTTAACGCTCCATCGCCATTTATAGTTCCCGCAATAACGGAGTCTTTATTTTTTTTGGAAACGGGTTTTGATTCTCCCGTAATCATTGATTCGTTAACACTGGATTCCCCGTCTATGATTTCGCCGTCTGCAGGAATTTTAGCTCCGGGGCGTACAAGGACCACATCGTTTTCACTAAGTTCCGAAACGGAAATCTTTTCCGTTTTACCGTCGCGAATGATTTCTGCGGTATCGGGAATTAATTTTGACAGTTCCTTCAGCGCGCCCTGTACTCCGCTTACCGCTCGCATTTCAAGCCAATGTCCCAAAAGCATGATGGTAATAAGTGTTGTAAGTTCCCAAAATAAAGCCTCCACTCCGGCAAAAACCGCGTAAACGCTCCAAAAATAAGCCGCTAAAATAGCGATACTTATAAGTGTCATCATCCCCGGAAGTCGTTCTTTTATTTCTCTTATCCCACCTACAAGAAATACTCGTCCACCATAAAAAAACACGATCGACCCCAACACCAAAGGCATATATAGCGACCCGGGGAATTGCGGTGGAGACCAGTTAAAAATCTTTTCAACAATATCGGCGTATAAAACCACCGGGATTGTAAGCGCCAGACATATCCAAAATCTTTTAAAAAACATCTCCGTGCTGTGCCCCTCGTGTTTATTTGCGCCTTTGTGTTTGGAATGATCCATTTTTATTCTTTAACGACTGCCACGTTTGACGATATGCAATATTGCGCTGATTTTTTCAAGCTTTACACTATTTTTTTACCTGTAATCAGCCTCACGAGCACTACGATAACAGCTATTACAAGTAGAATGTGGATGAAACCTCCCAGTGTGTAGGAAGTAACGACTCCGAGCAGCCACAAAACAATGAGAATAACGGCGATAGTCCAGATCATATAGGATTAGGTTATGAATAAAAAAATTTTGTTTTTCAGTATTCCTTGCTTTATTTTTTCAGCTTATCGATTTTTGATTATAGCACATTCAGGACAATAAAACAATTTTTCTCCCCTTTTAAGGGGTGTCATTCTTTATTCTCTGCTAGAAGAATATTTTTTGAATTGCTCATACCGTTAGTGATATATGAAGTGGAAGAAAAAATTGGGTGAGGGGCGAGCGCCTATCTGTGCGATTAAATATTTCGACGATTTTTCTTTCAATTGTCCTAAATCACTTCATGATTTTTTTTGATCTCTCAATTAAGTCTTCAAGGTCATTCTTTTCTTTAATAGATTCTTTTCCAATCCTTAAAGTCATTTCAACATGTTTCTCAATTGCCTTTTTATAACTTTCTCTTGTAGCAAACTCGTCAATAATTAATAAAACTTCCATTAATCTGATTATCACAGCTGCACTTCCTGCCGAAAACTGTCGGATTTGATTGAATGCCGCATCCAAAGCGCCCTCAAAATCAAAGGTATTTGCAACTACCCGCAGTTCCTTTTTATCGTCAACCCGGTATTTTGAGGGGAACTCAACCTTCGCAAGATAACACATTGTCGCTGTTAAGTTATCTATACAGGCAATTGCCGTAAAAGGGTCGTTAATGCCGGATGATAGTGAACGTACTGCAACTTCAACCATTTGGTAAATAGCGAACTCGATATCTTGTTTAGTAGTTTTTGTTTTCCCAATAACAAATTGAAGAAGAATCTTTTCTAACTTATCGTCTTCTGTCTTTTCGTTTGTGTATAATTTTCCTATCTCAATACCTTTAACTAAATAATGACCAGGCCTATAATTCATCTCAAATAAAGTGTTAAATTTTGTCATCATCTTCAATAATGACTCGCCATCGATGTATTGAAGGTAACCGCTTTGGGGACTTTTCACGGAAATTATGTTTGCATATTCTGATTTAATTGCCTCAACCGGCAAATCATTTTCATTATCTGTTCCGTCTCCCATTTTTTCAGGAAACAACACTCTGCTTTGTTCTGAAGTAAATGCGGAAATATCAGAAACGACTTTATCTGCCTGAATGCTAATGGCAATTCGGTGGATAAAAACAATAAGTAGAATAATATTTATGATTGCTAAAACAATTGCAAAAAAGATAGAAAGAGATGGAATAAAAATAAAATTGTCATTTTCTTGTATGGAATTTAAAACAATAAGGCAGTACAAATAAGTAGAAACATATGAGCCCAGCACAATTTGATTAAGCCTTATATACATAAAGTTTTTTATAAGTCTGGGGCCTAATTGTGAAGAAGCTAGAATTAATACTACAAGGGTAACTGAAAAAACAGTCCCTGCCACACCAATCATTGCACCTGATATGGTCGATAATATACTGCGGGCAGCATCTGTACTATTCACAAAAAAGAAGCGTCCCAGCCCATCCGAGTAGTAAACAGTGGTTTGGTCTATATAAACAAATCCAATTGCCAGCAGGATTGAAAAAATAATTATCAAGACCGGAATAAGCCAGAAAGTTTCCTTCAAGTTATTCAAAACATCGAGCAGTTTCTTCATAAATATTTATTAAACAATAATTACACTTATGTATTCTACTGCTTTGGAATATTTTTTCCATCTCATTTTGATGTTTGACGGTCTTAAAATACTCCGAAGTCGGACCCCCATCAGATAAGGGAGAATGAATGAAAAAGAGTGAATAGAATAAACGGCGTACATAACTCTATCCAATATCTTAGTCTTGGTTCTCCTTCACCAGGCACTTTATCCTGAAACTGTCCTTTGTTTTTCTCAATAATTTTTTTCGATGCAATATTAGATTCATCACACGTTACCAAAACCTTTTGAAGCCCGAGCTTTTTGGCTTTTATAAGAGCAAGTTCAAGTATTTTTGTCCCATATCCTTTGCCGCGAACAGAAGGGCGAATATAATAACCGATATTACCGCCGCCTTTTGCCAAATAATCGTTAAGTTTATGACGAATGTTAGTATGTCCGACAAATTGATCTTTATCTATTAACCAGTAGGTGGTTGCAGGTGCCCAATCTTTTGGTAAGCTCTTCCCCTTTTCGTTATCTCTAGTCACTTTTATGTAATCTTCTAAATTTGTTGGTTCTTTTTCCCAATTCCAAAAGCCCTTCCGCCTTTCCGCTCTAAATTCAGCTAAGGCTTCATGCCAACTTTTCTCATATTTTTTAGTGGGTTTGACTAATTGCATCGTAAAAAATTGTAGCCAAAAGAACAATTTTACACAATGTTTGCGTGTATTATGTGTGATTTTCTGTATTGGATAAGTTTAGTTTTTCCCGTTTATTCCATGGTCATTGAACCACTTGGAATATTTTTTATCCATATTTAAAATATGATCTAACAACCAATCACCAGCAAAATTCGCTACTTCTTTTACAATCTCTCTTGGGTCAATATTTTTATCTCTGACTTGCTTTGTAAAATACTTTGTTTTTGCTCGAAATTGGTTATGAGCTTCTATGTGAGGAGAAGCATCAGGGTATTTTGTTTCAATGAAGAACTCCTCTTCCGTGCCAAGGTGGTAAGAGGCATAATCGCCTAAACGCCCTATTGAGGTTAATGCTCCTTCATTTGTGAACGCCTCACTATCCAGCAAATCAAGCAGGTTATTACAAATTTCAAGAAACTCTTTATGTTGTTCGTCTATCTTCGCAACGTTTACAGAATATTCCTGTGTCCAGATAAAAGCTTTGCTCATGTTTTTTTGGTTGAGAATTATTATATGAACTATTTGTTTTGCATTATATGCTTTTACTTTAAAAATTAAAATAAATTTGCGCACTACAGAAAAATTTTAGGCGTTAGCCATAAAAAAGGAAAGCATGTTTCGTAAAAAGTCCCAGCATATGCGACGTTGCGAAGTGAGCGTGGCGGTATAATTTTTGCGAAGCAAACCGCCTAAGCGAACGAGCAATGTGGGTGAGGCTCTGCAAGAGCTGAACCGCATATGCTGTGTTAGCCGACCCGAGCCGTAGGCGAGAGCGCAGCGTGGTCGGAGGGAGCGAAGCGACCGACGAAGTACATTTTTACTATCCCCGGTACCGCGACTGCTTTTCACTTATTTATAAAGGGCGAATTGATTCCGTTGTTGCAAAATAAATTGTTTCCATATTTTTCAAGCAATGATTTTAATTCTTTTATATTTTTTACTTTTTCATAATTTCTATTTCTAAAAATATTGTAATGGTCGATCCATATAGCGTTCCAACCTTCTTTTAATGCTGGTTTAATGTCATATCCCAATTTATCCCCTACATAAAGTATCTCATTATTTTTTAATTTGAGTTTTTCTTTTATGTAAGAAAATAGTTTTTGGTCCGGTTTTGCGATCCCAATTTCCTCCGATGTGAAAATGTTTTTCTGATCAAAAAACTTTAATAAATTTGCTGCTTGCAACTTTTTGAGCTGTTGTGCCAAATTGCCATTTGATAAAATTCCTACATTTTCAAGGCTACTGAGTAGATCTTCGACTCCTTTAAATGTTTTCCATGCTTTTTCGTATTCACTTAAATATTCGTCAAAAATATTTCTAGCAGTTTTTTTATCTACTTTATTGCCTAATGACTTCCAGACATCTTGTATTCTTTGCGTTTGTTGTTCGGTAAACGTAATTTTTTTTTGCTCAAATAATCTCCAGTTTTTTTTTGTTTTTTCTAGCCACATATTGTGAAAATCAATTAACGAGATTGATTGTTTGAAGTATTCGTCATGAATCCATGAAATGGCTTTGTTTTCAGCTGCCGTATGATCTATAAGCGTGTTGTCGATATCAAAAAGTATGATTTTAATCATGATTATTGTGTTACAAATGTATGCACGATTTGGTTTTTTTGTATTACTTGCTTTGATTATAAAAGATTTTAAAAATCGGCTAACGTCGGCGGCTAAAAGAAGTTTAGCTTCGGATCGAGTGTGATACAATCTTTTCATCACACGAGCGAAGATGGCTAAATTTGCGTGAGCGACTGAGCAAAGCGAAAGAGCGAACCTTTTAGGCGCTGTTGTGTGATGTTGCACTTTTTACATTTCGGATACAAGTCTATCTACGTCATCATAGAAAGGTCCATATATTTGTGTGCCAAATAAGTCACTGAATTCTTCTATGAAGAAATAGCCTCCGTCAGCTGCG
>SLNK01000045.1 GCA_007133095.1 Candidatus Peregrinibacteria bacterium | reverse complement strand
TTCTTGCGAGTTGTCCCACTTTTTTATTTGGATCGTTTTTTTGTGTATCAAAAAAGTTGTCACCGGTGGTAAAAATGAAGTAGAATTCCGGTGATGCAAAACGGATATGATTTTATTGTGATAGGTGGAGGTTGCAGCGGGCTTTCCGCGGGTATGTACTCAACGCGGCTCGGGCTGAAGACTCTTGTTTTGACGGAAATGCCGGGCGGGCTCATCACTTCCACTCATTTGGTTGAGAATTGGCCGGGCATCGTTTCCATTTCCGGTCCGGATTTGGCGATGTCCTTATATGAACACGCTCAAAAAAGCGGGGCGGAAATAAAAACCGAAACGGTTGTTGGGGTTGAGAAGCTGCCGGACGAGGGCGGATTTCCAAGATTCAAGGTAAAAACATCCTCAAACGAATACATCTGTAAAACCGTCCTCTTTGCGACGGGAACAAAGCACAGGAAATTGGGTGTTCCGGGAGAAAAGGAACTGGAAAACAAGGGAGTTTCATATTGCGCACTTTGCGACGGAGCGTTTTTTAAAGAAAAAACCGTTTGTGTTGTTGGAGGTGGAGACAGTGCCGCAAAAGAAGCCCTGTTTTTAAGTGAACACGCCTCCAAAGTCTACCTTATAGTGAGAAGGGATGTTTTGCGAGCGGAGCCTTTGAACGCGGAACGAATAGATAAAAACGAAAAAATCGAAATCCTTTTCAAGACGCAAATTGAAGAAATTTTGGGGGACAAGAAGGTTGAGAAGGTTAAATTTAAGGAAGGCGAAGGCAAATATTCCGGGCAGGAACTTGATATGGACGCCGTTTTTCTTGCGATTGGCCATGATGCCCAAACGGAACTGGCGCAAGATTTGGGCGTTGAGGTGAACGATAAAAAAGAAATAATCATAAACCGCAAGACCGAAACTAACATTAACGGTGTTTTTGCCGCAGGAGATTGCTGCGATACCGAATTCAAGCAAGCGATAACAGGCTCCGCCGAAGGAGTTACGGCCTCATATTACGCTTTTCATGTTTGCGCGGGAGACGCCAAGTCCTTGTTTTGAAAGCTAGTCCTGCGATGACTCTAGGAATTTTATTATGGCGCGGAGGCCTTGTGCCGTAGCGCCTTTGTGTTCGTATGGCTTGGGGTTTTCCGTGAATGCGGTTCCACCCGTATCCATGTGTACCCAGCTGTTTTTATCCACAAAATTCTCAAGGAATGCCGCTGCTTTTGCCGTGCCGGCCAACCTGCCGGTCCCCGGATCGTAATTTTTGTAATCTGCAACTTCGCTTTCCAGTTTCTTCTTAAAATCTTCATGGATAGGCAGTTCCCAAACCAAGTCATCAACTTCATCTCCCGCCCTTTTTATTCTTTCCAATAAATCCTTATCGTTCCCCAAAATTCCGCAATACCTGTCCCCCAGCGCGGCCGCCACGGCTCCCGTCAGGGTTGCCATGGTAATTAACGCCGCAGGATTCAGTTCCAATGAATAAGTCAGCGCGTCCGCCAAAACAAGACGCCCTTCCGCATCCGTGTTGGTTATCTCCACTGTCTTGCCGTTCATCATTGTAATTATATCCGAAGGCCTGTAAGCCGCTTCGCTTATCATGTTGGAAACAACCGGCACAACCCCTACTATATTTCTCTTTATCCCAAGTTTTTTTAAAATCTCAAAAAGCCCCATCACGGTTGCGGCTCCCGCCATATCCTGCTGCATTGTTTCTATCGATCCGCTGGGCTTTAAATTATATCCTCCCGTGTCAAAAATCACCCCTTTTCCGATTATAACTATCGGTTTTTCCTTCCTTTTTCCTCCATCATGTTCCAGCACGATGAGTTTTGCCTCGTCTTTACTCCCCTGATTTACCGCCAAAATCCCTCCGGCTTTCATTTTTCCCAATTCCTTATTCCCCAAAATCGCTATTTTATATCCGTTCTTGATGGCCATTCTCTCCGCTTCCTTCGCCAGATATTCTCCGTTCACTATGTTAGCGGGGCTGTTTACCAAATCTTTCACGTAGTCCGCCGCTTCCACTATCAAAGCTGCTTTTTCCACTGCCGCGACCAGATTTTTTTTATCCTTTTTATCCCCGATAAGAACGTCCAACCTTTTGATTTGCGCCTTCCTGTCTTCATCCGTTTGTGTCTTGAATTTTGCGGGATTGTACTGAATCATCAAAAATCCCTCCAGAAATTCCTCTAAAGATTCGCTAAGCTTTTTCCCGACACATAAACTGACATTCTCCACCTTGTTTTGCTTCATTTTTCTTGAGAGTTCTCCCCCAAACTCTCTCGCCTTCAAGGGCGTAAAATCCGCAAATTCCCCGAGGCCGTCTACAAAAATTTTCCCTTTAAAATCCTTGGAATCGATATATGAAAAAAGCGTTTGTTCCCTTTCCCCTTCAAAATCTCCGTTTTCAATCCTTTTTCCTATGAACTCTTTTGCAGCCTTGGGAATATGCGCCGAAAGTCTCTCTAAATCTTCCTTGAATAAAGGAATCAAAACCACTCCTTCTTTCATTTTTAGTTTTGATTGGACTTTTATTTTCATGTCCCGATTTTATCAGATGTTCTCCTAAGCTCCAATATCATCTTACTAAATCCGGCCTTCTAAAAAGATTTTTGCTTTTCGCAGGATATTTTTTGCGTTTTCGTATGTGAGTTTTTCGTGAGCTTCTTCGTACGGAAGCCATTGAGAGTCGTGATGTTCATGCGAGAGCCTGATGTCCTTCAGTTCCGTTTTCGCCAAGAAAAACACAACCTGTTTATGCATTGGATTTTCCTCCTTGCCGTGCTTGTACGCTATTTTTTCACGAAATCCGTCAACGAATTCTATGTCCGCTATCCCCGTTTCTTCAAGAACCTCACGGGATGCGGTTTCGTGCTCTTTTTCCCCTTCTTCAACATGGCCCTTTGCAAAATCCCAGTGGCCGCCTATATAGTGCAAAAGGAGGTATGCTTTTTCATCATTTTCCTCTCTAAAAAGCACAACCCCGCAGGATTTTTCATCGTACTTTATTTCATTCTCCTCAGCTCCCATCCTTTTATTTTTAAAGCTTCTTTTGCCGCCTCGTTCTCGGCTTTTTGTTTACTGGCTCCCATTCCTTTCGCTATCAGTTTTTCCTCCATAAAGGCGCCCATTGTAAAATTTTTCTTATGATCCGGTCCATCTTCTCCAAGGACTTCGTAGTGCGGTGTTATCCCCTCTTCCTCCTGAGCCTGCTCCTGAAAACGGGATTTCGCGTCTATATGCAATTCGTTTTCTATAATTTCATCCAATTTTTTGAGGATAAATTTTTCGATGACTTCTTCGGTTTTTTCGTATCCGTGTTCCAAATAAATCGATCCTATCAAAGATTCCACCGCGTTCCCCAGAATATATTTTTTTGTTCGTCCTCCAGATCTTTCTTCTCCCACGCTCAACAGGAGGTATTGTCCCAGTTCCAGTTCCAACCCTACTTCAGCCAAATGTTTACCCTTCACCAAAGCTGACCGGTAAGCTGTCATCTGCCCCTCCGTCTGCTCCGGGTAATTTTCAAAAAGGTGCTTTGTCGCGACAAGTTCAAGAACAGCATCTCCCAAAAATTCCAGTCTTTCGTTGTCTTCAATCCCCTCTCCTCTGTGTTCGTTCAGATAAGACCTGTGAGTGAAAGCCTTTTTCAAAAGCTCAAGGTCTTTAAATTTTAAACCGATTTTTTTTTCAAGATCTTTGTAATTCTCCTTATGTTTCATTTGTATCGTTATCCTTCATGACGCTGCTTAGAACGCCGTTAATAAATTTGGGGCTGTTCTCGTCTCCGAAGTGCTTTGCTATCTCCACCGCTTCGTTTATGGCTACTATCGGGGGGATTTCTTCATTAAACACTATTTCGTAAATCCCGACTTCAAGTATCGCCCTGTCCACTCCAGCTATCTTATCCACCGGCCACTCCGGCGCATACTTCTCTATCAGTTTAATTATTTTCTTTTTATTGGCAAGCACACCCGCCAAAGTATCAAAAGCAAATTGCTTTTCCGTCAAACGAGGGGCGAACTCATCAAGCAAAAGTTCCAGCGTTTTCTTCGGGTCGGCATCTCTGAATTCGGTCACAAATATGGTCTGCACAACGCAGGTTCTTGCAAGATGTCTGTAACTGGCCATGTTTTAAAGCTTAAGCTTTTATTTTCGTGATTTTGTCCACTTCTTTCTGCTTGTCTATGACCTGCCTGCCTCTGTATTTCCCACATTCCTTACAAACCGTGTGCGCAACGCGTTTTTCTCCGCAGTCCGGACAATTAACAAGTTGCGTCCCTTCTGAAAGTTTCTTTAGGACTTTCGTCTTGAAACTGCCGTACCTTTTCTTGCTTTTGGACTTGGGTGTCTTCTGTTTTGGAACCGGATGTTTGGCCATGTTTTATTCTTTTAATAAATCTTTTAAGGCTGACAAGGGCTTGTTTTCTTGGGTTTCATCGACCTTGCAGTCGCATTCTTTTTTATTCCTGCCCCCTCCACAGACGGGGCACATACCCTTACAGCCCGTGTAGCATACTGGAATTGATGGGAAATGCAAGATTATTTCCTGCCGAAGCGGCTCGGTTATATCTATTTTTTGTCTTTTTTGATCGACGAGGAAAATGTCATTTGGATCTTCGGGGGTTTCAGGCATATCGAAGAAAAATTTTCTTTCCGCACTCGGCACATTTACTGTCCTCTTAAAATTCTCCAAACATTTGGTGCATTGGAATTCCACATCGAGAGAAAAATCCTTCATCTCCACATTTAGCGCGTCCTTGAGCTTCATTATTTCAACTTTTCCCTTCGTCTTCGATTTTACCGGTATTTCCTCAAAACTAACTGGGCCCTCAAACGAATAAGAAATCTTCGTTCCAGTTCCCTCATCCAACAACTCCGAAATGTCAAACCTAAGCGGTTGTTCTTGTTTAGTCATGTTAGTGCGTTAATCACGTCCGGCCATTATAAACCTTAGTATCAGAATAAAAAGATTGAAAATGCTCAGATAGAGCCCGAGTGCCGCTTCAATATATCTGTCTTCCGGATAATATTTGAGTTTATTGAATTCGTAAGCGGTAAAAGCCACAAAGAGCAGAATCCCCACTCCCGAATATACTCTTTCCATTGAATTGCCCCACGGAATAAAAAATCCCATTATCCCGACAACAATCAACCCGATAAGCCCGAATAACAGATAGCTCCTCATCCCGCTTAAATCCATTTTTGTTGTCCACCCCCATATTCCCGCGGCGCTAAAAATCAAAGCGCTTGCCAAAAGAGCTTTTGAGAGAATGGCTACTCCTTCCGGACTTGAGACCACAATCCCCACCAAAGGGGCCGCCGTAACTCCGGTAATAAAAGCAAAAGCCGCGAACATGAAGCGATTAAGCGGATACTTTGTGCTCCAGATGCGTGAAGTAAAAATGATCCCGAGCGTTGCTATAAAAAGCAGCCACATCAACCCGGGCGCTTGAATAAAATAGTGTAAAAAATGAGTGTAAGTTATGTAAGTCCCCGCGGCCGCGGTCAAAATGGCCAATGCGAAGAAAGACATAACTTTCCCGAAAAATGTGGGCTCTATCCCCACGCCGACGCGTTCCCCCACGCGCTCCGCAACCTGATCTCCGTAATTTTCTCTATTTTCCGTATTATACATCTTTTGTTTGGTTAAGTTCTGTTTATCGTGCCGATTGGGTTTTTATTGTAGTGGAAGTTTGCTAAACTTTCCAGGAAATTTATAGAGTAAAGATGAATCCACAAATCGATCTGAACAAGGTCGAAATCTCCAGAGAAGCGCTGACTAACAATATCCGCACTTTCCGCAGTCTTGTCGGAGATAAGATTCTTTGTCCATGTGTTAAGGCGAACGCTTACGGGCACGGGCTGGTTGAATGTAGCAGAATTTTTCTGGAGGCCGGCGCGGACTGGCTTTCCGTTAATTCTTTGTATGAAGCGGTGACTTTGCGTGATGCCGGAATAGATTCCCCCATTTATGTTCTCGGGTATATCCCTTTGGATTTTTTGAAAAAAGCCGTTGATCTTGATTTGAGGATGGTTGTCTATAATCGGGAGACTGTTGAAAAATTGGGGGGAATAGGTAAAAAAGTTCGCATTCATCTGAAAGTGGAAACAGGTAATAATCGTCAAGGGATAGATATTGATAAGCTTGTTGATTTTGCGAAATTTGCGAACGGGTTTGAGAATATTGAACTTGAGGGGCTTTCCACTCATTTTGCCAATATCGAGGATACAACAAATCACGATTTTGCCGGGAAGCAATTGGTACGATTTATTGAAGCCTGCAAAATTTTGGATATCGCAGGTATAAAAATCCCGATAAGGCATTGTGCAAACTCCGCCGCGACAATACTTTTCCCGGAAACGCACTTTGAACTTGTTCGAGTTGGGATAGCCGCATACGGGATGTGGCCGTCCAATGAAACTTATGTTTCCTTCGTTCAGAAACAGCGGGAAGATTCTTCTCCTTTGAGAGATCTCAGTTTGAAGCCGGCGTTCAAGTGGACATCAAAAATAATTCAGTTGAAGGATATTTCCGAAGGAGAATACATAGGTTACGGGTGCACATACAGGACGACCAGAAAGACGCGCGTGGCAGTCATAGGGACCGGGTATTACGATGGATATGACCGGGGCGTTTCAAATAAAGCCCATGTTGTTGTGAACGGAAAGAGGGCGCCGGTTTTGGGCAGGGTTTGCATGAATTTGATAATGGCGGATGTGTCCGATGTCCCGGCTGTTTCCGTTGAAGACGATGTTGTTTTGATTGGAACTGACGGGGAAGAAACTGTTTCCGCGGAGCTGTTCGCAGGATGGGCAGGCACTATAAATTACGAGGTGACTTCAAGGGTAAACGATCGCATTCCGAGAATTGTAGTTTTGTGATAAAGTTTCGCCATGAAAAAGACAAAGGTTGCGGTGATTTTTGGGGGGAGGAGCGGGGAACATGAAGTTTCCCTTGTTTCCGCCGCTTCCGTTATAAAGGCTTTGCGTTCCGGCGATAACTCGGAGAAATATGATGTCATTGAAATCGGTATAGATAGAAAAGGGAGATGGTTCACGGGCGAGAATTGCCTGAATATTTTCAAAAAAAACAGTGTTTCCGGACTGGGAAGTATTCGCTTTTCAACTGATCCGGAACATCAGACCGTTGATATAGCTTTTCCCGTTTTGCACGGTCCTTTCGGGGAAGACGGCACAATCCAGGGTCTTTTTGAAATGCTTCAAATCCCTTATGTCGGGTGCAATGTTGTCGCTTCTTCCACCGCGATGGACAAACTGCAATGCAAAGCGATATGGAAATCAGCGGGTCTTCCCATCGTCCCCCACATCGGCCTCACAAGGAAAGAATTGATTGAGAACGAAGAAGCCATAATCAGAAAAATCATAAATGAGTTGGGCCTGCCATGTTTCGTCAAGCCCGCCAATCTGGGTTCCGCGGTTGGAATTACCAAAGCTAAAACAGAAAAAGATTTGAGCAATGCCCTGAAAGAGGCGGCAAAATATGACAGACGCCTTTTGGTGGAAAAAGCAGTTAATGTTAGAGAAATAGAGTGCGCGGTTTTGGGGAACGATAATCCCATTGTTTCTCCTCCCGGAGAAGTTATTGTCGGGGGGGAGTTTTATGATTTTTACGATAAATACGTTAACGGAATTTCCACAACTCAAATCCCCGCCAAACTAGATACCGAAATCGGCGAAAAAATAAGGAATATGGCACTTGAGGCATATAAACTTTTGGACTGCGGCGGCCTTGCGAGAGTTGACTGTTTTCTGGATCGCGACGACGGCAAAATTTATCTCAACGAAATCAACACGATGCCCGGATTTACATCAATCAGCATGTACCCGAAACTGATTGAGGCTTTCGGTATAAAATATGAGAATTTGGTGGATAAACTGATTATATTGGGATTGGAAAGGTTCGAAGAAAAGCAAAAGAATAAGGTCTCCTTCGAAAGCGGTAGCGATTGGTACGCATAATCTGTTGCTTTTGTCGCTCTTTTTCCTTATATTTCATAGGCTATTTTTAAGTTTTTATGAGATTCTTCCGCAGGATAAAAAAAAGGTCCTCTGACGCCCATTTCCTGGCTTTGGATATAGGCACAGATGTTGTGAAGGCTCTTGTTGTTGAATCCGAAGGAACCAAAGGAAAAGTTCTGGGGGTCGGCAGGAAGAAACAGAGATTGGGAGATATGCAAAGCGGAGTCGTTACGGATATCGCTTCCGTTATTTCAAATTGTCATAGCGCGGTCAGGGAGGCGGAAAATATGTCCGGCATCTCTACCGAAAAAATGATTTTGGGAATTTCCGGTGAACTTGTTAAAGGAGCTACAACCACAACAAGTTATCTGCGGACGGATGCCAGCAGTAAAATTGATCTCGCGGAGCTGAAAAATATCGTTCATAAAATTCAGTGGAAGGCTTTTGATCATGTCAGGGGCCAATTGGCGGATGAGACGGGTTATAACGAAATTGATGTTAAACTTGTAAATGCCGCCATTGTAGATACGAGAATAGACGGATACAGAGTCACGAATCCTTTGGGTTTCCAGGGGAAGGAAGTTACTTTGAGTGTTTTTAACGCTTTCGCTCCTTTGGTTCATTACGGAGCTCTTCAAACCATAGCCGCCGAAATAGATAAGGAACTTTTGGCGATAGCCGCGGAGCCTTATGCCATAACCAGGTGTCTTGGCCATGAGGACGGCGGGCAATTCGGAGCCATATTTATTGATATCGGGGGAGGAACCACCGATATCGCGGTTGTTAGAGACGGCGCCGTGGAGGGAACAAAAATGTTTACTTTGGGAGGAAGAACTTTTACAAAGCGTCTTTCGCAAAGCCTCAACATATCTTTTAATGAAGCGGAAGAAATAAAATTACTTTACAGCGAGGATAAGCTTGAGCGCCAATCGCACAGAATAGTCAGGGAAGCGATGAAAACAGATTGCGATGTCTGGCTTTCCGGGGTTGTTCTTACTCTTGAATCTTTTGAAAATATCGATGTTTTGCCATCTAAGATTTTGTTGTCCGGCGGAGGATCCCATCTCCCTGAAATCAAGGAAACTCTGGAGAGTATGGAGTGGGTTAAGTCTTTGCCTTTCACAAAGAAGCCCCAGATAAATTTCCTTCATCCTAAAATGGTTACGAATATCGCGGACGAAACAAAACTTCTTACAGACCAGCAGGATATCGTGCCCATGTCACTGGCAAATCTTGCTTTGGAATTTGTCAGAGAAGATCAGCCCACATCAAAATTACTGAAGAAAGTGGTCAGGCTGATGCAGATCTAATTCCCAGACAAAATTTAATAAAAATTCCAGATGCCCTCCGGAAAAAATAAAAAAACCGCTGCGGACAAAGAGGTTGAGAAAGACGAAAAAGTTCCTGTGGAAGAAGATTCCGTGGATGAGTCCGTACCCTCAAAAAAGGTGGTCTACGCCGAGATTGATGATGAAGTTACGGTTTTATCGGATAAAATCAACTCCGTTACGGGAAGACATGTATATATTGTTGTACCAAAAAGATCTATTCTTTTTCAAAGTATCGTAAATCTGAAAATCCTTAAGAGAAAGGCTTCGGACGAAAACAAGAAAATCTATCTGGTTACGAACGACAAAAACGGAATACACCTTGCTCATAAGACCGGTATAGAAGTTTATAACAAGGCGAATTCGGAGGGGAAACCGGCTCTTTTTTCAACAGAAGTCGATGATGAAAGATTGCGCATCACTCCCCTGTTGGCGACTGTTAATTCCGTGGAAGAATCGGTACCCACAAGACTTAAGGAACGCAAGCTCTCAATAAGTGAAATTTTGAAGAAAGGGACGAACAAAAAATCGGACGTTTCGGTCACAAAACTTCATGCCCCAAAAAAAGAAAAAGATAAAAAATCGGAAAAGCCCAAGTTTGTTATAGTCGCTCCGAACAAGCACGCGTTGATAGGGCTGGTCGCGGTGAGCCTGGCGATTTTGCTTTTCATCGTTTACATAGCTCTGCCGGGGGCCACAATTTACCTTACTCCGGCCGCGAGTGTGCTTGAAAGGTCGGTTAATATAACTCTTGCGGATGCTCAGAAGAACAGGGCGTTTTTGGACTCCCGTCCTTCGCATACGATAGCAAGTCATACAATTTCAGTTGATATTGAACGGGAAATCACTCACAGGGCAACCGGCAAGCGTTTTTCAGAAAGAGGCGCGAACGCGTCCGGGACCATAACCGTTTTTAACACCACCAATTCCGCCTGGCCGCTTGTTTCTCAGACTCGCTTCCAAACCGATGAAGGAATTGTTTTCCGCACGCATACTCCCGTGACCGTTCCGAGCGCGACGAATGAAGGTCCAGGAACTGTTGAGATTTATGTGATAGCGGATCAGGTTGATGCTTATGGCGCGGTTGTGGGAGAAAGAGGCAACATTGTTGAGCCCACCCGTTTCTTTTTGCCCGGGTTGAGAGAGGATAGCAGATCAAAATTATACGCCGAAAGTT
>SLNK01000064.1 GCA_007133095.1 Candidatus Peregrinibacteria bacterium | reverse complement strand
ACTAATATTTTTTTACTTTTTATATATGTGTGTTTAGTAGTATTTGTAAGGGGTTTACTATTTTATAAAATAGTTTTAGAATAAAAAAGCTTATAAATAAACAAAAACAGAATATTTTATGAAATTACAAAACAAAAAAGAAAAGAAAATATGGAAAAAATGTGCAAAAAACATGTAAAAAGAATAGTGGAACGGTTGAAAACTTAATAAAAAAATAAGAAATGAATCAAATAACGATAAACATATTAACAATTTTAGGCGGAATCGCCGTAGGCGCAGTGATAAGCGGAATTTTGATAAATGAAAAAAGGTTGATAAACCTTAAAAAAGCAAAAGAAAGGGCTCAAGCAAGCGAAGAAGAGGCAAACAAGGAAGCGGAAAACATAAAAAAGGAAACAAGGGGGTATGTGGAAAAAAGGCGGGAAATAATTAAACAAGAAAGGAAAATAAAAGAGGAAAGGTTTTTAAAGCTAGAAGAATCTTTAAAGAACAAAGAAAAAAACCTGCAAAAGAAAGAAGATAGGGCTAAAGAAGAAAAACTGAGAGTTGTGGCACAAGAGGAAGAAATACAGGGAGTGTGGGGAGAGACGAAAAGAAAAGACATGGAAATAATAAAAAAACTTTCCGAAAAAACAAGTAAAGGACCGGAAGAGCTAAAAGAGGAAATATTAAAGAAACACGAGGCTGAGTTGAAAATAGAGAACAAAGAAAAAATCGCAAAAACCGAAGAGCTTTTAAAAGAAAATGCAGAAAAAACAGCAAAGCGAATGATAATAGGGGTTATCCAGAGGCTGTGTTCACCGACATCCGTAGAAACAAGAGTGGTAAACGTAAAAGTAAAAAACGATAGAATTAAAGGAAAAATAGTCGGGCAAAACGCGGAGAACGTAAAGTTGATAGAGGAAGCGCTTGAGGTGGACGTGGTCTTTAACGATATGCCAAACACAATAAGTATATCCGGGTTCGCACTTGTAAAAAGAAGAATTGCCCAGAAAGCTATGGAAAAAATCGTGAAAATGAGGGGGGAGATAAGGAAGGAAGATGTAAAAAGGGCAATAGAAGAGGGGGAAAGAGAAACAGATAGAGAGCTTTTTGAAATAGGAAGAAACGCGTTAAAGAAAATGGGGATAAGCGCGGAGGACAAAGACTTGTGTAGAACTGTGGGAAGGTTGCAATACAGAACAAGCTACGGACAAAACATAATGAAGCACGCAATGGAGGTTAGCTGGGTTGCCCTTATGTTGGGAAGCGAACTCGGGCTGGATCCGAAAATATGTTTGGTTAGCGGCTTTTTACACGATCTGGGAAAGGCGATAGACCAAGAAGAGGGAGTAAAAGACACCCACGATGTGCTCACAAAGGAACTGATGGAAAAATTCGGATTTAGCGAAGAGGAAGTTCACGCGGCGTGGACACATCATGACGCTGAGAAACAAACAAGCGCGGAAGCCCTGATTATAAAAGCGGCAGACGCGGTTTCCGCAAGCAGGCCGGGTGCAAGACAAGAGTCTTTTGATAAATACATAGAAAGAATAAGAGCGCTGGAAGAAACGGCAACATCGTACGAGGGGGTCAAAAGCGCTTTCGCAATTTCGGCAGGAAGAGAGTTGAGAGTTTTGGTGGACACGGAAAAGGTAAAAGACGAAGGCCTGAAGGCGATAGCTGAAAAAATGGCGGAGCAAATAGAAAGTGAAATCACATACCCCGGACAGATAAAAGTAAATGTTATAAGAAGAACAAGGCATACCGAAGTTGCTAAGTAGGAAATAATAAAGAAATCAATGAAGGAGAAAAAGAAAAAAAGACTTTGGGAAAAAATTTTAATGGGAGCGATAATAGGCGGCGCAATAGGGTCTGTAATGGGAGCAACGATAAAAAAAAGAGACAAAAAGAAGAGATAAAAAAAGCGAAATGAACAAGAAAAACATAGCCGTATCGGTGGGAACAGGAGCGATAATAGGACTGCTTTTAGCCTCGGGAGTTGCGGTCGCCAAAATTTCACTACACGGGAAGTTCCCCGCGGGAACGGCTGTAGCAGGGATTGACATCTCATATAAAACACCGGTGGAAGCGAAAGAGGTGTTACAAGAAAAGAAGGAAAGGTATGTAAAAATCCCGATAAAAATACAAATACTGGAGGAGGAAAAAGAATTTTTGCCGGAAGATTTGGGGATAGACATTCTAATGGAGGAAACAATAGCCACAATACGCGAGTCCGATGCCAGAAGCTTTGGGTTGATAAACATAATAATGAATAGTGCTTCAGGGGCTACAAACCACGAGCCCGTTGTTGTGGTAAATTTCGAAAGACTGAAACAAGCACTGGAGGAGAATTTCGAATTAAGCGAAATCGCGCCAAAACAAGCAACATTCTTCTTCGACGAAACAAGGAAGTTGACGATAAAAGATGAAGAAAAAGGAGTGCTGATAGACAAAGCGGAACTAGCAAGAACGATTAGGGAGAGAGGGAAAAACCTTTCGTCGGAAAAAATAGAAGTCGAAACAAAAGAGGTTTATCCGGAAATAACAGCCGAGAAACTGGAAAAACAAAGGGGGGATATAGAAAGGGCGCTTAACCAAAGAACAACCTTAATAGATCCGGTATACAGAGACAATTGGTATTTGAGACTGATAGACAATATTGACTGGGTCGAATTCGAAACCACTCAAAATATGGGGATCCCCATCCTATCTGATTCAAACGAAGACACTCGAATAAAAATAAAGATAAAGCAAGAAAAACTAGACGAATACATAGACGAACACATTTCCAGATGGCTGGACAGAGAAGCTGAAGACGTAGAGATATACAAAAACGAAGAAGGAAAAATAATAATAGAGGGAACCGGCAGCAACGGAAAGAGGGTAGACAGAAAAATGATGAAGGAAGCGATGGAACTGGCCGTACACAACGGGGTATCGGAAATAACAATCCCGGTTTTGCATATCGAACCGAAAATAACGGTTGACGAGGAACTGAAAGAATTGGGGATAAAAGAAAGGATCGGAGTGGGGCATAGTTCCTATTACGGGTCACCATGGAACAGGGTACACAACATAAAAGTAAGCGCGGAAAGATTTAACGGAAGGCTTATAGCTCCGGGAGAGGTTTTTTCCTTCAATCAAACCCTGGGGCCCGTAAACGCAGCCACGGGATATAGAAGGGAGTTGGTGATAAAGCCGGAAGGAACAATACCGGAATACGGCGGAGGGATTTGCCAAACATCAACAACGCTATACAGGGCGGTGTTGCTGTCCGGCTTGGAGGTGACGGAAAGGCACCCGCACTCTTACGCGGTGACCTACTACTCACAAGTAATGGGTCACGGCATGGACGCGACCGTTTATCTTGGAGGACCCGATTTAAAATTCAAAAACGATACGGAGAACCACGTTTTGCTACAAGCCTATGTTAAAGACAATTACGAACTATACATGGTTTTCTACGGGACCCATGATGGAAGAAGCGTAGAAATGAAAGGGCCGTTTTTGGGGAGCTATAGAAACCCCGGCCCCACAATTTATCAAGAAACCAATACGCTTGCGCCGGGCCAAACAAAACAAGTGGAAAAAAGGCACGTCGGGTTTAGGGCGGACTGGAAAAGGATATTAACAAGAGGAGACGGGACGGTAGAGGAAGAAAACATTTATACGAATTACAGGGCTATTCCCGCAAGAATATTGGTGGGGGCGGGCGGAGAATAATTACAAATCGGGAGAATCCAATTCTTTAAGGAGTTTTTTTGCGTCCGGATTTTTAGGGTCTATCTCTAAAACACGATTCAGAAAATATTTTGCATGGGTTGGTTTTTGAAGTTCAGTATGTAGATCCGCCAACAAAAATAAAAATTCAAAATTTTCTTCTTCCAGCTCAAGAGCCTTGTTTAAAGCGACAATAGCATGATGGAGTTGTCCCAAAGCTCTGTAAACATGAGAGAGGCTGACAAAGCGCTGGGGGCGGGAAGAGTCCAGTTCCAAAGCTTTTTGATACGCGGTTTTCGCGTTTTCAAAATCACTTTGGCTAAAAAGAGCCAATCCCAAATGGCTGAAATGAACGGGGTCCGGAGAAGTTTCCGAAAGCTGTTTAAAAAGGGCGGCGGCGGCTCCAAACATTTGCTTCTGCAAATACAGAACAGCCAGCTTGTTTTGAGTTTCGGCGTGCGAGGGATCAATAGATAAAATTTGAACGAAGCACTTGACGGCCTCCTCGTCCTTACCGGTTTTTAAAAGAGCCTCTCCTCTTTTAAGCAAAGTTTCAATTTTTTCGCGGTCCTCTTTGGAAATACGGCGCTTATCATGCTCAATGACGTCATCGACCTCCTCTTCTTCTTTTTTGGAGGACAAGGAGGAAAACAAAACATACCTGCGGGTAAAGACCCCCGCCAAGAGTGCCACACTTAAAAATATAGCTAAATATGTCCACATAAACTAAATGTTAGCTTGCTTTACGGAAACACTTTTTACATCAGCTCCCGGAATAGTGCAAATCTCACCATTCTCAAAAGAGACTTTCAGTTTCTGATTAAGGATATCAAGGGCAAGAACAGCGCCGGAATCGGTCCTGCCGGCAACCTTTATCCTCGCGCCCAAAGGAGGCAGCGCTTTCTTAAGAGCCCGATACGCTTCAATTTCATATCGAAGACAGCAAAGAAGTTTTCCGCAAGACCCGGAAAGCTTGGAACTACCTTTTCCCTCCAAAGATTGAGCCCTGACCATTTCCATCCCGATGCCACCCAGTTCGTTTAACCACGCGGTACAACACAAAGAGCGGCCACAACGCCCATATCCGCCGGTCAACCTGGCCTTATCTCGAGGGCCAATCTGCCTCAAATGAATCTGTTTTTTCACGCTTTTGGCAAGATCTTTTACCAAGTCCCTAAAATCAACACGATCATCGGAGGTAAAAAGAAAGTGAATTTTAGAGCCATCAAAAGAACATGCTGCTCTAAAAACACTCATGTCCAAATCTGTTTTTGAAACAAGCTCTTTGGCTTTTTTAAGAGCCAAATCCCCAAGGTCAGACTGGCTCAGGACTTTTTGAAGATCATTCGGGGTCGCGCGTCGCAGGATTTTGGAATCCCAACGGACTTTCTCATCGTCCCGTGCCGCTCGATTCACATACTTCACAACACCAAACTCCTCTTTCCCTTCCAAGTCCTTGAAAATAACCTGATCCCCTTCCCGTAAATCATACTTTGTGGAAAAAGGAATTTCCAGGATATCAAGAGAATAATTACACTCTATGCCCAAAACTTTTACTGTCATGGCTAACAATTATTTCATAGACCGAGCATAAGATTTTCCAATGCCAGCCTAGGATTAACATTCTTCTTCAAAAGAATACCAGTATCGTCAATTTTGGAAAGGGCATTTAAGTGTTTTCTTGTATCGGGACCACCTTCCAGCAATTTACTCCTTAGGACATGTGTTGTCATATCAAGAAAAGTTTCCACAGCCCCCCCCTCTTCCAGAATATCATTCAAATAAGAAAAGCGAGCGGATATATTTCTTGTGGACAAGAGATTCTGAACATCATGATAAACCTTGATGTTGTGGGCCAAAATATCGGGATTTTCTATCAGGCGAACAGCCCGCCCGGTCATCCCCAAGGAAAACAAACCGGCCTTTTTTATGGTTTCGGCATCTTCCTCCGGAAAAAGTTCACGAAGTTTCCTTTCAAGAAATTCAACGGAAGAGCTTAAAAATTTTATAATCCGTACTCGAGAAATCACCGTCGGCAAAAGAAGCCGAACATTGTCCGTAGTCATTATAAAAATAGTCCTTTCTGTTGGCTCCTCCAAAATTTTTAAAAAGCTGTTTGCCGCGGGAACAGTCATTCTTTCAAGCTTGCGTATCAGTAAAATTTTATAATTCGATTGGCCGGTCATGGTCAGCCTCTCGACCAAGCGGCGGACGTCGTCAATCCCGATAGAGTCATCATGATTCGCGAATTCGAAAGTATCGGGGTGACTGCCCTTGGAAACCTGCAAACAAGAGGGGCACTCATGACAAAAATCATTTTTACACTGTAAAATCCCCGCCATTTTTCTTGCAACGGTGGACTTCCCGATGCTGTTAGGCCCCGCCAAAAGATACGCATGAGCAAGATTTCCGCTGGCAACATCGTGCTCTATTTGAAGCAACTGCTTTTCATGCCCGATTATAGACCAATTATATTTCATGCCCGTTAAAGTTTAGATGACCAAACGCGCTCTTGTCTAACCAATAAGCTTCTGGAGTCTTCAGGGAACGCCATAATTTCTTTAACAAAACGCTCCAAACGAACTCGGTTTTGAGAGCCTTTAACAAGAATTAAATCATTCTTCACGATATGGTCCTTAAAAAATTCCGCCGCATCGATAGGCGAATTAAAATGATGAACTTTTGATTCGGGAAATCCCTTCTCAACAGCTTTTAGAGCCATTAATTTGGCATATTTTCCCACGGTAATCAAAACATCCGCACAAGAGCAAATTGCGCCCGCCATACCTTCGTGTAGTTTTTCGGAATCTTTTCCAAGCTCGTTCATGTTCCCCAGCACGGCAACCTTCCTGCGCTTTTCCCCCAGAACTTTCAGAGTGAGAAGAGCCTCTTTCAGCGCAACCGGAGATGAATTATAAGAGCTGTCCAAGATGGTGGCTCCGTTTATAGCCGGGATCACGGACATCCTTCCGGGAGGTAAAGAAAAAAGCTTAATTGCTTCAACGACATCCGCAATCTCCATATCCATCAAAGAGCCGCAAATAATTGCGGGAAGCAACATATAGACATGGCAATCCCCAATCACTCTGCTGTGAACTTCATGTCTCGCAGTATCGTGATGCAAGACAAAATGGAGGCCTTCAAGACTTTGCTCGACCTGTCCCGCCCAAAAATCACCTTCTCGCTTTTTTCCAAAAGTGACAGTCCGCTTACCTCTGCGCTTTTTAGCGATACTTGCGACCAGATCGTCATCAATATTAAGAACGGCAATCCCCTTCTCTCCCAGTGCTGAAATCAATTTCGATTTTTCTTCAAAAATTTCCTGCAAATCTTTAAATTGACCTTCGTCCAGATGAACCGGCGCCACGTTCGTAAAAACCGCGATGTCCGGCTTCACTATCGAAAGCAAAAAGTCCATATCCCCGGGCTTATCAACCCCCATCTCCAAAAGTAAAACATCGCTGTGATCCCGCATAAAGCTGTGAAAAAAGCCCTTCAGCAAATACCAAGACCATTTTGTGGCGGAAGAAAAACCGCTATCGATATCCAAAATAGTCAAAGGAAGTCCAAACTCGGAGTTCATACTTTTCTTGGTGGTCTTAACCCTAAAACGGGTATTCAAAACGGCATAAATCGCGTCTTTGGTCCCCGTCTTTCCCGTAGAGCCCGTAACAGCAATAATCTTCCCGGTAAACCGCTTCAGTCGGCGCCTGGCGAGCGCCTTAAGCTCAAGCAAAACAAGTTTTCTCAAAATCTTTTTCATAGCCGCCGAAGATTAGCACAAAAGACCTGCAAAATCGAGTTTTATATGATAAAATCCATCCGTCGAATATAAATAACAAACATTTTTATGAAGAAATTCGCAAAACTGTTCGCAACAATAACAACAATATTTTTGCTGACGATCACAATCGCGGCATGTAACAATAACAAAGAAACCATGGCAACAATCAAAACAAACTTCGGAGACATAGAAATTGTGCTTTACACGGAAAAGGCTCCGGAAACAACAAAAAACTTTATCGAATTGGCAAAAGCGGGAAAGTACGATGACACGATTTTTCACAGGGTAATGGATGGGTTTATGATCCAGGGGGGAGATTTTGAAAACAGAGATGGAACCGGAGGATACAGCTATAAAGGACCGGGAACACAAATAGAAGACGAATTTGCCGAGGGGCTTACCCACAAAAGAGGAGTTCTCTCAATGGCAAACAGGGGGCCGAATACGGGGGGGAGCCAATTTTTCATAGTGCAGGGGAGAGACGGAGCTTCGTGGCTTGACGGAAAACATGCGATTTTCGGACATGTTGAGAGCGGGATGGATGTCGTGGACAAAATAGCCTCGGTGAGGGTGAACGGAGGGGAAAGACCGCTTGAAGAAGTTGTTCTAAAAAGCGTGGAAATAAAATGAAACAAGCTAAAATAAAAGTGAGAGGGAGGGTCCAGGGTGTATTTTTCCGATCACACGCCAGAGAAAATGCGCAAGCCCTGGGATTAACGGGGTACGCGGAGAATTTGCCGAATGGGGAAGTCGAAATTCTGGTGCAGGGAGAAGAAGACAACATAAAGAAGTTTCTGGACTGGTGCAAAGCGGGACCGCCCTCATCCGATGTCAGGGAAGTAGAATACGCATGGGAAGAGCCAACCCAAAAACACGAAGGATTTGAAACCTATTAGGAAAAGAAATAGTGCGAGAAGGGCGCATATTGTTTTTGCTGAAGAGCTTAAAAACGGGGGGCGGTTGCCCCCTGTTTTACTTAACTTCTTCAACAATTTTTCCAAAAACATCCGGACTGTTCGCCGCAAGCTCGGCCAACATTTTTCTGTTGATTCTGATGTCTTTCTTTGTCATTCCCTCAATAAGCCTACTGTAGGTTATTCCAAGGGGACGGCAGGCGGCATTAATCCTGGCGATCCAGAGAGCTCTAAAAGTTCTTTTCTTTGTTCTCCTGTGCGTATAGCTGTGGAGACCGGCCTTCATTAGAGCATTTTTGGCTTGTCGGAAGTTTGTGCTTCTCAAGCCGCGGAAACCTTTGGCTGCCTTGACCGTTTTTCGGTGCCTGCGGTGGGCGGTTACGCCTCTTTTTACTCGGGACATATATAAAATTAAAAAATTAAAATGTTTATTTCTCAGCTTCTTGTAGGCCCTCTTTTCGGTTTTTCTTCAAAGAAACGGCCCCGGGAAGAAGTCTTCTCAATGCTTTAAACCGTGTTTTGGAAACAGGCATTCCTCCTGAAAAAGCCTTTTTCTGACGCTTTGATTTATTGGAAAGAAGATGGTTTTTGCAAGATTTCTCTACGGTAACTGTTCCGCTCTTTCTTATTTTTACGCGCTTCTTAAGCCCGCTGTGATGTTTCTGCTTCATGATTTATTTGGAGTTAATATCATAATCATTGTATTCCCTTGTTTCTTTGGAGGAGCTTCCAGTGAGCAGATTTCCTCCAGACCTTGGAAAAACTTATTCATTTTTTCTGTGGCCAAGTCCCTATAAACCGCTTCTCTCCCCTTAAATATCAACGAAACCTTTACGGAGTTACCGGCCTTCAAGAACTTCTCGGCTTGCCTCGCTTTCACTTGCATATCGTGGTCGCCGGTCTTAAACCCCATTCTAACGCCTTTAACCTCTGTTTTCTTCTGTGATTTTCTATGCTTTGTATCAACTTTTTTCTGATGATACTGATACTTTCCGTAATCCAGAATTTTGCAGACCGGAGGATTGGCATTAGGCGCGACCTCCGCTAAGTCCAGCTCCAGTTTGGTAGCGAGTTCCTGGGCTTTTTCTTTAGACATTATGCCCAGTTGCTCCCCCTCGGCCCCTATTAGCCTAACGGTTGGGATTCTAATTTGATGATTTACTCTTAGACGTTTGCCTATATAATTTGATTAGGATTGCAAAGCCTTCGGATGATACGAAAAACCTGTTGCAAAGTCAAGGCAATCCTTGGAGAATACGCGCATGACGAAAAAGGTAGTAGTGCTGGGGTCAACCGGGTGTCTGGGGAAAATGACGATGGACCTTTTGAGCAAACACAAAAATAGCTTCAAAACCATAGGAATAAGCGCAAACAGAAACGAAAAACTTCTTAAGGAACAGGCAAGAAAATTCGGAATAAAAGAAACGGCCCTGTATTCAAAAGGGGAAAAGCCGGACATAAGCAAGGCGGACATAGTTATAAATGTGCTTTCCGGAGTCGCGGGAATTGATCCCTCTCTGGAGACGGTAAAAAAAGAAAAAACACTTCTTTTGGCGAACAAAGAATCCGTTGTTGCGGAGGGGCTTTCCATAGAAAACCACAAAATCATTCCGCTGGATTCGGAACACAACGCAATCTATGAGATTCTAAAATCCCGCCCGGGAAAAGTAAAAAAGGATATCGAAAAAATTTACCTGCCCTGCTCGGGAGGTCCTTTTTATGACAGGAAAGATTTGGAAGGGATAAAAGCGAAAGAAGCAACAACACACCCGCGATGGGACATGGGGGAAAAAATCTCCGTAGAATCGGCAACCCTGATAAATAAAGGGCTGGAAATAATAGAAGCCCATCACTTATTTTCTCTTTCGATATCAAAGATAAAGGTTTTTCTGCATCCGGAGTGCGAAATACACGGGATTGTGAAATTCAAGGACGAAACGTTGGCGTATTTCGCGGAACCGGACATGAGCGAGCATTTGGAGAATGCCTTACTCAGGGCTGTAGGGAAAACTCCGGAGGTTAATATAAAACCGGTAAATTTGGATGAAATGAAACTCCTGCCGCCAAAAAACAAAAAACTT
>SLNK01000057.1 GCA_007133095.1 Candidatus Peregrinibacteria bacterium | reverse complement strand
CAAGCCTTATATCACAGGGTTATTAAATTTTCGTTAAAAAAATTTAATTTTTTCCTGAAGATGCTTGTCCCTCTTTGGAAAGTTTCTTTTTTGCTTCTTTCGCTTCCTTTTCTTCCAATCTAAAAAATCCGTAAATACTGCGCTTGGTGCCGAAGGCCACATTCTTGGTTCCGCACTTTCTACACTTATAAACATATTTACCTCCCACACGGAAAGTTTCCACAATATCTTCGCAATCCTTGCAATAAAAAATTATTTCCGAGCTTAGGGCGTCCTTGTTCATCATCTTATATCGTCTGTGTTAGGTTCTTCGGAAGATTTATTATAATTGTTAAGGGATTCCTGCGCGTGATCCCAGGTTTTAGTCCCTACATTACCCCCGTATTTATGAGCTTCCACGGCATCACCCACCGTAACCTCCTTCTTACTTCGATCTTCTATATGATGAGGCTCTCTGTCGTCAATTTTTATCAAAGGCTGAATAAATCCTTCTTCATCAAAATCATCGGATGGGCGAGTCTTCTTCAAGAACAAACCTCCCATAACCAAAATACTTCCCCCGATAATAGCCGTGAACATACCGATACCCGCACTTTTATCCGCAAGATTTACACCGAATTTTGAATGGAAATACACGGACGCGGCCAAAACAACCATAAAAATAACGGAACTTCCCCCGAAAACATACGTTTGAGACTCGGAAAGCGGAATATTGGGAAGAGGTTTTTTAAGAAGTTGAAGAACAATATATCCGATAGAAATCGCGCCCACAATCATAATCAATAGTCCGGCCAGATAAAGCGGCCCGGTTATACCCAAAAAAGTATTCCCAATGCGGAATCTGTCCACATCGGAATACCAAGGCAAAAACGCACTCAAAAAAACCAAAACGCTTCCGAAAAAAACGGCCTTTTTTGAAGTGGGAAACCTTTTAAATCTTTGAATAAGTACGTTCAACATAATCAAAGAATAGCGCAAATCCCGACAATGTAAAGACTATGCTATACTCGGACCATGAAAATCGCGATAGATATAAGAACAGCCGGAGGAGAAAGAACCGGTAAGGGGTGGTACACATTTCACATCGTTTCAAATCTCCTGCAAATCGACACAAAAAACAGCTACATACTCTACACGAATAAAGGGGTAGCCGGATTTGAACAATACAAAAACGCGAAGATGAAAATAATGGATCATCCTTCCGCAATTTGGCACATGAAGGTTGCGAAGGACGTGGGGAGCGAAGGAGCCGATATATTTTTTTCGCCATCCAGTTACATAACCCCTGCGCTGATGCCAAAAACCGTGAAGACCATTTTAACGGTTCACGATCTGGTGGCATTCCTTTTCCCCAACACTCACAACAAAAAAGCGACGCTGATAGAGAAGATTACGCTTAAAAGAGCTCTGAAAAAATCCGCCCACGTGGTCACGGTTTCTCAAAATACAAAGAAGGATTTATTAAAAAAATTCAAATACGATTCCGACAAAATAAGTATAGTCCCCTGCGCGGGATCCGAAGAATTCAAACCTCTGGAGAAAGAAAAACTGGGAGATTTTATCGAAAAAACGAACCTTCCCCCCAAATTTTTTCTTGCGGTCGGGACGATAGAACCCCGAAAAAACTACCCCGGACTGATAAAAGCGTTTGCCGAACTCAACAAAATTTACCCCGATGTCCATTTGATAGTTGTCGGGCAAAAAGGCTGGGGATATGAAGAATTTTTCAACCTGATCAGAAAGAATTATCTGAACAAAAAGGTGCACACCCTCGGATACCTTTCCAACGAAAGCCTCATGAAGCTGTACAGTTTAAGCCAAGCGCTTGTATTCCCATCATTTTATGAAGGATTTGGAATTCCCCCTCTTGAAGCGATGAGATGCGGTTGTCCGGTAATAGCATCAGATAAGTCTTCCGTTCCGGAAGTGGTGGGGGACAGCGCGATACTCATAAATCCCGAAAACCCGAAAGAAATAACCGCGGCTATGGTAAAAATCCTCACAGATTCGAACCTGCGCAAAGGATTCTCAGAAAAAGGTCTGGAACAAGCCAAAAAATTTTCCTGGCGAACCTCCGCGGAAAAACTGCTGGAAATTTTAAAAACCGAACAGGGACAAAACTGAAAAAGTTAGTTCCGTCGATTCTCAACCCCTCTTCCCCTCTCACAAAAAATCTGCCATAATCACGGCGATGAACAAGATTTCCAAAAAAAAGATTGAAATCGTAGGGATTATTGCGAAGCGCAATATCGATCATCACCAAAAACCTTTGAAGGCGCTGGTTCGATACCTGAAAAAGAAAGGGGCAAAAGTGCTCTTGGACACATATGCGGCACCTGTTTTAAAGGAAACACCTCACACCAGAGATCAGATTTTGAAAAAAGCGGACATGGCGATAACGATGGGAGGAGACGGCACAATTCTTAAGGCGTCCCGCCACCTTTCACGCAAAAAAGTCCTGATTTTGGGAGTAAACTTTGGGAACTTGGGGTTTTTGACGGACACAAGGCCGGAAAAATTGACCGAATGTCTGGATAAGATTTTTGACGGGCAATACCACGTTGACAAAAGGGCCCTTCTAAGAGCGACGGTTTACAGGGGAGGTAAAAAAATAGAAACGTTTTTGGCGCTTAACGATGTTGTTATAAATCAAGGAGCTTTTGCCCGCCTGATAGAAATGGATCTGGAAGTTGACGGAATAAAACTTGTTAAATTCAAATCCGACGGGATGATAGTTTCAACTCCCACAGGATCAACCGCCCATTCCCTCTCCGCGGGAGGCCCGATAGTGCATCCTTCCCTGCAAGGACTCATAATCACACCGATTTGTCCGAGCGCGCTATCCATGAGACCGATAGTAATACCGGATGAAAAACAACTCACGGTTACGATAGAAACACGTAGAAGAGAAGAAGCGACAATTCTGGGCATGACAATTGACGGACAGGACATGACGATGCTCAAGTACGGAGACAAAGTAAGATTCAGGCGAAGCGCCAGAAATATCTACATGATAAGAACTTCCAGAAGATATTACCGTCTCCTCAGATCAAAACTTCATTGGGGAGATTAGGAACGCGCCGAAGGCGCGTTCCGGCTATGACGTTCCGCCGCAGCGGAGCGAAGGCATAAGGAACGTCATAAAAAAACGTCATAAAAAACGTAATATAAAAACATCCTACTTATTCCTAATCGCCGCTTGAGCCGCCGCAAGTCTTGCAACGGGCACTCTGAAAGGACTGCAACTTACATAATTAAGGCCAAGATTGTGACAGAATTCGACGGATGCGGGGTCTCCGGCTTGTTCACCGCAAATTCCAATCTCAAGATCCGCTTTTTCTCTACGTCCCAATTCAACACAAATATGCATCAGTCTGCCGACGCCATCTTGATCTATACTAGCCATCGGGTCCGCGTCCAAAATCCCCAATTCCAGATACTTGGAAACGAAACTTCCAAGATCATCTCTTGAATAACCGTAAGTCATTTGAGTCAGGTCGTTTGTCCCGAAGGAGAAAAAGTCCGCCGCTTTGGCGATATCGTTGGCGGTAAGACAAGCTCTTGGAACTTCTATCATCGTACCGATTTTGTATCGAAAATTAATTTTGCCGATGTATTCGTTAATGGTCTCCTTAACAATATTTCTTAAAAATTCAAGCTCCCGAACCGTCCCGACAAGAGGAATTTCAATTTCCGCGCAAACTTTCACGCCGGTCTTGGAAACTTTCATAGCCGCCTCCGTAATGGCACGAACCTGCATTTGATAAATATCCGGATATGTTATGCCGAGCCTGCACCCTCTGTGTCCCAGCATCGGATTAACTTCTCTTAAACCGGAAACAATGACTTTGAGTTCATCCGCCGTCATATCAAACTCTTTCGCCAGATCCGCTATGGAACTTTCGGTATCCGGAAGAAATTCATGCAATGGAGGATCCAACAATCTTATCGTTACGGGCTTGTCTCCCATAACCCTAAAGATTTCTTCAAAGTCTTCACTCTGAAATTCTTGAAGTTTTTTCAAAGGCTCGGATCTTCCTTTTTCATCCTTAGCCAGAATCATTTTTCGAACCAAATGTATTCTGCTTTCATCAAAAAACATATGCTCTGTCCTGCAAAGACCAACACCTTCCGCCCCGAACTTGAGAGCCTTTTTGCAATCTCCGGGAGTGTCTGCGTTTGTACGTATTTTAAGAGTTCTGAATTCGTCCGCCCAGGTCATAAGCCTTTGGAAGTTTTCACTCAATTCGGGAATCTGCATTTCCATTTTCCCAAGAATCACTTCTCCCGTGCTACCATCAAGAGTTATAACAGCTCCTTCATTAAGTACCATATCCCCGATTATAAGCTTCTTGGCATTCGCATTAACAACAATCCCGTTACATCCGGCTACGCAACACTTGCCCATTCCGCGACAAACAACCGCCGCATGGCTGGTCATTCCTCCTCTGGAAGTCAAAATCCCTTCCGCCATACACATACCGTTAATGTCTTCCGGACTGGTTTCTTTCCTGACAAGAATAACTTTTTCATTCTTATCCGCCACCATGTCCGTGGCATCATCGGAATTAAAAACTATCTTACCGGTAGCGGCGCCCGGAGAAGCGGGAAGTCCGGTAGCAATAACATTTTTCTCCGCACTTTTCTTTATTTGCGGATGCAAAAGCTGATTCAAAAGCGAAGCGTCCACTTTTAGCAACGCCTCTTCTTTCGTTATCAATCCCTCGTCAAACAATTCACACGCGATGTTAACAGCAGCTTCCGCGGTCCTTTTCCCGTTTCTTGTCTGCAACAAAAACAGCTTGCCCCTTTCTATCGTGAATTCTATGTCCTGCATATCCTTGTAATGCTTTTCAAGCTTATCAGTAGCCGCCATCAATTCATCAAAAATAGGTTTGTTTATTTTCTCAAGTTCTTGAATGGGGATGGGCGTTCTTATCCCCGCGACAACATCTTCTCCCTGCGCGTTCATAAGAAATTCACCGTAAAGCTGCTTTTCTCCGGTTGAAGGATTTCTTGTAAAAGTAACACCTGTTCCGCTGTCATCCCCCATATTACCGAAAACCATGGCTTGAATATTCACCGCGGTTCCCAAAAGACCGGTAATACCGTGGATCTGGCGATAACTTCTGGCACGGGGGTTATTCCAGGATTTAAAAACAGCTTCTATGGAAGCCTTCATCTGGCGTAAAGGATTTTTAGGAAATTCGTCACTGGATTTTGAAGCTATTATTTTCTTATATCTGCCAACCAATTCTTTCAAATGTTCCGCGGTCAAATCCGTATCGGATTCAAAACCGACCTCTTCCTTCATCTGTTCCAAAGCCTCTTCAAAAAGATCATGACTCACCCCCATGACAACATCACCAAACATCTGAACAAACCTGCGATAACTGTCATAAGCAAACCTGGGATTGCCTGTTTTTTTCACAAGCCCCTTAACGGTTTCGTCATTAAGTCCCAGATTCAAAATAGTATCCATCATCCCCGGCATGGAAGCCGCGGCTCCGCTACGCACGGAAACCAGAAGGGGATCTTTGGGATCTCCCAGTTTCTTGAGCATAGACACTTCCAAAAGGCGCAGATTTTCTTCAAGTTGTTCGGCGAAGGATTCCGGATATTCTCCCGTTCTCGTAAATATATCGCAGACCTCGGTAGAGATGGTAAAACCGAAAGGAACCGGGATCCCGATTTTGGTCATTTCGGATAAATTCGCGCCCTTTCCACCGAGAAGGCTCTTCATGCCCCTGGAACCTTCCCTGAAAGAGTAAATATATTTCTTCATATAAGTGGTCGAAGTATATGTAAGTCTTGCAAAAAGAGCAAGCGCTGTTATAACTCACTCAATTTTTCCTCCAGCCTTCCCAGCGCAGTAGCGTAAGCGGCTTCTCTCAAAGTACATTCGTATTTTTCCGCATTTGTCTTAACTTCCTGCCAAGCCGTGACCATAATTTCTTTCAGTTTTTCGTTAATTTCTTCTTCTGATAAATAATTGTTGTCCGCGTTTTGCAACATTTCAAAATAACTGACCGTCACTCCTCCCGCATTTGCTAGAATATCAGGGATAATGCAAATGTTTTTTTGTTTCAGAGTCTCATCGGCCTCGGGAGTTATGGGACCGTTGGCAAGTTCCAAAATATATTTGGCCTTAACAAGGGGCGCGTTTTCTTTGGTAAGTTGATTTTCCATCGCGGCTAAAACCAGGACATCACATTCCAATTCCAACAGATCTTCATTGGTAACCCGTCTGCAATCAGCGGGATCACCGCAATGAACGACACTGCTCTTATCAGTTTTACAAGAAGATATTTCTTCCGGATTTACAGCGTGCGCGCAGACTATTCCCCCTTGAGAATCGGAAACGCCCACAACCTTATATCCTTCCTCGGTAAGTAATCTTGCGGCGGTTTCTCCCGCATTTCCAAACCCCTGCACCACAATCGTAGTTTCCTCCGGTTTGATATCTTTTTCGCGAAGGAATTCATCAAGAATATAAACTCCACCTTGAGCGGTAGCGGCGCTTCTGCCTTTACTGCCTCCGTTTTCAAGAGATTTGCCGGTAACAACTCCCTTCATGTCTTTTCCTTTTAGTTTTGAGTACTCATCCGCGAACCAATCCATAATTTTCGCGTTCGTGTTTACATCCGGCGCGGGGATATCCATATCCGGACCTATTACAGGTTCCAGCAATCTGACATAATTTCTGGTCAATCGCTCAATTTCTCCTTCGGAAAGTTCTTTGGGGTTAACCACAACACCACCCTTCGCGCCACCAAGAGGTATTCCCACAACCGCGCACTTTATGGTCATCCAGGCGGAAAGAGCTTTAACCTCTTCCATATCAACCTGAGTATGATATCTGAACCCGCCTTTGTAGGGACCGCAAACATTATTATGCTGGACTCTGAAACCTTCAAAAAGCCTCAAAGACCCATCGTCCATTCTCACGGGTATGCTAACTTCCACTTTTCTTTGAGGTTCGGACAAAATATGAAGTACATCCTCATTAAGACCAATTAAGGAAGCCGCTTTTTCAATCTGAGCGAGAGTATTGTTGAATAACGACATGATGTAAGTGACGTGCTATTTTCGGAAACTGAACCATTTTTTCTTTGGAGGCGCCTTCAAGAGATTCAGTTGATTCTCAAGCACGAAAATTTTCTCCTGCAAAGTATTAACAAGTTGTAAAAAACTTTTTCTTTCTTCGTTGTGTTGGGCTAACAAGGTTTCCATGGTTTTAACAAAATCCTTGAAGTCATTGGCACCTATCGAAATATCTTTAGAAGATTCCGATTTTTTGGGAGCCTCGGATTTTTTGGGCTCTTTTATATCTTCTTTTATCGGTTTTAGACCGAAGGCTGTATTAAGTGAATCCAAATCCACCATGTAATTAAAACCTTGAGGGGTTTTTCTTCTCCTCGCTGTAATCTTCTTTGACTTGATGGCTCTTCTTATGGTTTGTACAGATTTCTTGCTTAAATCCGCGGCATTTTGAATGGAGATATAATTTTTAGACATGGCTTTGGAATGGGGGGTTAAGAATTTTTGACTACCCACAATTTAATACAATTCACTCCAAAAACAAAGGATAAAATGTATTTAAAAATTGACATATCGAATATGTCTATTGTCCAAAATCAAGCGATGTAATCCTTTTTCGCTTAAGCACGCGGATTATCAAAATAAGCACGGTAAGAAACAGAATTGATGAGATGACTTTACTTGCTGAAAAAGTTGAAAAATCTTTTCCGCCGGAAGATACATCGGTTGATAAAAAGTTGCCGTCAAAGCCCGCACTTAAGGACTCATCGTAAGTGGAAGTGTCTACCCGCAAATCTTCCCAAAGAACTTTATCTATATCTTGTCTTGGAGTGTCGGTCCCGGACACAACCCCCCTGTCAAAATTGAAATCCCATTCATCTCCGCCAAGAATTTGAAAATCAAAATAAGCGATATCGCCACCTCCCACGGGAAAACTGTCATCATGTTTTAGAGTCTCTCCAAAAACAATTTTGTTTTCCTCAGGCAAGGATTTGACAATATAAAAGGGAGTACCGCCTCTTTCCAGGAACTCCCCGGGCAGATACCTCAAAAAGGCGACTGTTTCCGAATCATATTCAAGATGAAAAGCCACTCCTAGAACCGGAACGGTCATCTCGTCCGCTTTCACGGCGATTCTCAAAAGTTCCTCATCCGGGAACTCCGCAGACATAAAAATCCTGCCGACGTGGTTTTCAAATGAGGAATCGTCAGAAAAATCGTTCGCAAGCGAAGTTCTCAAATAAATTATGGAACTGAATATAAGAACCAGCATAACGGAAACTGTAAAAGTAAATCTTTTTGTGCTCATGGGTAGTTTGTTAAATGAAAGTTTAAGGAGGGAAGGAGCGTTAAATACACACCTTCCCTCGGGAAATTAATATGTTAAACCGAAATTCAGACCTAAATCTATCAAGTCACTGCCATCTATAATTCCATCGAAATTCGTGTCCGCCAGAGGGTTATATCCGGAATCACCATATTGGCTTCCGAACGCCCTCGCCAGAGTCTCTATATCTCTACCGTCAACGCTGTCACTTCTGTTGTTGTCTCCTTTTAGACCGCGAGTGTCAACACCCTGCACAAGCCCCGCTTCACCAAAAACGCTGTTCTTAACAGGGATAATTTTGTATTGATAAGACAGATGGGGAATTACATTTTGATAATCTGTGAAAGAGCAGATTTCAACGGATCCGGCTTTATGGAATTCACCATCGTGCATTTTCTTCTCAACTACATAATAGTCGGCTTCCGCGCATGACCAGTCAATTCTTATGCTGTAACGATCTTCTCCTTCGGAAGCTTGCAGGTTCGTAACAGGACCGATGCCACCGGTTCCGTCCTCGGAGAGCGGAAGATCAAGACCGACAAGTTTCGCGGGCATATCTCCTTCAGAGTCGGCAACAAAACTTCCGGCGCCGAAAACGACTGCGGTTATATCTTCTTCAGTTGGCAAAATCTCAAACTTAAGATCAAAAAGTTTTCCGGTTCCGTTCGTGCCAACCGGAGGATTTAAAAGTCTTGCGTTTCCCACAATCAAATTTCCTTCCTCGCCGTTCAAAAGCGCGGCATAAAAAGCCGTATCCACACCGGACTCCTTCAAAAAATCACTTTCCATAGCCTCAACAAATTTCAAAATAGCCGAATCATAATTGATCTCAAAACCGTACGCGTAAAGGTCTGACACTTCATCAATAGCAACCGGAAAGGTCACAAAAGCACTCGAATAAACTATGGAGCCGTCTTTTCCCATGGAAACTTCCGGACCACCGCCGTCATAAGTGCTGTTGACTCCCCCGGGAGTTCCCAAAATATCGCATCCGTCTCTGCCTTTTGCTCCGTTTCCTGAAACGGCTGAAGCCCAATTTTCCGCAATATCACCGGACAGAGAAGGATTTATTCTTTCCATCGTAGCCCTTGTTGTTGTGTCTCCCCCAAACCAAGGTCCGGCAGAACTGTTCACAACATCAATCGTGTCCCCGCCGGCATTTTTCAAAACCAAACTGTTCCCAGCGTCTACCAAAGACAATGTTATAACCGCGTCAATTTGAACATGGGACAGAGATTCGACCTTATCTGCGATAACAAAATACCCGCGAGCCGGAATCTCCCCTTCTTCAATCAGATAAACCTTGTCCCGATCATCCTCTATATACCAACCGCTCAAATCGATATCACGATTGGTTGTGTTGTGGAGTTCTATCCACTCGTCGCGCCAACTGTCCGCGGTCCCCGCCCAAGCAACTTCGTTAATAACAACTTCTCCGGCCGCGCCGTTTGGAGACGCGGAAGCCATTGGCAGATGAAGCGAAGCAAGTTGAAATGCCATGACCATAAGGGTCATCAAAACAAAATGTTTTTTTAATTTTTCCATTTTTGTATGTGTTATGGATTTATTTTTTAAGCCCCACGCGTGAAAAGCAGACCGAACATAACAAACAAAAATTAAATTCCCGTTAAAAAAAACTAAGAAAAACTTAAAAAAAATCTAAAGCCCCGCCGCCAAAAAAATAAAAACTTTTATTTTCCTTGCAAAAGGATAAAATGCCACCATGAAAAAGCCCAAAATATGCTTGTTGTTCGCGGGAGGGACAATCGGAATGACAAAAAACCCCAAGACGGGAGTTCTCCAACCGGCAACCTGTGCCGCGGAAATCATCCGAGACATCCCTGAAATTCAAAAGCATGTACAGCTGGATTTTAAGATGGTTGTGAACATGGACAGCTCTAATTTTACTCCGACACACTGGACGGAAATAGCAAAAAAAATCCATCAAAACTACGACAACTACGACGGATTTGTGGTGGTTCAAGGAACGGACACGATGGCATATTCGGCCAGCGCGGTCTCATACGCTCTGCAAAATTTAAGCAAACCGATAGCGTTCACGGGATCTCTCATACCTCTGGAACAGATAACAAGCGACGGAAGAAACAACCTTATATACGCGTGCATAACCGCAACGCTGGACAT
>SLNK01000021.1 GCA_007133095.1 Candidatus Peregrinibacteria bacterium | reverse complement strand
TTCTTCCCTTTCACCTGACCAGCTTGCGGATATACGAGGGAAAGAGGTTGGTTTTGTTTTTCAGCAATTTAATTTGTTACAACAACTTACGGCGATAGAAAATGTTGCAACGCCCGCAAGTTTTCAGGGTGTCCCTTATGAGGAGAGAATGAAAGAAGCGGAAAAAATTTTAAAGATGGTCGGACTGGGTGATCGTGTTAATCATAGGCCGATGGAGTTGTCCGGAGGAGAGCAACAAAGAGTTGCGGTTGCGCGGTCATTGATAAACGACCCCGAGGTTGTTGTTGCGGATGAGCCTACGGGTAATGTCGATTCAAAAACGGGAGAGAAAATTTTGGATATAATAAAGAAGTTGCATAAGGAACAGGGAAGGACCGTTATAGTAGTTACTCATGATACTAATATAGCGGATTTGGCGGAGAGAATTATTCATTTAAAAGACGGGGAGATATTGGAAAATAATTTACGTTCAAAAAAATAATATTTATGATATTCAGAGAATATTTTAGATTGGCAATAAGAAATATAAGAGCGAGAACTTTAAGAAGTTGGCTTACGGTCTTGGGAATAATTGTTGGAGTTTTTCTGGTTTCGGGTTTGTTTTCTTTGAGCGAAGGAATGAAGGAGGCCGTGATGAGGGAGTTGCGGATGATGGGCGGCGACATTATCATGGTTATGCCCGGAGATATGGGAGATATGATTACGATGCTTATCGGGGGAATGGAACTTTCGGATTCCGATCTCAGGGCAATAGAAAGGACAAGAGGTGTGGACGTCACTTTGCCTTTTACGTGGAAGGCGGAAATGGTTCGATACGAAGATGAAAGTAAAAATATTTTGATTTCAGGATTACCGGTACAGGAAGGGGGGTCTATTTTGCGAGACGATATGGGGTGGACAACTGTTGAGGGGGAGTGGATTTCTACCGGGAGAAGAGAAATTTTGGTTGGAAATTTGGTCCCGATTGAGATATTGCCCGGTTTGCGCACGGGAGACAGGGTTTTTATAAAAGGGCGGCCGTATGATGTTTCCGGCGTTTTAAGATCTGTTGGAAATCAGCAGGATGATTCCATGATTATTATGGATTTGGATGAATTTTATTCTGTGACAGGCGTTAGGGATGGGGCCCAGGCCGCTATGGTAAAAATTGGGCCGGGGGAAGACCCTCATGACGTTTCTCAGGCATTAAGAGATAATCTTGAGGACACCCGTAAGAGGCGCGGAGATGAGGATAGCCCCGGATTTTCAGTAATAACATCCGATGCTGCTTATGATATGGTCAGTAATGTTGTGGGAATAATACAAATTGTGGTCGTGGGGCTTGCCAGTATTGCTATCATTGTAGGCGCGATTGGAATAATGAACACTATGTACACTTCCGTTTATGAAAGGACTAAAGAAATAGGTATTTTGAAGGCCGTAGGTGCAAAGCGCCGTGATATTGTTTCGGTGTTTTTGTTGGAGGCCGGGATGATAGGCTTGGCGGGAGGAATGGGTGGTCTTGTTTTGGGACTGGGATCTGTCCAGCTTGTTGAACTTTACGCCCAATTTCACCCAATGTTTTATTTTGAGGCGTATATTTCCATTTCTTTGATTTTCTTTTCTTTGGTCTTTGCTATTCTGGTGGGATGTCTTTCCGGATTTTTACCCGCTTTAAGAGCTGCGAACCTTAACCCTGTGGACTCTTTGCGGTCGGAGTAGTTTTTGGCTTTTTCATTTCCTTTTCTTCTATTTCACGCTGTACTTCTTCGTTTTGTATTTTTTCTTCATCGGTTTCAATACTTGTTTTTTCCAGGTCTTTTAGTTTTTGTTCACGAGAAGTTTTTGGATTGTAACTTTCGTAAAATAAATTTATAAGACCGATTGTATCCAACATATCAACAGATAGTCCGCAATTCTCCAAGCCGGCTTGAATGACGTTCACTCTTTGCAGCAGGGATTTTTTTAGATTGTTGAATTCGCTTCTTCTTCTTTTTATATCGCTGTAACTGTCTTTTGGGGACAATCTTTGAAAAAATGATTGGAATTTGCCGGAGCCTTGTGTTCTCCCCGGATCATAGGGTACAACGACGTAAAATTCTTTTTCCATTATGTCCGCATATTCCACCAGCCTCTTTATGTATTGCGCATATTCCAGCGTTTGTTCTTGCAAAAGTCTGTTTTCCTGTTTCTCCCCGAGAGCGTTAACCTGGTCTATGTAATTGTCTATGTCCAATTTTTTTGATCTGACCAATATCTGGATAGGGAATTCGAGGGAATTTAAAAACCCCTGATATGAGTAAATTATTGCGTTTTGCTCCTGTTCGGATTTGAGGTTAAAATTTATGCTTGAAGTTTTAAGGACAGCCCTCATCCCTCCGTTTTTTAGCACAACTACGCCGTCCCTTATCTCTCCTATGCGAAGATGTGTTTGGGTGCTGTTTGCAGCTTGCGCTTCTTTGTTTTTTTTGCCCGGAGCTATAAAGTCAAATAGTCCCATGTTTATTTTTGGTTAATTTTGGTTTCTCCACGGGTATCGAGTACCGCGCTTAGTTCCGCAAGGCTTTTTGTTTCCTTCTTTTTCAATACTTTTTTCTCTTTTTCGTCCTTTTTGTCTTTTTGATATGGCGGGACGAAAGGTGTTCCGCTTCCTTGTATCCAAGCTCTTTTTTTCCCCAGCAGGTTGTATTCTGTGAAGTGCATTATATATTCATAAAAAGGGAGATCGTGTATTTTTAGGAATGCGAAAGCCAGTGTTATCGCTGAAACGATTATTACCGGGGGAAGCCAAATTTGGATAAAATATATAGATGAAAGCTGAATATAAAGAGCATAGGCAATCCCTCCGCCAATCGCTATTATTATCATCTGTCTCAAAGTTAGCGGGCCTATGATTGTATCTTCTCTTTGTACGTCTTGTGGTACCTTGTATTGCATATTTTTATTTTTATCCGTTAATTCTATCATAAAATCATGTTTTTTTCAATCATGGTTTTTTGGTAGAATAGAAAAGCTAACAAAATTTTATGAAAAACAGGAATATAAGAAATTTTTGTATCATTGCGCATATAGACCACGGAAAGTCCACTTTGGCCGATAGGTTTTTAGAAGTGACTTCCACCGTGGAAAAAAGGGATATGAAGACGGGACAGCATTTGGACACGATGGATTTGGAGCAGGAGAGGGGAATTACCATTAAGCTTCAGCCTGTGCGAATGGAGTGGGAGTTTGAGGGAGAGAAATATATTCTGAATTTGATAGATACTCCCGGGCATGTGGATTTTTCTTATGAAGTTTCCAGAAGTCTCGCCGCGTGTGAGGGAGCTATTTTGGTTGTTGACGCGACGCAGGGAATAGAAGCGCAAACGTTGGCAAATTGTTATATGGCTTTGGACCATAATCTTGAAATTGTTCCCGTTTTGAATAAAATCGACCTCCCTTCAGCTGATGTATCGGCACGGGCTAAAGAGTTGGAAAACGCTTTGGGAATTCCTCAAGAAGATATTTTGGCTGTTTCCGCAAAAGACGGGACAAACGTTGAGAGTGTTCTTGAAAAAGTGATTGAAAAGGTTCCTCCTCCAAGGGAATCCACGGAAAATGATGAACTGAAGGCTCTTATTTTTGATTCGGTCTATGATCCGTATAAAGGAGTTGTGACCTATGTGCGACTTGAAAGCGGTTCCATAAAAAAAGGGGAGACTCTTTACTTTTTGAATACAAAAAAGCAAATAGACGCTCTGGAGGTGGGTTATTTTAAGCCTCAATATCTTCCAACCGATAAGCTTCTGCCCGGAGAGGTGGGGTATGTTGTTACAGGATTGAAAAGCGTTCGTGATGCCAGGGTGGGGGACACCCTTTGGAAGGCGGGAACTACCGGAGTTACGTTGGAATCGGCTTCGCCTTTGCCCGGTTATCATGTGGTTAAGCCTTTTGTTTTTGCCGGAATTTTTTGTACTGAAGCGGATGATTATCCTTTACTCCGTGATGCGCTTGAAAAACTTCAGGTAAATGACAGTGCTTTGTCTTTTCAGCCCGAACATTCAGGGGCGTTGGGGCATGGTTTCAGATGTGGATTCTTGGGGCTTCTTCACATGGAAATTGTTCAGGAGAGGCTTGAGAGGGAGTATGACCTTGATCTTTTGGTGACCGCGCCTTCAGTTTCCTATATTGTTTGTACGGATGAAGGGGAAAATTTAATTTCCAGCCCTTCGGAATTGCCGGAGCCGGTCAAAATTAAGGGGATAAAAGAGCCCTGGGTAAAAGTTGAGATATTGGTTCCGAAGGATTATGTAGGTGGAGTAATGACTCTTTGCAATGAAAAACGCGGAATTTCCAAGGATATGCAATATCTGGATGAAAATCGGGTTTTATTGGTGTTTGAAATGCCTCTTTCTTCAATCGTTGTTGATTTTTATGACAGTCTGAAGAGTGTCAGTAGCGGATATGCCTCGATGAATTACGAATATTTGAATTACCGAGAGGAAGATCTTGTAAGGCTTGATATTCTTATCGCCGGGGAAAAAGTTGACGCGCTTTCGCTTATTGTTCATAGGAGAAGTGCTTTTTATGTCGGCAGTTCTTTGACTAAAAAACTTAAAGAATTGATTCCGAAGCACCAATTCATAGTCCCGATACAAGCGGCGATAGGAGCAAAAGTGATAGCGAGAGAAACTATTCCGGCCTATCGAAAGGATGTTACCGCCGGTCTTTACGGCGGTGATGTGACCAGAAAAAATAAATTGTTACAAAAACAAAAAAAAGGAAAAAAACGAATGAAAATGATGGGAAAGGTTGAATTGCCTCAAGAAGCTTTCCTCGCTGTGCTGAAGAAGTAGAAATATTTGTTGTTTTTTGATATAATAACGAGAAGTTAAAAGAGTTTATGCGTGAGTTTTTCACAAAATTTTTAAAGGGAGCGCTTTGGATTGTTAGGCGCACTGTCGGTTTATTTTCGCCTTATGTTACCTCTTTTGAACGAAAAGTTGGCAAATTTTTCCGTAGAATAAGGTCTACAACCGCGGAAGCCACTGTCCAAAGAGGACTTTTGGAACTCATGGATGAAAATCTGATAGTTGTTAATTTATGGATGGAAACAAAATATAAGGGATATAAGTATCTTACTAAAAGAACACGCAGGAGGCTTTATGAAAATGTTGAGAAGTTTGTTTCGGTTTTTAAAAAAGAATCCTCCGGAGGTGCGCCGTCTGTCGAGCACATTGGGAAGATTTTGCAGAAAAAGGGGCTTTCTTTTCCGACTGGCGATGAAGAGAAGCTTTTGTATTTGTTTCAAATTATGGATTTTTTAAGACCCGGGCGGTATTATCGTTACCTTAAAACCGCCAGTTTCAGCAAACTGTTGGCTGATCCTACACGGGAAACGTTAGAAGGGGATTGTAATCAGATTGTTACTCTTTACGCTTATCTTTATTCACTAAAATTCCCCTTGAGCGATTTGAGAATAAAGCTTTTGCCGGAACACGTTTGTTTGCATTTCAGAGGGATTGATATAGAGGCAACCAATGCCACTTTTCACAATTATAAGGAGGATTACCAAATTCTGCCGATTACGGAAATAATTTCCACGAACTTGCTGGATCTTGCTGATTTTAGAGAGGAAGTTCGGCAGATCAATCCTCGGGACATGGTTAAGAGTTCTCAATTAGCGTATGCGATAAGCAGTCTTAAGGAATTGGTTACAAAGAATTTGAATATCGCTTACAGAAATTTGGCAATTTCTGCGATGAGATCCAAAAATTTCAAAACGGCTATTTATTATTTTTCAAAGGTTGGTGACAGAAAGTCTCTTCAAGCCGCTTATCACAATGCGGCGGTTCATTATTTAAAATCCAATAATTTTAGCCGGGCGCGGTACTATGCTTCCAGAAGCGGGAATAAGGATTTGGAGAGGAACATCAGGCGCAATGAAGGCGTTCATTATTATAAAAACAACAGAGTTGAAAAGGCCCTGAAAGTTTTTCGATCGCTTGGGGACAGGGATATGGAAAGGGCTTGTTATCAGAAACAGTATAATGATTTGGCGCGAAGGGTTTCTTCAGTGCGAACACTGGATGATGCGCGAAAACACAGAAGTACTTATAGAAAAATGTTGGACATTGCGGTTAAGATTGGTGATAGCCGATTGCAGAGGGGAGTGCGGGAGACTTTAGATAAGTTGTGAGGGAGGGGCCTCTGTGTTTGGCGAAGCCTGTAACAGTCCCTCCCCACAAACTCCTTTAATTCCTTCCGTTTTTCTGATATAATACAGGGATATTTTTGAACCAATATTTGAGAAAAATCATGAAATCTCTTAAAAAGTTAGCCGGATTTGTCTTTTACTTCATTTTCATTTTGTCTTTTGTGTGGGTTTCCGGCCAGTTATTTTTTGAAAAGCAGACAAATGCGCTGTTGGCTTCCGTTACGGAATATTTTTTAAGAGAGGATGTTTCTGTTGAGAAAATAACTCATTTGAAGGTTGTTTATCCTGATGAACCTCAAACTCTTGAACCGACTCTCACGGATCCCACTGTCAGACAACGAATAAACAATATTTATGAGCCGTTGGTCCGTCCGGATAGAGATTTGACTATGCGTCCCGCATTGGCGCTTTCTTGGGGATTGATGGATGACACCACTTGGGATTTTCGCCTAAGACCGAATGTCTTTTTTCATGACGGAACTCCTTTTACGGTTTTGGATGTCATTGCCAGTTTAAATCGCGCCATGAATCATGAATCCTCGCAATTGACCGGTCTTTTGGCGTCTATCGAATCAATGCAGGTTATTGACGAACTGCGTTTCAGAATAACAACAAGACACCCGGATCCTTTGCTTTTGCAAAGACTTTCTTCGGTTCTTATTATCCCCGCCGAATTTGAAGAAAAGGAAAATTTCGAGCCTGTGGGTACCGGATCTTACGAGTTTTTGGACTGGGATAGAGGGGACAAGATCACTTTGAAAAGGTTTGAAAATTATTGGGATCCCATTTCAAAATTCGAAAAAGTTGATATGTTTTCCAGGTTGAATAAAACGGAAAGGGTGATGATGTTTGTGAACGGGGACGCTCATTTTTTAGCTTTTGTTCCTTATGACACGGTAGACTTTTTGGAAGAACGAAATTTTGAAATTGTGGGAATTCCCAGCTTGGAGGTTCAATTTCTTGTTTTCAATATGAATTCTACAATTTTAGATGATGTTGGAAAAAGGAGAGTTATAAGTATGGCAGTTGATCAAACAAATTTTGTTGAGCAACTTGGAGGGTATGCTCATCCGGTAAGCCAATTTATAAGTAACGGTGTTTTTGGATTTAATCCTCGCATAGAGCACCATGTGTATGATTTGGAGAAAGCAGATTCGTTAGCGGAGGAGCTTGAACTAAAGGGAAAAACTTTAACTTTACATTTGCCGATGGGCCTTACGGTTTTGGGAGAACATATGAGACAGCAGTTGGCCGAAATCGGTATTTATTTGATTGTTTCTTATCTTGAACCCTCGGATTTCTTGGCAAGTATTCAAGAAGGAAAAGCGGATATTTATTTTTTGGGATTCAGGGCCAGTCGCGGGGATAGTGCGGATTTTCTGGATGTTGTTGTTCATAGCGATGCGGAATTCAACCTTGCGAATTATTCAAATCCGGAAGTTGATTTACTCATCGAGCAAAGTTTTATGGAGATGGACCCCTCCGTTAGAATTGCCGATTTGCAGGAGGTTATGCGAATAATTGTTGAAGAGGATGTTCTCGGGATTCCACTTTTCGAGTATAATACCTTATATAGCTTTACGGACTCACTTGAGTTTACACCCAGGATTGACGGTTTTATTTATTTTGATGAATTGAGACTAAAATGAAAATGACAATACGTGCAAAATTGGTTCTGGCTATATCGGTCCTTGTGATCATACTTTTTTCAATTGCTTCTTATTTGTTCATAACGGAGAAAAAGACGGAGCTTGCTTATGACATCTATATTAACTCTCTTGCTTTTGGCAGATTGACTTCGCCCAATGTTGTGCATAATTACGAGCTTTTTCTGGAACAGGATAGCTTTGTTTACTTTAACAGAGAAATGGTTTCAATATTCGGGCAGAACGATGATGTAGATACCATAAAGGTTCTTTCTTACGATGGCCGGATTGTTTATGATTCTTCCGTTGATATTGATGAAAAATATGTCGGAGCCCCTCGTATTGTTGATGAAGAGTTGTTGAATCAAATACATTCGAGAAATATTGCTATGCAGATGCAAGACGGGGAAAGGTATTATCTTAAGATTGCGCCCGACGGCCAAGTTTTCTTTGTTGATGAATATGAGAGTAGTGTGATGCCTCCGGCGGAGGATGCGTTGATAAGTTACTTTGTGGTTCCCACCAGTGAAAAATTCTCCGTTTACTATGGCTTGGATTATAGCAATCTTGACGAGCGTATTGCACGGATGCAGACTAGAATAATTTACCTTGCGCTTTTCGGTGTCATGCTTGGAATTCTTATGTCGATGTTTATGTCAAAGCGCGTTACCAAACCTGTGGGAGAGCTTGTCAGCGGAGCCAAACGTATTGCCAAAGGTGATTTTAAAACGAGGGTTGATGTAAAGACGAATGATGAGCTCAGTTTTCTTGGAAGTGCATTTAATGAGATGGCGGTTGACCTGGAGGCAGGCTTGAACGCAAAATTGTATCAGGAGAGAAAAACGACAGAGCTGCAACTGGCCACTAAAATTCAGGAGGAGTTGATCCCGAAAAAGATCCCAATTGTCCAGGGCATTGAGCTTGCCGCCAGCATTACACCGGCTGGAGAAATCGGAGGGGATATTTATGACTTTTTGCCTCTGGGGCCGGATAAGTTATTGATGTACTTGGGAGATGTTACGGGACATGGAATACCGGCCGGGATTATAAGTTCGATAGCGAACTCGCTTATGTACGGATATGCTTCCCAGGGGGACTTAAAGAAGATTTTGGTCGAAGTTAATAGGGTTTTGAAGGCTAAAACAATGACTTCTATGTTTATGACTCTGTGTTTGCTTTCCTGGGATGCTAAGGATCAGAAGTTGGCTTATTCCAGCGCCGGTCATGAACAGTTAATTCATTACAGGGCAGCTACGGGCAAGGCTGATTTGGAGCCGGCCGGTGGTATGGCGTTGGGTATGATTGATGATATCTCAATGATAACAAAGGTTGTTGATGTCGATTTTCCGGTCGGCGATTATATTGTTCTTTACAGTGATGGTATTCCGGAAGCTTGGAAAAATGAGAATGAATCTTATGGTATGGAACGATTCCAGGAAGTTGTTGCGAAGTTTGCGGGTGGCAGCGCTGAAGATTTGAAGAACGCGATTTTGCAGGATGTGAAAGATTTCTGCGGGGGATACGAGCAAATGGACGACATAACCATCATGGTTATCAAGCGAGTTTAGTTAGTTCGCATAAAATGGCACCTAACTCCATTAAATACCCGGGACGGGGAATTTGAGACACATTTCTTTGACTTCCTCTTTGACTTTCGCGTGAAGCGAAGTGTCTTCCATATTCGAAATTACTCTATCCATCCAATCCGCTATTTGTTCCATTTCTGGTTCTTTCATTCCGCGGGTTGTTATCGCGGGAGTGCCAAGCCTTATTCCGGACGGATCCATGGGGGATCGGGTGTCTCCGGGGACGGTATTTTTGTTGAGTGTTATCCCAACGGTGTCCAAAGCTTCTTGAGCGGCTTTTCCGGGAACATTTTTATTTGTTAGATCTACCAGAAGTAGATGTGTGTCTGTGCCGTCCGAAACGAGTTTGAATCCGCGTTTTTTCAATTGTTCCGCCAGATGTTGTGCATTTTTTATTACTTGTTTTGCATATTCTTTGAATGAAGGCTGAAGTGCTTCTTTAAACGCGACAGCTTTGCCTGCAATGGCGTGTTCATGTGGGCCTCCTTGCAATCCGGGGAATACCGCTCTATCTATTTTTTTTGCGAATTTTTCTTTACACATGATTATTGCGCCTCGGGGGCCTCGTAATGTTTTGTGAGTTGTTGTCATAATTACATCAAAGTAGGGGACCGGGTTTTCAAGTGCTCCTCCGGCTATCAAGCCCGCTGTGTGGGAAATATCCGCCATTGTTATCGCTCCCACCTCATCCGCGATTTCTTTAAAACCTTTCCAGTCTATGTTGCGGGGGTATGCCGTAAATCCGGCGACTATCATCTTCGGTTTGTGTTCGTGTGCAAGTTTTCTTATTTCTTCCATTTCAAGTATTCCGGTTTCCGTGTTTACGCCGTATTGGACAAAATTGTAAGCTCTTCCGGAGAATGCGATGGGGAGTCCGTGCGTTATATGCCCACCGTGGTCCAGTTTCAGGCCCATGACAGTATCTCCGAATTCAAGTAGCGCGAAATAAATTGCCGTATTGGCTGGAGAGCCGGAATATGGTTGAACATTTACGTGCTCGGCTCCAAAAAGTTCTTTTGCTCTGTCAATCGCTATGTTTTCTATCGCGTCTATGTTTTCTTGCCCTCCGTAATATCGTTTGCCCGGATATCCCTCGGAATATTTGTTTGTGAGGATTGATCCGCATGCTTCCATGACCGCCTCGGAGGTGTAGTTTTCCGATGGAATAAGTTCTATCCCTTCCGTTTGCCGTTTTTTCTCTCGTTCAATATAATTAAAAATTTC
>SLNK01000012.1 GCA_007133095.1 Candidatus Peregrinibacteria bacterium | reverse complement strand
TTTTTAATCATTTTATATGCTATTGGTCTGTCTTGTTCATTATTAAACCAGCCCGCAAGCGCTGACAGAAGACCTATTGCTGTTTGGCTAGTCATTGTAATTTCACCTTTAATTAAAGATTCTCCGTTACCTCCCAATGGCTGAAATTTTTTGATAATATGGTCTCTTTCTACATCGGAAAATTCCGAAAGCCACCATTCTGTTAGTCCAAAATAGCCAATCTTACCTTTTATTTCTTTGCTACTTTTTAGGAAGTTAAGAATGCCCATAGTTATTAGTTTAAAAAAATTTAATTCTTTGCGACTGTATTTCACTTAACTAGTGCTTGTGCGAACTTTCTGGGGGGAGTTTAGCATTTTTTTAGGAAGATTTTAAGATTTCTTAATTTTGGGGTGATAGAGTTGGTCGCACAAGCACTAGTTTTTATCGCGTTTTATTATGAGTGGACATGAAACTTTTATTGCGGAGCTTTCGCGGGAACTTAAGATTCGTAATTATAGTTATAAAACGGTGATTGCGTATACCGGTGCGATTCGTCAGTTTGAGGAGTTTGCCGGGGCTCGTTTTCTTTTTCCGGACGAGGATTTGGTTAAGAATTTCCTTTTGATGAAAAAGGAGCAAAAATGGTCACCCAAAACCGCCAATATCGCGCTGAGCGCGATCAAGTTTTTTTGCGGGGAGGTTTTAAAAAATCCGCTTGAACTAAACATAAAATTCGCCAAGAGGGGACAGAAAATTCCGGTTGTTCTGACACACGAAGAAATTATGGATGTTATACGAACTTTAAATAATTTGAAGCACCGCTTAATAATAGCGATCACGTATAGCTCGGGGCTCAGGGTAAGTGAGGTAACCAATCTTAAAATCAAAGACCTGAGCCTCCACAAAAACACAATTCACGTTAGAGGCGCAAAAGGAGGAAAGGATCGCATGACCGTTTTTCCGGAAAAACTTCAAAACGACGTGAAAGATTTTATGCGCGCAAAGAACCCGAACGATTTTCTTTTCACCAACAAACAAGGGAAAAAGCTCGCAACCAGAACACTGCAAAAAATCTTCAAAGCCGCAGCCAAAAAGGCCGGTGTTCACCCGGAAGCCTCTTTCCATTCCTTACGGCACAGTTTTGCAACGCATCTTCTGGAAAACGGCGTCGAAATCCGCCATATTCAGGAATTGCTGGGGCATTCCAATATAAGGACTACACAAATTTACACCACGGTTTCAAATACCACCCTGCAACAGATAAAAAGCCCTTTTTAATATTTCGACTGGCGGAGAGGGGGGGATTCGAACCCCCGCGGGGACTAATGTCCCCCTACAGGTTTAGCAAACCCGCCTCTTCAGCCGCTTGAGTACCTCTCCGCGCCAGCACATCATAGTAAAAAACCCTCAAACAAGTCCAGCTATTTATGACTTTTACCTTCTGAGTTGAATTACCGCGCGTAATTCGTCGTCTTGTTCATCTTCAAAATTCACGGAGTCCGGCATGTTTGTTATCCCGATAGCATCAAGTTTTATATGATCGGAACTGACTCCGGATATTGATATCGCCCCTATCAACAAGGCGATAATCAGGACTAAAAAATGCAGATTGAATTTAAGTTTCATTTTTTTATTTTTGTTTTCGCTTCCCGTATTCTACAATATTTTTTGTTTTAATGCAACCCCTCCCGTTTTTTATTCTCCTTTGCCAAAACAGCGGGCACTACCCGATAATGGCGGAGAGGCAGGGATTCGAACCCTGGGTCCCCGTGAAGGGACGACGGTTTTCAAGACCGTTGCTTTCGACCGCTCAGCCACCTCTCCGCGTTTTTGTGCGGACATGATAGTTATTTCTTTTTAAAAACGCAACTTTACATTTCTTCCACCACATCAACTCCCAACAACGCGAGCCCGTTCTTAATTATCTGCGCGGAAGCTGACACGATTTCGATTCTTTTTTTCTTTTTTTCATCGCTGTCCGCCCTTAAAACCGGCACAACATTGTAGAACGAATTGAATTTTTGCGCCAAATCGTAAATGTAATTTGCCAGTATGTTCGGCTTTCTTTCCTTTGCCGCCATTTCAATCTGCTCCTTATACTTTGGAAAAATCCTGAGCAACTCTTTTGTTTTTTCTTCGACATTATCCGGATCCTTCATTAAAGATGACTCCAATGGCAAGTCCGCAACGTCCGGAACTTCCGGCATTTCCACATCCTCTACTTCCAAACTCTCCGCCTTCCTCAAAATACTCCTTGCTCTTGCGTATGTGTATTGCAAGTACGGCGCGCTGTTGCCCTCAAGAGAAAGCATCCTGTCCCAATCAAAAACAATATCGGTTAGCCGGTTCTGTGACAAAATATTATATTTCACCGCACCTATCCCCACCTTCTCCGCGACCTCTTTTTTATTTCCAATATTCGGATTCTTCTCTTCAATTATCTCCGTCGCTCTTTTTACCGCCTCGTCCAAAACCTCTTCCAACAAAACTACGTTCCCTTTCCTGGTACTCATCCCTCCTTCTTTCATGTGCATCCTTCCGAATAACACATGCTCTCCCTGCCCGTCGTACCAGCCCAATCGATCCGCCCCCAAAAACAATTGTTTGAAATGAAGCGTCTGCGCGACATCCACAACATATAAAATTTTGGAAGGATCCCAATTTTCTATTCGATACTTCAGTGTCGCAAATTCTCTGGTCATGTAAAGCGTTGTTCCGTCCTTCTTTTGTATTGGAACCGTTGGAATATTTTCATCTTCATATTCAATTACGAACGCGCCCTCCTCTCCTTCCACAAACACTCCCTTCTTTTTCCCTTCCTCCAATATCCCCTCTATTTTGTCCTGATAAAAACTCTCTCCTTGCGTGTAGTCAAAATGTATACCTCCCAACCTTTCGTATGTTCTGTTAATTTCTTTCATGCTTTCGTCCACAAACCATTCCCACAACGTTTTATTCTCTTCGTCGCCTTGTTCGAATTTCTTAAATTCCGCTCTGGCTTCATCTTCGATTTCAGAATTTTTTTCCGCTTCATCATGGAATTTTACATAAAGCTTCAAAAGTTCTTCTATCGGCGATTTTTTTATCGTTTTTTCTTCGCCCCATTTTTTATAGGCGTATATCAACTTGCCGAATTGAGTCCCCCAATCCCCTATGTGATTTATGCTTACGGTTTTGAATCCGGCCTCTTTAAGCAAATTGCAGACGCTTTGTCCGATTATTGTGGAAAGAAGATGATGAACCCCCAGCGGCTTGGCTATGTTGGGCGCGCTGTAATCCAAAATTACAGTATTGCCCTCTCCAATTTTTATTTTTCCATAATCTTCATCCTCTTCCAAAATTATGCCCAATTCTTTTTCCAGCGCTTTTTTTGAGACGAAAAAATTTATGAAGCCCGGCCCGGCGATATCCGCTTTTTCAATAAAATCCGTTTCCTCCAAATTTTGAACTATTTTCTCCGCGACCTCACGGGGAGCAATCCCCAATTCTTTTGTCAGATGCATCGCTACGTTTGACGCGTAATCTCCGTGTTCCTCTTGAGCGGGATATTCCACATGAGGATCTATCTCTCCGATTTCCGGGAAAGCCTTTTGCGTCGCCGCTTTTACCAAATCTTTTACTTTTTCTCTAAAAAAGTCTCTGCTGGCGGGAGTTTTGTTCTGGAGTTTTTTTTTTGGCTCCGGCTCTTCTTTTGGTTCCTCAGCTTCTTTTGGTTCCTCGGCTTCTTTTGCTTCCTCAGCTTCTTTTTCTTCCTCGGCTTCTTCCGCCTCATCCTCTTCATTCTCATTTTTCCCGCCTTCATTTGAGGCTTTCTTGCTTATAAAATGAGCTTTTTCTTGCTGTGGGATTTTTGAATCATCCACTTTCCCTCTACCCTGAATCCCGAGATCTATTGAATTATTTTCTTCGTTTAAAATATGATTTTCCACTCTTCCCCCCACATATTTTATTATCGTATTTTGTATGTCCTTTAAAACACCTCCAAATTCGTCCATGTGCATTCGGCTCAAATCTTCAATTAGTAACAGGATGTTAACCGTTTTTGGCGTAAGTTTTGTTCTTTCGCAATCGTTGTTATTCCAGAATCGGCAGGTTATTCCTCCTTCATCAAAGTAAGCCGCTTCACCTTCTTTCACCTTTTTTACTTCTATCGAGTTTTTTGGCCTGAAAGGTTCTCCGCCTTTCGTGAATCCCAAAATCAAATCGCCACAAAGCCAATCCATGTCTTCACCCCTGACCGAGAGCATATGCTTGAGTGAAAAATACTTACCCAAATCCGTTATTACATTTTCATGAGGTATATCTTTTCCGCTTTTTGCCTGTCTCAGCAAAGTTGCAAGGGCCGGCAGATGTCTTTTGGGATTTACTCCGAATTTTCCGAAAGCTCCGCACCACACTCCCACCATTCTTTCCTCAAAAATATCTTTCCCCTTAAATTCGCGGGCTTTTTGAGCGCATATTCCACGAAGCAATCCCTCTACGGCGGACACTCTTCGGGAGTTATTTACCTCCTTTATCAGCACCGCTCCTATTTTAAGGTCCGGGTTTTGTTCAAAAATTTCTTTTCTTATTTCCAGTCTCATGCCCTCATTTTATATCATTCTTGAGAAAAATGAATAGAAACTGTATTATGTTCTGGCTACATTATTAATATATGCATTCACAGTTCTTGATTTTGTTGGGATTGGTCGTTTTGTCAGGTATCTCATCCGGCAGTGAAACGGCGCTTGTCTCGCTATCGCAATCAAAGGTTGACGAACTTGTTTCGAAGAAAACCAGAAACAGTCGTATCCTGAAACTCCTAAAAAAAGATCCGCATCGTTTGCTTATAACGGTTCTTATAGCGAACAATGTTGTTAATATCGGGGCCAGTGCCTATGCCGCCATTGTTTTTACTGAAATTTTCGGGTCATCCGGTATTGGAGTGGCAACCGGTGTGATGACTTTTTTCATTTTGGTTTTCGGAGAAATAACTCCAAAATCTTTCGCACATCAGCATGCGGTTGGATATTCTTTATTTATAGCAAAACCCATTTTTGTTCTTCAAATTCTTCTCTTCCCTATTGTTTGGGCGTTGGAGAAAGTTGTTAAAATTGTAAATAAAATTGTGGGAAACAGGGAATCGTTTACCGTTACCGAGGGTGAGTTGGTAGCGATGCTGAAAATCGGAGCCCAAGAAGGGTCAATAGAGAAACATGAGCATGAATTCATTGAAAATGTTTTTGAATTCAATGACATCAAAGTTGAAGAAGTCATGACTCCGAGGATTTCCATAGAGGCGATGAACAACAATATGACTATCCAAGAAGCCGTGGCTTTTGTTATAAGGCACTCGCATTCAAGGATCCCCGTTTATGAGGACAGCCTTGATAATATTGTCGCCATTATTTCGATAAAGGAACTTTTAAAATATTATGACCAACACTCTCCCCGCAAAAAACTTAAGACTCTTAAGTTGGCTGCCCCTTTGGAGGTTCCTTTTTCAAAAAAAATAAACAATTTGTTTAAAGAATTTCAACGCAAACATATGCACATGGCCATAGTTATAGACGAATTTGGGGGAACGGCCGGGTTGGTTACAATGGAGGACTTACTTGAAGAAATCGTGGGAGAAATTGTTGATGAGTTTGATATGGACGAGATCCCCATACAGGTTATTGACGGCAGAAATATAATAGCCAGCGGCTCAACTTTGATTGAAGATATTAATGATTTTTTCAAAATGAAATTCGGCAGTAAGGAAAGAGACACAATAAATACTTTTGTCACGGAATCTCTACACCGCTTTCCCCGTGAAGGGGAAACAATAAAATTTCCCCGCGCAAATGTTACGGTTTTAAAAATGAAAAAAAATGTTATTGAAAAAGTTAAGATAACAAAGCTGCGGAAAAAGAAACAATCACACTAGTTTAGAAAGGTGTTGACGGGGGGTTGCGTTTTGTGGGGTTTTTGTGCTACAATTGTGGGAAATACAAATTAAAAATATAAATTAAAACCAAAAATCATGAAAAAAATTGCTGTTTTATTTTTTGCCCTTCTGCTTTCTTTAATGCCGCTTCAAAGCGTGCTTGCGGAAGAGAACGACTCTCAACCTCCCAGTGATGTTGAAGGATTACAAGTTGAACCTCTTGATGGAGCTGTAAGACTTACCTGGCTGCCCTCGACCGATGATGTTGGCGTGGCAGGCTATGAAATCCATTACGGCCTAACTCCGGTTACGGAATCCGGACAGGTTTATGACAACATCGTTGATGTGGGAGATGTTCTTGAGCATACCGTTACCGGATTGGAGAACGGGACAACTTATTATTTCTCCGCGATCGCTTACGATGCGGCTGGAAATGAAAGTCTTCACTGGGCAACAAATTCCCCTTTGAGTGCTACACCTTCCGCCGATGCCGAAGAGCCGAATGGAGAAGAATTGCTTGAAATGGAAGAAAACGGCGACGCTCCTCAAGTATACGATGCCGGAGCTTTAAATAAGGAACAAGTTTTGGTTGTTTTTTCAAAGGAAATCGTTCTTCCCGAAGATGATCCTCAAGATGCGTTCAGTATAGAAAACAACGAAGATTTTACGGAACTTGTTGTTCTTGACGCTGAAATGTGGGAGGAAGATGAGACAAATAAAACCGTTCTTCTTACGACTGAAGTTCAAGAAGAAAACGTGGAATACACTTTGACCGTGCATATTGCAATCAGAGATTTGGACGGAAATCCTGTTATAAGCGGCACATCCGATACTGCCGTATTTATGGGAAGCGGTCTTGAGATGGAAGAAGTTGAGCCATTGGTCGTTCTAAGCGCGGAATCAATAGACAGCATTAATTTTGGTATAACATTTAATAAAACCGTTGTGTTGGGATTGGATCCCTCTGAGAATTTCTTGATTCACGCGGTTGATGATATGTCCGACACACTGGATGTAATGGCGGTAACTTTGGGAGAAAACCATGAAGGGACGGATGACGCTTTTGCCGTTGTCAGAACAACTCCTCAAGAGAACAAAACTTATCTTGTCACTGTTTTGGGAGTGACAGACGAAGACGGCAATCCAATTGATGAAGATATGAATACCGCGACTTTTGAAGGACCTCTTGTTCCGGATGAGGATGAAGATGTTGACGACGAAGATGTTGACGATCCGATTTTGCCTGACGTTACTCCTCCTGAAGATGTAGCCAACTTTTTGGCTCAAGCTTTCTTAAGAATGGACGAACTTGTTGTTTCTTTGACATGGAATTTACCGGTTGATCCAAACTGGGATTCCGTCCTTCAAAGACTTTATATGAGTATGGACTTGGGTGATAGCTATGTTGAAGAGGCTGAACTTGCCTCAGATGTTACCTCTTATGAAATAGAGGGGCTTGAGCCCGGAGAATATTGGTTCAAACTAACTCAGGAAGACGCTGCGGGAAATGAAAGCCAAGGTGTTGTCACAAAAGTGATTCTTACCGAAACGGGACCCGGCGTGGTCGGGCTGTTGCTTGTTTCCCTAGGTCTGGGAACTCTTGTTACCAGAAAAAGAAAAATTTAGGGAGTTGTTATTATGTCCGCGCCGATGGAGCGTAATTTTTCCTCCAGGCGCTCATATCCTCTGTTGATATAGGATATGTTGGAAATTTCAGTTTCACCTTTAGCAATGAGGGCGGCGATTACCATCGCCGCCCCTGCTCTTATATCAAAGCTGGATATCGGCATTGGATTAAGTTTTGAAGGCCCGATCACAAGCGCTTGATGAGGATTCAAAAACTCAATATGGGCCCCCATTTGCTCAAGCTCAAAAAGATAATTTAGTCGTCCCTCAAACAGGGTTTCAAAGATCTTGCTTACTCCTTTCGCTTGAGTCAAAAGTACCGCGAAAGGCGCTTGAAGATCCGTTGGGAAACTTGGATAAACCGCGGTTCTAAGCATTTTTACCGCGTAAAGCTTTTCCGTTGGGAATATATGCACAAAATCCTTTCCTATCTCAAATTTAACTCCCGCCTCATCCATTTTTTGCCAAAAACTGTCAAGATGCTCCGGATTTATTCCTTTTATTTTCAAGTCTCCTTTTGTGGTCGCGGCGGCTATGGCGAAAGTCCCCGCTTCAAGATAGTCTCCGGTTATCTCATACCTTCCTCCCTTTAATTTTTTTACTCCCTTCACCTTCACCTTGTTTGTTCCTATTCCGGAAATCTTTGCTCCCAGTTCATTAAGGAAATGGCACAAATCTTGAACGTGCGGCTCCGCCGCCGCAAGCCTTATTTCCGTCTCCCCTTCAGCCAGAACGGATGCCATTATCGCGTTTTCTGTTCCGGTAACACTAAGTTCGGGCAATATTATTTTGTTTCCTTTCAAATTCCCGCATTTTATATGAAGACCTTTTTTGTCATCGACTATTTCACAACCCAATTGCTTAAACGCGTGCGTGTGGGCGTGGACAGACCTCTTGCCAAGCACACACCCTCCGGGAAAAGCTATTTTCATTTCTTTAAGGCGTGGCAAAAGCGCTCCCAATGTCAAAATTGAAGCCCTCATTCTTTTAAAAACTTCATCGGGGGCATTTCTTTTTTTTATCTTTGAAGGGTCTATCGTTACCTTGTTTTTTCCAAAGCTTATCTTCGCGCCAAACTCCCGCAAAATTTCAATCATGCTGTGTATATCGTCTATGTCGGGGACGTTTTCCAAAACAACCTCTTTCTCACTTAGCATTGAAGCGCACAGTATCGGCAATGCCGCGTTTTTTGAGCCGCTAACCTTGACCTCTCCTTTTAGAGGCCTCCCTCCGTTGATTATAAATTTTTTCATATAGTGCTTTAGCGGGCATCATTATAATATTTTTCCTTCCATAAGGAAAGATTATCTCTTCGCTGTTGATAATGGCTTCGGTTTGTGATATAATTCTATGATTTGGTATATCATCAAACAAAAATAAAAATGTTAAAATTCAAAACTAGAATATTGGTTTGTTCCCTTGTTGCGGCCGCTTCGTTTTTAGCTCTTCCTTATTTGCATTTGGAAGAAGACGGTGTTGATCATTTACAAACTTCCTTTGTGGGAATTTTGGGAAAGGTCGCCGAGCAAGGCAAGCCCGCTCCTCCCGATCTTTCGCTATACAATGTGTTCTTGAAAAAAGTTTCCGCTCCCGGGCGGAATTCAAATTATTACACTTATGACTCTTCCGTCTTTATAAAAAATAATGGTGGTCCGTTGAGAGATGGGCACATCGTTTTGTCCGGTGACGGATTCCAAAAAGACCTTACTTTGAAAAACTCTCCCGACGGATTTTCTTTGAAGCCGGATGAGTCTTTTATTTTAGAGAATTATGAAATTTTGTTCGATGGAAACTATAACGGAGGAGGTGTTACCTTGAATTTGGATAATCAAGATTTTTATGAACTGCAATTTTTTGAACTTCCCGCGAAGATTGAAGATATACAACTGAAAAGAGTGTCTTCCGACGGAGCTGTTTCCATTTCTTACAGGCCTTCAAACTTATTTCTTGGAACCGATGATTACGAGGTTTACGCAACCGATTTTCTGGATTTGAGAGAAGCAAATTTGAACTATAAAGAACTTTCTTTTGACGGCAAAGTGCACGGCTACTATGTGATAAAGGCCTCCGAATCTCTTATAAACGATGCCGGATGGGAAAAAGTAGATACCTTGTCCAATAAAGGCTTTGTTTATGTAAGAGCCGTAAATCCCGAAACCGGTTATTACGGCGTGAGCAATATCCTAAAATTGGGACCACATTCGGAAATGACAAGGGCCGAATTCGCAAAACTCTTTGTCGACTATACGGGAATTAAAGTTTTTGACGACGGCGAATCCTATTTCAAAGATGTTAAGGAGGATTCTTGGTATGCCCCTTTTGTCCAAACACTTTTTAATTTAGGTCTGGCCGATCATACAAATATGTTCTACTTCCCGAATGAAAAAATTACGAGGGGGGAAGTTCTTGTTTCCGTCATGGACCATTTTGATGCCGATTTGGTTGTTGCCCCGGGCAAATCCCGATTTGAAGATATTTCCGGCGGGAATTTTATTTACCACTACACACAAGCTCTTTACAAGAGCGGGAAAGCCAGTGCGTTCGGCGATTATTTTAATCAGCACCTGCCGGCGACAAACGATTATCTAAAACATCTTGTAAATGCATATAAATAGAATTTTAAAATTCTACATGTTGTTTTCACTTTTTGTGGCTTCCGTCGCGATGGCAAGCTATGTTCCTTCCGTGAAGATGTATGCGTCTTCTTTTCTTGTGGGAACATCCAACGGGATTCAAGCTTCCGAGCAGCCCGGTAGGCTGATTACCAGTGTGTCTCCGGTTGAAGACTATAAAAACTATTCCGCGAATGTGCGTCTTGCGGGGGATCCTGTTAGAGGATTTGCTTTTCCCGGAGGTGAAAATGCGAAAGTTATGGACTTTGTTCTAAAATCTTTTGACGCGAATCTTAATCTTGAATTTGTCAGCTTTAAAATTGGAGGTGTTGATCCGTCCAAAATCCGAAAGGTTTATTTGGCAGACGAAAAACACAGGATTGCAGAAACCTCCGTTAGACTGGGATATGCCAACTTCTATGGCCTCTTTCTCAACATTCCCGCAGGGACAGAAAAAAAACTTTCCGTAAGCGTTGACTTAAGCAATGACGTTTCTTTGGGGGATCGCGTGTATTTCACCATCGAAAAGAAGGATGACATCCGGCTCTTTGCGAACGGAGAAGAATATGTTTTTGGAGATATTTTCCCTCTTGAAAGAGTTTATTTGAGTATAGTCAAACCGCGCGGGAGATAAAGTTCTGCGGTTTGTACTGCAGTGCTTCCGCTATATGATTTTCTTCAACTTTTTCGCTTCCTTCCATATCTGCTATTGTTCTGGCTATCTTTAGTGTTCTCAGATATCCCCTGTTTGAAAGCTTTATGTGTTGCTTTGCCCTATCAAGAAAATTTCTTGCGCTTGTATTCAGCCGACAATGA
>SLNK01000043.1 GCA_007133095.1 Candidatus Peregrinibacteria bacterium | reverse complement strand
TGACTAAATAACGGAGCATCGCTCTGCCTTCCACACCAAACCCCAGAATTGCTATTTTACTTCTCTTATCCATATTTGTATGCTACAATTGTAGCAGGTAAGCGGTCAAAAATATAGTTAACCGGTAATAAAGAAGAAAATGGATAAGTTAGACGCGTGGATGAATCGAGCACTAGACATAAGTTCCAGCTCAGAATCCAAAAAAAACGCATCTCCTGAGAAGGAGAAAAATTTCACCAAAGGTGAAAAAAGGAACAAAAAACACAGCGGCAAAAGAAGCAAACACAGCGGAAAGCCGCACAAGTTCGCAAGAAAGGCGGGCAAACACGGTGGAGAGCCTAAAAAAGAAGACGGGCAAACCCCCAAACATAAGGGGTTTCAAAAAAAGGCAAAACCAAAAGGCGGACAAAAATCGGGAGGACATACCGTCTCGCCTTCACCCACACTGCATCCAACACCGATTCTCAGAGGAAAATTGAAAATCGTTCCGCTGGGAGGATTGGACGAAGTGGGAAAAAATATGTTGGCGTTGGAATACGAAGACGACATTATTCTTTTGGACATGGGATTTGAATTCCCGAACGAGGATATGAGGGGAATAGACTACGTCATCCCGGACACAAGCTATCTTGAGGCGAACAAAAAGCGTATAAGGGGAGTTGTTTTGACGCACGGGCATCTGGATCACATAGGAGGAATCCCTTACATACTGCCAAAATTGGATTTCCCGCCTGTTTACGGGACAAAATTGACGATAGGTCTCGCAAAGAGAAGGACGGAAGAATTCAAGCAGGAAAAAATGACAAAATTTAACGTTGTTGACCCGAAAGAAACAATCAAGCTTGGGAAATTCACCTGTTCGTTTTTCAGGGTCGCGCATTCCATACCGGATAGTGTTGGAATAGTTGTCGATACTCCCGTTGGGAAAGTTGTGGATACCGGAGATTTTAAGTTTGACGACACACCGGTTGGAAGCCAACATCACGCTGAAATAGGGAAGATGAAAGCTCTCGGGACGCAAAATGTTCTGGCTCTTTTTTGCGAGGCTACAAACGCTCTCAAGCCCGGACACAGCATGTCGGAAAGAGATGTGCAAAAAACATTGAATGAAATCGTTGCAAAAACGGAAGGGAGAATAATAGTATCCTCTTTTTCCAGCCAAATTGGAAGAATTCAACAGCTTCTGGATGCCGCGGTAAAAAACGGAAGAAAGGTTTTTATAAGCGGCCGAAGCATGATCACAAATATCAAGATTGCATCGGAACTAGGATACTTAAAATTCCCGAAAGAACTCGTCAGCGAAATTAAAAAATACAAAAATGTCGCGGACAAAAAAGTTATGATAATCACAACAGGATCACAAGGAGAAGCGATATCGGCGCTCGCCAGAATGGCTTCCAACGAACACGCTCACATCAAGATCAAAGAAGGAGACACCATAATTCTGTCATCATCTCCGATCATCGGGAACGAAAAAGCCATTTACGCGGTAATAAATCAGCTCACAAAACGCGGAGCGAACATAATTCACAACGCATTGATGGATGTTCACACATCGGGACACGGGAACAGAGACGAACTCGCCAGAATGATCAATTACATCAAGCCCAAATACCTGGTGCCAATCCACGGAGAATTTTACATGAGAAAAGCCTTGATGGTTTTAGCGCAAGAAAAATGCGGAATGAAACCGGAGAACATGATAATGATAGAAAACGGAGACGTTTTATTGGCGGAAAAAGGCAGGGTTTACATCTCAAAAGAAAAAGTGGACACAAAATACATCCTGATTGACGGAACGGGAGAAGGAAAACTGGGCTCCCAGGTGCAGGTGGATCGGGAAATAATGTCTCAAAACGGAGCGCTTTTAGTTCTGATTTACATATCGAAGAAGAGTAAAAAAATCATAAAAGAACCGGATGTTGTTTCCAGAGGCTTCGTATACATGCATGAAACGGACGAAATAACGAAAGAAGTAACCAAATTGGCGGAAAAAGCATATAAGGCGATAACGGAAAGCAATCCGGGAGCAAACCGGGCAGACATAAAAAAATACGTCCGACAAACAATAGATAAGTACACTAACAACACGCTGGAAAGACGCCCGTTGATAGTGCCGCTTATTATTGAGGCTTAAAAAAGTAGACAAAAAAAGGGCGGTTGACCACGCCCCTGTTTTTGTTGTATAATAACAGAGGCAGATACTAACCTTAAAAACAAAAATGAAAAAAACAGCATATTTTCTAATAACCATCGTCTTGATTTTCTCAAGTGCCTGTTCGGCGACAGGCGTGAAAGTTGAGGGAATAAACGAATTCAACGACTATATTATCGAACTGGAAGGAGAATCCGTGGCACAGAAGAAAGCCAATTTAACAGTTCCCGGATTTGAGATACTGCAACAAGGAGAAATATTCAGGCATGTTAAAAATCTTGAGCAAAAAAGGAGCTATGTAAAGAATCAAATTGAAGATATTTTACGCGGCGGGAGACTTGAAATAACAGAAGAAACAACGGTTACTCACGAATTCGAATATCTTTTTAACGGTATGGCGGTTAGCAATATTTCTGTGACAGAAGCGGAATTGATTGAGAATATAGAAGGTATTAAGAAAGTTTGGGTTGATGAAAAAGTTGAAATATCTCTTACTGCATCGGTTCCACTGATTCAAGAGGGTATCGCTGCCGGAAAGCTTGATATTTACGGGGATAACTGCGATGTTTCCGCGGAAGGGTGCCTGACCGGAGAAGGAGTAAAAATAGCGATATTGGATACCGGAGTGAATTATGGGCACGCAGATTTTGGAGGATGTACAACGGAAGCGTTTTTGAATAAGCAATG
>SLNK01000003.1 GCA_007133095.1 Candidatus Peregrinibacteria bacterium | reverse complement strand
TTCTTCGATTCCCATTGATTGAAGTTTTTGCAGAAGATCAGACGTTATTGCATCTGATTCTGTGTCACGCCCCTTTTTTTCGGCCGGGATTTTGTTTGTAATTACCAGCTTTTTTGTTTCTTTCGGAGTAAATTCTTTATCTTCCATAATAAAAACGGATTATTGATTGAGGGCGAATTAAAACACGGGGCTCTTGTTTTGTCAAGGAGTCTTTCGTGATCGCTTTACAAAAAGTTTTTCTCTATTATCATTGCATTGAATATCATTAACTTTTTTTTATGTCCCCAGAAAAAGATTTTGTCCATTTCCTCCCAAATTCCGCCAAAAGAATCATTTCTTCCGCGCTTGAAGATATTCAGCCGGGGCTTGGCAATCATCCACATACGGTAATGGCTGTCAGGGAGTCTGTTGAGAATGCGATCTCCCACGCACTTGAGGATGTTTTTGAAAATTGCGGAGAAGTCGATTACTCGGATTGTTCTAATTTGGCGGAAATTATACGCGAAGCGGCTATGGCTCAACCTCCCGCAGTCAATTTTATTTTGGAAGGCATTGCCCAAAGTATTGAATGTGTTGAGAAAAATTGATCCTAGAATTTTTTCATGTTATCGCAGAACTGTCTGAATTGCATTCGTTGAGAATCCGCGAGAAGTTTTGATTTTATCAGGATGGAGCTTGGAGTTTCCGGGTTTGCGAAATCGTTTATCATCAGGTAGTCGGCCGTATCGGAGAAAATTATCCATTTGTCCTTGAAATTTATCTTCATGGTTTCGATGGTGCTTTTGAATCGTTCCATATCGCTTTTTCTTGCCATGCATGAAGTGAATGGGCCTGTTGTGGTACAAAGCGCCATATTTTTTGCGTTTTGCTTGTATCTGTTGACACGGAATTTGAATACCGGATCCATGCCTCCCAGAACCGGAACAAATCCCTCCAAATCTCCGAAATCAAGGCACGTGTCATATTTTATTTGAGACATCTTTATGTATTGATCCAGAATCTTCTCCTTTGTTGTGGCGGTTTCAAATTCCTCTATTGCTTCTGTGGGGATGGCTGAAAATCCGCTGTACTGCTTAAGTTTTTGAGCCAGAGCAAAAGCATTTTTTTGTCTATTCAAAAGATCTTCTATCAGTCCGGCCAGAGTAAGAGCTTTTATTCCTTTCTTGCTCTTTCCGATAAGCTTTAGGGCTTCAAGCCTCTCACAAGCTCTGTAAACTTTGTTTCTTTCAAGTCCGGTCCTTACTTTCAGATCCCATTTTGTAGCGACCGGTTTTTGCAGGAGGTTGCGATACAGCAATATCTCCGTTTCATTCAGACCCGCTTCCGCCATCAAATTTTCCAATTGATTCTCTTTCATTTTTTATAATTAAATTGAAAACAAGTTGTGCATTAAAGCACCTTTTTTCTTTTTTGTCAATGGCGGGACGGGGGACTTTCTCAAATTTTTGAGAAATGCTATGAGGATGGACTGTGAGGATCTTCAGTGCTAGCGCACTTGACGCTTGTGTTAAAATGTTGTCTATGCTACAATTGTATTGTGGGCTATTCCCACTTTTTTGCTTTCAGATAAATAAAAATTAAAACTTAACCATAATAAAATGGGAAAAACAAAAACTCAGAAAAAAGCTTTGCTTGTTGGAAAGCTTTTGGGTGGTGTGCTAGTTGCACTGCTTTTTGCGGTTCTTTCCTTCGGTCAATGGTTTGCGGGCGATGGCCCCGTCCATCTTTCGGCCGATGTGTTAGATTCCGAAACTTCCGTTGAGCCCGAAGATGCGGCAGATGCGGATCGGCATCCCTCCGTGCCCGATGATGAAGAACTTGATGAGGAGGCTCCCCCTGTTCCCACCAAGACCTCTCCGGCTCTGGTGCGGGCACAAATGCGTCATGCATCAAAGCTCGAAGGATCTCCGGCAGCATCTCAAGCTTTTGAGGCGTTGAAAAAATTGAACGATGTGTCCGAAAAAATAAGGGAAGCCCTTGCAAGAGCAATGGACAACTCTTCTGTCGGTTTTTCAGAGGAAAAGCTGAATGATCTTTTGGAGGACAAAGCCAAAACTATTGGTGCGGCGGCTGCCCTTCGTGAAGTGCTGCTAAATAATGCCGACAAACTACCGGATAATGCGGTGGAAAATATGGAGAGGGTTATCGAATTTGCCGGTGTAAGAAATTTCTCAGCCGAGGGTGCGGAGACGGTAGAGAGAGCTCTTGAAACTGTTAGGGACAGGCTTACCGATGTTCCCGCCACTTCAGAAGAGTGGGAGGACGTGGGAGACAGCCTCGAACAACTTCTATCTGAATTGCACGAGGTATATGAAGATGACAAGCCGTCACAATTGGCGGAAGGAAGACTTCCTTTTTACGATCTACACTACGGAGAGGAGGCTTGGTACTTTGGTTATGCGGTAGCCGCAAAAGCCAGAAATCTTCTGACCGGAGAGCTAGTTGACGGAGTTATGAACATGAGTCCGGGAAGGGCTATAAACCAAGCTGAAGCTTTGGCTCTTGCGGCTAGGGCGGTTGCGGGAGGCCTTGAAAACGTTCCCGAGGATGTGGATATGGACAATCCTTTAGTGGTCAATCAGCCTGACTGGGCTCGTAGCGCAGCTACTTATCTGGCGACGAGCGGAGTCGACTTGGAGGCTATTTTTGGAGATGCCCCGGCGTGGGCGAAAACAACACGCTTGCAGATGATGGAGCTGATTGCCCAAGCTTTAGACCTGGAAAGTGATGATCATTCGGTTCTTGAAACCTTCCCTGACAGAGGATTGGTAAAAGCTGATAGCAAAAGTGCTGTCGCGGGACTTGTCCTTGCAGGATTGATTGAAGGAGATACTCTTCCCGACGGATCAAAGAAGTTGAATCCCGGGGATCCTTTGAGTCGTGCTGCTTTTGTTAAGATTGTTGTTGAAGCACTGAAGCTTGTTGAATAGATAAACTCAATTTAAAGTTTTGGAGAGCCGCCGGCGAACGCCGGCGGCTCTTTCCGTTTATTCGCTTTTTGCCAAAAAATGCTATAATCGCACCATGATTTATACAAACAACCTTTCTCCCATTTTTTTTGAATCCGGGCCGTTAAGGATTCACTGGTACGGACTTTCTTATGTTGTCGGTATCATGTTGGCTTATTTGGTGCTTTTTTTGATTTTTAAGAAACGAAAATT
>SLNK01000006.1 GCA_007133095.1 Candidatus Peregrinibacteria bacterium | reverse complement strand
TTTTAAGCGCTTACGCAAAAGTGTTTGAGGGAGGTGGCAAAATAGAAATAACAGACGAAGAAGTAAGAATTGAAACGCCGGAACAAATAATAAGTGCTACAAAAAAAGGCGTCCAAATATTGCTTGCCGGACAGGAAACTAAAGAAATCGAAAAAGAGTTGAGTATAAAAAGTTTAGGAAAAAGAAAGGCTGACAAAAAGGGACGAATCAGCGTGAAGCAAGCCCTAAAAGAAATGTCGGCAAAAAATTCAATAATATTCGTACAAGAGACTTTGGACGAAAGAGCAAAAGGAGATTTACCGTTTATGATATTGGCGGACGCCGATAAAGTCCCATGCCCTGAAGGATACTATCCGCAGAGATTAAAAATGGACAAATCCGGACGCATCTCGGTTGGGGAGTTCCGCGTCAGGAGAGTAAAAGACGCATTGGGGATAAAAGCGTCTGAAGCAACCAGATTTGATCTGTATCTGGCAAACGAGGACATGGTTATTTATATGCCGGAGGGGATAAGGGTGGACAAGGAAGAAATTAAAAAGCTTTTTTCACCCTTGACATAATTAAAATCTTAAAAGAATATACTCCACCATTTTTATAAACACAGACTAAAATATGAATCCGGAACTTAGGGCGGGGATGGACCCACGAATAGAAATAGGTTTAATTGATTTTGAAAAACTCTCAAAGGATGCATACCCGGCAACTGATGAGCTAAAAGAAAGTGAGGAGATTGGAAGTGAAGAACTTCAAAAAATAAAAGAAACAGGCAAAAAACTAACCCGTGACGAGGAGGCTTATTTAATGGGACTGGCGAAACAGGGGAACAAATTTGCAGAAGAAAGATTGATAAGCGGAACCCAATATCTGGTGGCCAGCATAGCAAGGCGATATTTATACAGGGGCTTGGATTTGGAAGACTTGATTCAAGAAGGGAACATAGGGCTGATACAAGCCATACAAAAGTTTGATCCGGAAAAAGGATTTAGATTTACCACATATGCCGTTTGGTGGATCAGGGCCGGGATTCAAAGGGCATTGGACGAAAAAGGAAGAACAATAAGGTTCCCCGTATACATCAAAGAAGAGTTGAGGCATTTTGGTAGAATATCAGGGGAGTTGTCCGTAATTCTTAATAGGCAACCAACGGAAGAAGAGTTGATTCGGGCGTTTTCAGAGGAAAGAAGCGTTTCTAAAGAAGACGCGTACAAATATTTAAAGATCTTTGCAAATCGCTATATAGACTCTCTTGATAAAAAATTTGGCGAAGAAGGACAGTACACAATGATGGATTTTATTACGGGACCATCGGAAAGCCCTGAAGAAAAAATAGATGAAGACAGAATGATAGAAGACACCCGAAGCACCATTCGGGACATTTTAAGCGAAAGAGAGCAAATGATAATAAAAGAGAGGCTTCTCAAAGAAGAACCGACTCAATTTAAGGAAATAGCGGAAGTTCTTAATGTTTCAAAACAGAGAGTTAAGCAAATTGAGCAAGAGGCGATAAAAAAACTGGTACGAAGAGGCAGGCATACTCTGGGAAAGCACCTGTAAAAGCCTTTTAAAAATGGCGGAACGGACGGGACTCGAACCCGCGACCTCCTGCGTGACAGGCAGGCGTTCTAACCAGCTGAACTACCGCTCCACTTTGCCAAAATTTCAAAAAGCAAAGGGAAGATAATACATTTTTAATTCAAAAACAAGCAAAATTAATTTATGCTTGTCACATGCGAATAGGAATAGATTGTAGAATCTTCGGGACCGGCTTCACGGGGATCGGGCGATACACATATGAGCTGGTAAAACACTTTACAGATCTCAACGCGAAACTGGAGTGTCCGCATGAACTGGTCTTTTTTTTCAATCGGAAAGAATACAATGAATTTGAAGTGGGAGAGCATTCCAAAAAAGTTTTGGTAAACGCCAAGCATTATTCAGCAGCGGAACAATTAAAGCTTCCAAAACAACTTCGCAAAGAAAAATGCGATGTAATTCACTTTCCTCATTTCAATGTTCCTCTTCTCTACAGGAAGCCCTTCACCGTAACCATCCATGATCTAACCCTTTCTCTTTTTGCGGGCAGAAAAATGAGAAAATGGCATCACAAACTGGCATACAATTTGACGATAAAAAGCGCTACCAAAAGGGCAAAAAAGATTGTAGCCGTATCCGAACATACAAAAAAAGACATAGTAAAACATCTCCACATACCCAAGGAAAAAATTCAAGTGGTATACAACGGAGTTGATCCAAAATTCAAATTGATCAGAGAGTTGGAAAAACTTACCCCCACGCTCAAAAAATATAAAATAGAGAAGCCTTTTCTCCTTTACACGGGAGTCTGGCGCAGCCACAAAAATCTACCGCGCCTTATTGAGGCTTTTAATATTTTAAGAAAAGAGAAGCGCCTCGATATCCAACTTGTAATAACCGGAAAACCGGACCCGCTTCACCCGGAAGTAAAAGAAGCCGTGAAAAATCTGCAATTGGAGGAAGATGTGATTTTTACGGGGATCGTCAGTGAAGAGGAACTTATACACCTTTACAATGCGGCATCCATTTTTGTATTCCCGTCATTATATGAAGGGTTTGGCTTGCCGGTACTGGAAGCAATGAGTTGCGGAACTCCCGTTGCGGCGGCAAACACGTCATCAATCCCGGAAGTATGCGGCAAAGACAATGCTGTGTTATTCAATCCCAAAAATTCGCAAGAGATTGCGGAAAGCATAACAATGTTATATAAAAATGTTGAAATGCAAGTTGCGTTGATTGAGAGAGGGATCAGAAGATCATCTGAATTCAGTTGGAGAAAAGCGGCGGAAGAAATGTTTAAAATAATAACTCATGTTTGAACCGTTTCAGCAGTACATTGGTAAAGCCGCAAAAAGCTATGGCGTGGGAAGGGAGGTGGAAGCTGCAAAAATATGCGGGGATTTCAGAAAGATTTTGCCGGAAGTATTTTCCGGGAAAGAAATAGCGCAGAAATACATAGAGCCCGCGTATTTTAAAGACAGCGTTTTGGTAATAGACGTGGAGAATCCTGGATGGGCGCAGGAAGTAATAACCAGAAAAACAAAAATAATAGAAGAGATGAACAGAAAAGCGGGCCGGGAGATAATCAAAAATTTACGAACACGCATAAAGCAATGAAAATTCCCGTGC
>SLNK01000054.1 GCA_007133095.1 Candidatus Peregrinibacteria bacterium | reverse complement strand
GTCTTCGGGGTAGGGGAACAATTCCAAATGAAAACTTAGATTGGTCTCTGCTAAAATATCTTCTATTTTTTCTCTCACGCACTCTTCATATCCGTTTTTTTTCTCCGGATTTGGCCAGACTTTCTCGGGACCGTGAGGAGTTTCTCCCATCAGAATAGACAAAGCGGCGGACATCACTTCACGCCTTATGGAATTTTCCGGTCCGTCTGAAAGGAAAAATTCTTTCACATACTCATAATGGGCGTAGAAAGTGGGATGAAAATAATCGATGGGAGGACGAACTTCCCCCGGTTGCACAACTCTCAGCCCGTTTGAAGGCACATCTGCGCGTGAAGGCTGGTTGTACACAACAACCCTCAAAAAAGAAACAAAAGAACAATAAAGATCCCTTAGGCAATCATACTCATAATCTCCGTCTCTAAGATCGGAAATTCTATACCTGATTTCAATGTAAGCGGGAGAATCAACAATACAAGGATGGGCATTCTCCATTTCATCAATTCTCTTAATCAGATCTCTGATAACCAAAAGTTTTTCGTGGTACAAAAGCGCTTTCTCAGCATCTTCTTTGTTTTCTCTGTCACCTTGTCGCGAGTTTTCTATTTTTGACATTGCAAAAGTAAATTATTCAAACCTAAAGCGACGCATAGAGTAGACCAATGACGCAAATCTGTCAAGGGGTAGTTTCCTATACACCCTTGTCCAGCTTTTGAAGCTCTTTTTTGAAGGTGTCTATGTCTTTGAACTGGCGGTACACGGAAGCAAAACGAATATAAGCGACATCGTCCAACTCTCTCAAAGCGTCCATAATCCCTTCCCCTATCATCTTGCTGGGGATCTCTTTACCGAGGTTTGTCCATTTCTCCTCAAGCTCCAAAATAAGTTTGTGAATTTGGTCATGCGTGACCTTCCTTTTCTGGCAGGCCTTCCAAATTCCTTTTTCAACTTTATCGCGGTCATATCCCTCCCTGCTTCCATCTTTTTTTACAACCAAAAACTTAACATTTTCCACACGTTCAAAAGTGGTGAAGCGATGCTTGCAAGCCTGGCATTCACGGCGCCTGCGGACCGCTTTGTGACCATCGGTTTCCCTAGAATCAAGAACACGAGTATCGTTGCTTTGGCATTTTGAACATAGCATATGGAAGAAGTATAGACTATTTCAGAGTTTTTTCGAATTCTTTTGTTAAAAATCCATCCGTCATCCCCGCGATGTAGTCTTTCACCGCGGTAACGGCGTCTTCGGCATCCTCCAAAAATTCTTTTTTGGGAAAGGCATCAACATTTTTAAAATAATAATGAAAAAGGCTCTTGATCATTTTCCGCCCCTCGGATGTAAAAGCCGCCACAAGAGGATTCAGATAAAAATTTTCATACAAAAACATACGCATCTTGGACAAAGGGTTTTTTATTTCGTTGCTGAATTCGGCAATATCCTTATCCGCTTTTTTTACATCATCGGAAGATTTAATCCCCAATTTCTCGATATTCATGATCGTGTTCTCGCATAAATCATCAATCATCGCGGAGATAATAGAGCTTATCACTCTGGAAATCAAAATCTGTTCATCGATATTTTTGCCGTAGCGTTTATGAACTTCGTCCTCGGCATTTTTCCAAAGAGCAAATTTTCTCAGTTGGGCAATTTTTATAATCCCGGATCTTAATCCGTCGTCCATATCATGATTTGTATAAGCTATTTCATCCGCTATATTCACAACTTGAGCCTCCAAGTGTGAGGAAGATCCAAACTTCTTTTCCGCCTGATCCCAAGCCGTCTGATGCTTTATCAGACCCTCCAAAACTTCAAATGTCAGATTAAGTCCGTTGAAATCCGGATATGTTTTTTCCAAAACCTCAACAACTCTTCTGCTCTGCTCGTTATGCTCAAAATGCCCTCCGAATTCACGCATTACTTCATCCAGCGCCTCTTCCCCCGCATGCCCGAAAGGAGGATGTCCCAGATCATGGGAAAGAGCGATGGCTTCACAAAGATCCTCATTAAGACCAAGCCTTCTGGAGATATCCCTGGCTATCTGCGCCACTTCAAGAGTATGCGTCAGCCTCGTCCGATAGTGATCCCCCGCGCCGGAAACAAAAACCTGCGTTTTTTGGTCAAGCCTTCTGAATGCTTTACAGTGAATTATCCTGTCCTTATCTTTCTGAAAACAAAGTCTGTTTCCCGCTTTATCCTCTTTGAACTTACGGCCGGCGCTCATGGAGCTTTTTAAAGCGTAAGGAGCAAGGGTCAATTCCTCTTTTTTCTCCAGATCAATAAAATTCATAATTTGAAAGTAAGCGAATAATATGATATACTAAACGGACAAATAAAACAAAAACATGCCTGAAAAGAAAAACAAAAAGAAAAGCAATTTGTCGGAAACGGCAAAGTTTGTAAAAAAAGTGATGGACGAAGTGATAATGCCCGAAATCGAAAAGAGGGGATTTGCCGCGGAGGCCAATCAGGTAATTCTTGAAAGACCGGAGAAAAATTCCAAAAAAGCGATAGAGTTCTCTCTTCATCTTAGCGAAATTGAGGACGAATGCATTGAAAAAATCCCGGAGAACGATCCGGAAAAGAAACGAAAGGAAACGGTAAGCAAAAACTTCTGCAAAAAACTCCGCAGTGCCGTAGAGTCCGTGGAGAGATAGATGGAACTCCACACCCGCTCTTGCTAATAACAAGGTTTCTTGCGAATATTGTTTTGTCATGAAAATAAAAGCTTACATAGACGAGTTTCTGCAACACTGCGAGGTCGGGCAAAACAAGTCCGTGAAAACAATTGAAAATTACAAACACTATCTCAAAAGGTTTTTGGAATTTTCCGGCAAAGACATTCCCCCTTCTGAAATAACTCTAAAAACCATAAGAGAGTATCGGCTTTATTTGAACCGCTACACGGACAAAAAAAGACGATCCCTTGGAGTAAAAACACAGAACTACCACATAATCGCGCTTCGAGCTTTTCTCAAATATTTGATAAAAAACGATGTAAAGACTTTGGCGCCGGAAAAAATAGAACTGGCAAAAACTCCAAAAAGGACGGTGGAAGTGTTATCCCGTGAAGAAATTGATCGTATTTTCAGGGAAGTGAAAAAAACTGCCAAAAACGGGAGCAGAGACACCGCGATTCTGGAAACACTATATTCAACGGGGCTGAGAGTAAGCGAATTGGAGGGGCTCAACAGGGACAGAGTGGACCTTAAAAGAAGGGAATTCAGAGTTATTGGAAAGGGAAGCAAGCCGAGGATAGTTTTTTTGTCTGAAAAAGCGGCAAAAGCCATAGATGAATACCTTAAAGATAGAAAAGACAACCTGAATCCGCTATTCATAAACAACATAAAAAAGGAGATTCTGGACGATGAGAAAAGGCGCCTTACCACTGTCAGCATAGAAAATCTGGTGAGAAAATATGCCCTTAAAGCCGGAATAATCAAAAAAGTTACGCCGCACACTTTGCGGCACAGCTACGCCACGGAACTACTTATAAACGGAGCGGACATCAGATCGGTGCAAGAGTTGCTGGGGCACAGTTCAATCACAACAACTCAGATTTACACCCATGTCACGGATAAGAAGTTGAAAGAAATCCATGACAAATACCACAGATAATTGTTATAATCGAAACATGATAGTTCTAAACGGAGTTACAAAGAAGTACGGAAAGAATAAAGTCTTGGATGACATTTCCTTTAAGGTACAGGGAGGAGAGTTTGTTTCGCTTGTGGGAGAGGCCGGAGCGGGAAAAACAACATTGATTCACGCGTTGATAGGAGCGATAGAAATAGACAAAGGCGAAATAACGGTTGATGACTACAAGGTTGATTCGCTGGATTACAACAAAATACAAGCCTACAGAAAGCGAATAGGGATAGTTTTTCAGGATTATAAATTACTTCCGAAAAAAACTGTCTTCGAAAATGTCGCTTTTGCCTTGGAAGTTGCGGGATATGAAAATGATTTTATAAAAGAGAGGACTGTTTCTGTGCTTAAACTAGCCGGCTTGGAGAATTTAAGGAATAATTTCCCAAGACAGCTTTCCGGAGGCGAGCAACAGAAAACAGCCATCGCCAGAGCCCTTGTGCACGCGCCGGAGCTCTTATTTGCGGACGAACCGACGGGTAATTTGGACCACGAAAACACAGATTCATTGGCAAGACTTTTCCAGAAGATCAATGAAGGCGGAACAACGGTTATTTTGGCTACACATAACAGATCCGTTGTGGATCAGTTGAAAAAACGGGTTATCAGGCTTGAAAAAGGAAGAATTGTCAGTGATAAGGAGAATTCCGGATATAATTAAGATTCATGGCAACATATAAAGAATCAGGCGTTGACATAGAACTGGGGGATAAGTGTTCCGCCATTGCTTACAATGCGGCAAAAAACACCTTCATCTCCAGAAAAGGGATGATTGGAGAGCCCCTGCTTGATGAAGGAGGATTTTCCGGAGCTTTGGACATGGGCGATTACTATTTGGTGCAGAATGACGATGGAGTGGGAAGCAAAATCAATGTTGCGGAGATGGTCGGAAAGTACGATACGCTTGGCTACGATTTGGTGGCGATGGTCGCGGATGACGCAATTTGCATGGGAGCCGAAACAATTTCCATAACAAACACGCTGGATGTTAACAAACTTGACGAAAAGAAAGTTACTGGCTTAATGTCAGGACTGGAAAAGGCAGCCCTGGAGCAGAAAATCGTGGTTCCGGGTGGTGAAATAGCGGAACTTGGAAATATGGTGAATGGATACATTTGGAACGCCACCGCAATAGGTATTTTGGAAAAATCCAAGCTCATAGACGGGCAAAAAATTAGGCCCGGGGACAAAATAATCGGACTTCCGTCAGCGGGATTGAGGTCAAACGGTTTTTCTTTGGTCCGGCACATTTTGGGGAACAAATACGGAGAAGACTGGGCAAACAAAGAATACAACGGAAACATGACTTGGGGAGAGGCGGTTTTAACCCCCTCGATAATTTACAGTGATCTGTTATTGGGAATGCACGGAAGATACAAACGGAAAGGGATTGTGGAGATAAAAGGGATAGTGCATATAACAGGAGGGGGAATTCCCGGAAACATAAAAAGAGTGCTTAAGAATAACAATCTTGGCGCGAATATAGACAATCCGCCAAATCCTCTTGAGGTCTTTGTAAAATTAATGGCGATAGGGAATGTGGCACCGGAAGAGGCATATAAGGTCTGGAATATGGGAGTGGCGATGATTCTCATAGCTGATGGCGAAGAAGCCGGGAAAATCCTAAAAATCTGCGGGGAAAAGAAGGTAAACGCATCAATAATCGGAGAAGTGACGGAAAATCCGGAAATAAGGATAGGAAGTCTGCAATTCTAATATGGGTAATTGACTGGAAGTCGCAAAAATGGTATCATTATGCGATGTCAAAATACTTCACGAAAATCAGAGGAAAGGTTTTTAAGGAATACTTGGAAAAAGGAGAAAGAATTAGATATATCCTTAGACAGCATCCGGCAATGCTTGTTGGAAGACTTTCAAAAAACATAGTGCTTTTTATTGTATTTCCAATACTTTTGATACTTGCCTTTCCTATAACCGCACCTTTTGCGGCGGTTTTAATCCTCTGGGGCCTTTGGAGGATATTGATAGAGTCAATGAACTGGTACGGAAGAGCATGGATAATAACAGATTTGGGGGTGGTATGTATCAGCAGTACCTTATTTTTTAGAGTTAGAAGTACAAGAATCGAATATCAGGTTATAGGAGGTGTCAGCTACGACATAAGGGGTTTCACAAGAACAATATTCAATTACGGTGATATATATGTGAGTAAAATGGGTAGTGGTGATCCGGTAATACCCATGGAAAACGCCTACAGACCTCAAGAGGCGGAATCCATGATTCTCAGATGCCAGAGGGAACTCATACAAAAACAGTACAGAGATGAGCACAAGGAGTTGAAAAAAATTCTTGTAAGGCTTGTGGACGCTGCACCGGCATAAAAATTTTTTAGAAAGAATTTAGAAAAAATTTATAAGCACATGCTAGAAAATAAGCATGATTATTATTAATACAAAGGATTCGAGATATCCGTCTCTCCTGAAAGAAATTTACGGCGCGCCGGAAAAATTGTTCTGCAAAGGTGATATATCCGTTCTTGAAAAAAGTTGCATAAGCGTTGTGGGAACCAGATTTTTCAGTGATTACGGCGAATATGTGACGGAGAAAATAATCAGGGAACTCTCTATTCTGGACATCGCGATAGTTTCCGGGCTTGCAAGGGGAATAGACACAATAGCGCACAAAGCGGCTCTTAAGAACGGGATGAAAACGATAGCGATTTTGGGAAGCGGACTGGATCAAATATATCCTTCGGGAAACGAAAAGTTGGCTAAAGAAATTGAGAAAAACGGGTTGTTAATTTCTGAATATCCGTGTGGCAGTCCTCCTCTCAAAATGAATTTTCCGCAGAGAAACAGGATAATCAGCGGCCTTTCTTTGGGAACCTTGGTAACTGAGGCGCCGGACAAGTCCGGCGCCCTCATAACAGCGGATTTCGCTCTTGAACAGGGAAGAGACATTTTTGCGGTACCGGGAGATATTGATAGAAAAGGCAGCCTTGGAGTCCTTAAACTCATCAGAAACGGAGCCGCCCATCCAATATCTTCCGGGCAAGAAATAATAGAGATAATAAAAAAACAGGCGCTTCCTTTCAAAGACCCGCCTAATTCCAGCAAAAAAAGCGGCACACCTGCAAAGAGCGCAATTCTAAAACACTGCAAACTCAGCGGAGAAGAACGGCTTTTAATAGAGACAATCGGGTCCCGGAGGGGAAAACCCCTGGAAAAAATTGTAGAGGAAAGTAAATTGACTACCCAACAAGCCCTCGCCGTCTTATCTTTCTTGGAAATAAACGGACTGGTATATCAAAAAAAAGGAATATACAAGCTAAGCGATGTCTTCCACTAGGTGCCTGAAACATTGGTAACCCTGTAAACTTCCTCCAAAGTAGTTAACCCTTGGGCAACCTTAAAAAAACCATCCTCCCTCATTGTAATAAGGCCCGCTTTCCTCGCTGCCTTAATCAAATCGACCAAACTGGAATCATTCAAAATCAACGCTTTTATTTCTTCATCTATGGTAACAATCTCGGCAAGAACAAGCCTTCCGCTATATCCGGTCTGACTGCAAGCGTCACATCCTTTGACGCGGGCAACTTTTTCCGGAACTTCAACCACGGCATTATGATTAATCTTTTCAAGATTATCCATAACATCCTTAAATTCCTTTTTTTCAGATTCGGAAAGCTCTTCCATAGTGGAACATTTTGAACAAACTCTCCTGACCAACCTCTGCGCGATTATGGTATCCAGCGAAGGAGCAATCATAAAAGGAGGCAGACCCATATTCACAAGGCGCGGAATAGTCTCTATTGCGCTGTTTGTATGAAGAGTACTCAAAACAATATGTCCGGTTAATGCGGCTTGCGCGGCCGTCTGAGCCGTTTCAAGATCACGAATCTCCCCAAGCATCGCAATATCCGGATCTTGTCTCAAAAGAGCCCTTAATCCGTTCGCAAAATCATATCCGCGTTTTTCATCTATTTGGCTTTGAGTAACGCCGGATATCGGATATTCAACGGGATCTTCAAGAGTAATGACCTTATTTTCGGGAGTGTTCATCTTATTTATTATCGCGTATAAGGTCGTTGATTTTCCGCTTCCTGTGGGGCCGGTTGCCAAAACCATCCCGTGGGATATTTTACAGACTTTCTCCAACTTTTTAAGAGCGGAATCCTGAAATCCCAGTGAATCAAATCCTTTCGGTTCATCTTCGGAAACCAAGAAACGACAAACAAAGGATTCTCCGTACGGCGTGGGGATGGAAGAAACACGGACACCAATCTTTCTTTCATTAAAAACAAAAGAATATCTGCCGTCCTGCGGAATGGTAATGACATTCAGCTGCATCTTACTGGAATACTTTATCTGTTTTGATATATTTTTATAAATTTCGTGTTTCATCTCAAGACCTTTGTGTAAAACTCCGTCAATTCTAAACCTGACGATAACGGTTTTTTCTTCAGGCTCGTAATGGATATCGGATGCCCCCGTTTTCATTGCGGTAACATCCAAAAGATTAAGGCCTTCTTCCGCGGTTATGGTTTCAAGCTTTTTACTCAACTCCGAAAGCGCGGCGATTTCTTTTTCATAGGTTCCGATTGATTCCTTCCCGGCGCCCTTTACCAATTCTATTTTTCTATACTTTTGTTGGGCTTCTCCGTAAAATTTAAGAGCGTCTTCTATTCCGGAGACTGAAGCGACACTTATATCAACTTCATATCCCTCATTACGCAAAGAATCTATCGCTTTTTTTGTTTCCGGGGCTTCAGGGTTTTGCACGGCAACACGAATTTTTTTACCTACTCTGAAGAACGGGATAATCCGAGCATTTTTTGCGGTTTCATATTCAATGAGCTTAAGGAAATCCTGATTCAAAGGGGTTCGACCCAGATCTATATAAGCCAATCCCATGTCATGGGCACGCTTACGGGTGGATTTTTCTTGGAACTCCCTGTTTATTTGTGACACGCCCCGATCAAAATCAACCTTTGAAGCTTTAGACTTCTCAGATTCAGCGGATTTCGCTTCTTCCACTTTTTGATCCACTTTTGGTTCATCCATATAAAAACCGGATATATGCTATCCGGTAATTATATCAAAAAAACGTTTAAAAATAAAGGCGGAAGCTACTTGGTTTTCTTAACTGCGTCAGCAATTTCCTTGGCTCCGTCTTTATCTATCCCCTCAACTTCAGAAAGGTCTTTGGCACTCAATCCCCTTAGCTGTTCGACCAGAGTTAGGTTTGCGGTCTTCAATTTTTCAACAAGCTCATCATTTATACCAAGCTCTTCAATTGTTTCGGCGACGATTTTCTCCTCTTTCTTGGCTTTTGCTTTGGATTTGTCTCCTTCGTATTCGCTTATATCCAATATGTCAATTTCCCAGCCTGTCAGAATCGAAGCGAGTCTGACATTTTGTCCCTGTTTGCCTATTGCAAGCGGCCTTTGGTCCGGTTGAACGAAAACTTTAGCGCGTTTCTCCTTATCAAACAGCTGGATAACAGTTGTTTTCGCGGGAGCCAAAGCGGTTTTTATGTATTCCTCCATGTTTTCATACCACTGGATAATATCTATTCGTTCTCCTCCCAATTCATCCATTATATTTTGAACACGTACACCTTTTTGGCCTACACAAGACCCAATCGGGTCAATTTTTTCATCACTTGAGGAGACGCCAACTTTACACCTTACACCCGGATCTCTGGCTATTGATTTAACCTCAACCAAACCGGATTTTATTTCCGGAATTTCCAGTTCAAGAAGTTTCTTTACAAGATTTTTGTGAGTTCTGGAGATCAGAAGCTCGGGACCTTTTGTGGTTTTTATAACCCTGTCCAAATAAAGTTTTATCCTTTGGCCCGCATAATATTTTTCTCCCGGAATTTGCTGTTCATAGGGGAGATTTGTCGTGATTCTATCATCGAGATTAAGGTAAATATTTCTTCCGTCAACCCTGTGAACAACAGCGTTTATAAGCTCATTTTCTCTGTCTTTAAACATTTCATACATGACATCCCTTTCAGCTTCTTGTACCCGTTGAATAATAACTTGTTTTGCCGCTTGAGCCGCTATACGCCCGTAGTTCATGGGAGTAACATCTATTTTTACCGTATCTCCCAGTTTTGCCTTCTTGTCATATTTTTTTGCTTCCGCCGGTGAAATTTCCAAATCTTCATCCTCAACTTTCTTGACTACAGTTTTTAGCAGATACACGGTGGCAAGGCCGGAATTGTCATCCAGTTCAACGTCAACTTCTTGATCCTTGGTTCCGTAGTCTTTCTTGTACGCCGCACGCAGGGCGGCCTTAATTGTTTCGATAACTGTATCCTTGGGGATATTTTTTTCATCGCATAACTGATTAATCGCGGCCAAAAATTGTGATTGCATATTGTAAAAATTAACAGATAAAAAGCAGAATCCTCATAAAAGAAGACTCTACTCAAGTAGGGTCATCATACTGGGCATTTACAACTTTGTAAATAGTATCGGAAGAAAAACCGCGTGAAGCTAAAAAGCGAAAAGCTTTTTCTTTAAGTTTTTGGGGAGGAATGTTTCTCCATTGGTTGGACTTTCGGGAAAAAGCATCTTTTGCCAATTCAAACTCATCAAAAGTGGGAGAATCCAGCACTTCATCTATTATTTGAGATGGGATCCCCTTCATTTTAAGCCCGCGCCTTACAAGGGCCTTCCCGCTGGGTCTTGAATTCTCCCTTCCGGAACAATAATCCTTCGCATATTGACGGTCATCCAGATAATTCAATTCCGTAAGGCGTTCCAGAACTTCCCCGATAAGTTCCTCGTCATTGATTGCACTTTTATGCAAGAAACGCGACATTTTTTGGCTAATTTCTAATGTCGTATAGCGTTTCTTGGCAAGCAAGCGGAAAGAATAACTCAGTAATTTGTCATAATCATTGCTCATCGACTTGTTCTTTTTTAGCGCCACCCTTTTTAATGAGATTTTCAACTTCCTTTGGGGATCCGAAAAGCAGAGCTTTTACATCTTTTTCCAATGAGCTCAAAACCTTTTCGTTTTCCAGCAGGAACGCTTTGCAATTTTCCCTACCTTGCCCCAATTTATTGTCACCATAGCTGTAAAAGGCTCCCGCTTTTCTGGTGATGTTGTATTTTGTTGCAAGATCAAGCAAATCACCTTCAAAAGAAATTCCCTTATTGTACATAATATCAAACTCGGCGGTCTTAAAAGGAGGTGCAATTTTATTTTTTACGACCTTCACCCTCACTCTGTTGCCAACCAACTCTTTCTCAACATTTCCGGCATCCTCAATTTTGCCAATTGCTCTGATATCCATCCTCACGGAAGAATAAAATTTAAGAGCCTGTCCACCCGTAGTCGTCTCCGGGTTCCCAAACATAACACCTATTTTCATTCTTAGCTGATTAAGGAAAATAACGGTTGTCCTTGTTCTGGAAACAATTGCTGTAAGTTTTCGCAATGCTTGGCTCATAAGTCTTGCCTGAAGCCCCATATGCGAATCTCCCATATCGCCGTCGATTTCCGCCCGGGGAGTCAATGCCGCGACGGAATCCACGATAATGACATCAAATCCATTGCTTCGAACAAGAGTTTCCAAAATTTCCAATGCCTGTTCACCGCTATCCGGCTGGGAAAGGATAAGATTATCCACATTGACACCTATCCGCCTTGCATATTCGGGATCCAGAGCATGCTCCGCGTCAAGAAAAGCGACCGTTCCTCCCTTTTTCTGGGCTTCGGCCAAAACATGTAAACTGAGAGTTGTCTTACCGGAAGATTCCGGCCCGTAAATTTCAACTACGCGACCTCTCGGGATTCCTCCCCCCAATGCAACGTCAAGAGATATTGCTCCGGTTGAAATGGTTTCTATCGGGATTTTGCCGGCTTCGCCCATTTTCATAACAGCGCCTTTGCCATGATTTTTCTCTATCTGCGCAAGCGCGAGTTCAACGGCCTTCTCTTTTTCACTTTGTGTGTTCATAATAAATAAGATTAAAAAATATTCTGACTGCAGTATAGGTGAGCAAACACTCACCGTCAACACTTTTTTTTATTTTCTTTAAAAACGACTGACACAAGCCTTATATCACAGGGTTATTAAATTTTCGTTAAAAAAATTTAATTTTTTCCTGAAGATGCTTGTCCCTCTTTGGAAAGTTTCTTTTTTGCTTCTTTCGCTTCCTTCTCTTCCAATCTGAAAAATCCGTAAACACTGCGCTTGGTGCCGAAGGCCACATTCTTTGTTCCGCACTTCTTGCACTTATAAACATATTTACCTCCCACACGGAAAGTCTCCACAATATCTTCGCAATCCTTGCAATAAAAAATTATTTCCGAGCTTAGATCATCCTTTTTCATCATCTTATATCGTCTGTGTTAGGTTCTTCGGAAGATTTATTATAGTTATTAAGGGATTCCTGCGCGTGATCCCATGTTTTGGTACCTACATTACCTCCGTATTTATGAGCTTCCACGGCATCACCCACCGTAACCTCCTTCTTACTTCGATCTTCTATATGATGGGGCTCTCTGTCATCAATTTTTATCAAAGGCTGAATAAATCCTTCTTCATCAAAATCATCGGATGGGCGAGTC
>SLNK01000042.1 GCA_007133095.1 Candidatus Peregrinibacteria bacterium | reverse complement strand
TTTCCGCCGGACTTGCTCTCAAAGGTGAAACAACTATCAGATAACCGTCCTTTATTGTCAGTTCCGCGCCTATTCCCTCCAGTTTGCCCTCCAAGCTTTCAGTGAATTCAATAGTTTCATCAGGGGTCATAAAAACCGTGTAAGGATCATCAAGACCGTAAACCATTCCGCTTATGGCGCCGTAAATCACATTCTCTTCCTTTATCTGGTCAACATCCACATATTTGTCCTCAACTTTACTCCAAACAGTCCAAAAAAGACTCATATTCAACGGGTCTTTCACTTCATCATTTTTCAGAAAAAGAGTGGAGCGGATTTCGGCCTCTCTGGCGTCTTTACCGTCTCCAAGAAAGCCCCAGACCGTGGCCTGCCACCCCAGAACAAAACTGAAAGCCGCTACAAGTAAGCAGATAAGTAAGGTATGAGAGCGGCGTGGTTCAAAATTAGGTTCGTACATAGACATGTTCAATATTTAACGCTTTTTGTGTCGAAGAGTCAACCTCTACAACCACGCCGCTGAATATCATCGGTCCGGAAGTTTCCGGTCTATGCTTGGCGTGCAGTTGAGTTAAAAAAGAACTGATAATAATATCCTTCTTAACTCCTATAACAGAATTAAGCGGCCCCGTCATGCCCACATCGGACATATATGCCGTTCCCCCGTCCAAAATTCTTGCATCGGCAGTCGCGACATGGGTGTGAGTGCCTATCAGAGCGCTTACTCTGCCTTCCAGATAATACCCCAAGGACTCCTTCTCTGAAGTGGCCTCCGCGTGGAAGTCTACAAAAACAGCCGATAAATCTTCCTCCTTCACTTCTTCCAATATTCTGTCGGCGGTAAGAAACGGGCACTCGTAGTTTTTTTTCATAAAAATTCTGCCTATCAGGTTTATAATCAAAACTTTTTCACCGTTTTTACATTTAACGATCTCATACCCTCTCCCGGGGAGTTTAAAAGCGGAAAAATTAGCGGGACGAATGACCGGAAAGCTCTTATCATCCAGATGCTTCAGTCCGTCCTTATTGTTCCATGCGTGATTCCCGGAAGTAAAAAAATCGATTCCTGCCTCCCTCATTTCCTGTATGGAATCATAAGAAAAACCGCTCCCGTGAGTTATATTTTCCGCATTGGAAATCACAAGATCCGGAGAGTATTTCTTCTTAAGGCCGGGCAAAACGGCCTTAACCGTTTCCCTGCCTCCCTCACCGAATATATCTCCTATAAAAAATATCTTCATATCAAATCTTTTTTAGCGGAGCTATGCTTAGCGCCAGTTTCTTCACTCCCACCTTGGGGTCTGAAAAAGCAATAGTGGCAACGCCTCCGTTAACATCGACAACAAATCCTTCACCAAAGGTATTATGCGCTATTTTATCCCCTTGAGACAAGGCGATATCCACACCGCTATCAAGTTCAACTGGAACCGGAGTCTCCCCGATATCACTAACCGATATATGAGTTCTGGCCCCATGACCTCCAAAGTTTGCCTCAATCAAATCCTTACTCAAATCCGCCAAAAATTGTGAAGGAGCGTTGGAGCGGGACTCCCCGTAAAGAGTTCGGCTTCTTGCGTGAATCAGATAAAGGCGGTCCATCGCTCTTGTCATCGCGACATACATGAGCCTGCGCTCTTCCTCCAACTCCAATCTGTCCAACAAACTTCTGCTGTGAGGGAAAATCCCCTCTTCCAGCCCGGCCAAAAACACATTCGGGAATTCAAGACCTTTGGCGGAATGAACAGTCATGAGAGTAACCGCGTTGTCTGTGTCATCCACCATGTCTATATCGGATATAAGGCTTATTTCCTCCAGAAAAATATTCAAGGAAATGCCCGGCTCAAGTTTGTCGTATTTCTGCGCGACGGAAATCAGCTCCCCGATGTTCTCCAGTCTTGCCTCTCCCTCAACACTTCCGTCATCAAGCATTCTTTTATAACCGGTGCGATCAAGCACATGTTTTATCATACCGGACGCAGAAAATTCCGAATTCATATTCTGCAAATCTTTTATTGTTTTTATAAAACTTTCCACCGCGGAGGACTTTCCGGAATTAAGATCCGCGATTTCATCGGACAGAAGCAATCCCTTGTAAAGAGAAAGATTGTTTCTCATGGCAAAATTACGGACGGTCTCAATTGTTTTAGCGCCGATTTTTCTGGAAGGGGTGTTTATTATCCGCATAAGGCTGACGGAATCGTTCTGATTCTGAACCACTCTCAAATACGCGATAATATCCTTAACTTCTTTCCTCTCGTAAAACTTTACTCCTCCAACAATTTTGTAAGGGATTCCGTATCTCAAAAAAACTTCTTCCACAACACGAGATTGAGCGTTTGTTCTGTAAAGGACAACATTGTCCTTATAAAGCGGGTATTCTCTGCCTATCAGGTCTTTTTCAATTTCCCGCGCTATAAGCTCCGCTTCATGCCTTTCGCTGTCCGCAAGCCAATGACGTATTTTTTCACCGCCTTCACGAGATGTCCACAAATTTTTGTCTATACGCTGGCGATTTTTCTTTATCATTGAATTCGCGCCCTCAAGAATAACCTGCGTGGATCTGTAATTTTGCTCCAGAGAAACAACTTTCACTTCCGGATAATCCTTTTCAAAATCAAGAATATTTTGGATAGTCGCACCTCTCCAACTGTATATGCTCTGATCCGCGTCCCCGATAACACATATATTCCGATATTTCTCAGCCAAAGCTTTTATAAGAACATACTGCGCCCTGTTGGTATCTTGATACTCATCAACGGAAATAAATTTGAATTTTTCCTGATATTTATCCAATATTTCCGGAAATTTCTTAAAAAGCTCAACGGTTTTCATGATGATATCGTCAAAATCCAAAGCGTTGTTTTGCTTCAAGGATTTTTGATAGACGGGATATATTTCCGCAACTTTTTCCGAAAAATAATCATGTGCGTATTTTTCGTATTCAGCCGGCTCCAAAAGTTGGCTTTTGGCATTGGAAATATGAGCCAAAACGGCCTTCGGATTGATTTTTTTGGGGTCCAAAGCCATATCCGCCATAATCCTCTTCATCAGGATCTGTTGGTCCGCGGCATCATATATCACAAACGCGTTTTCATAGTCCAAATTATGTATCTCTTTCCTTAATATCCTCACGCAAACGGAATGGAATGTCCCTATTGTGGGAGAATTTTTTTCATCATCCACGGAAAGAAGTTTCAAAACCCTTTCCTTCATCTCGTTCGCGGCTTTATTGGTGAAAGTTACCGCCAGAATATTCCATGGGCTCACTTTCTTCTCTTCTATTAACCAAGCAATCCTGTTGGTAAGAGCACGAGTCTTTCCGCTCCCCGCTCCTGCAATAACAAGCAAGGGTCCGCTAAAATGGGTTACGGCCTCAATTTGCCTATCGTTCAAGTTGGACAAAATTTTGCTCATTCGCAGGTTTTAGGTGGCCTGCATTATAGCCAACAACCTACCTCTCAACAACCACTTTTGT
>SLNK01000018.1 GCA_007133095.1 Candidatus Peregrinibacteria bacterium | reverse complement strand
CAAACATACAAACACCGGATAAAACGGCGTATGCACAAATTGTATGTACAACAGATGCGGATTGCCCTAGGGAATTGGATGTATGTATAAACAACAAGTGTGTAGACATTCTAACGGGAGAAGTAGTCGGAGACATCACGAAAGCGGCGGAAATCACAAGAGGTCTGCCGGAAATAACCCTTGAACAAGCAATAGCAACCACCATACAAACAATTCTTGGATGGGCAATGTTAATAACAATAATCGCAATTGTGGTCGCGGCAATTTACTACCTGAAATCACAAGGAAGGGACGAAGACTTAACCAAAGCCAAAAGTATTATAGTATATCTGATTGTAGGAATGGCGATAATGGCAGCGGCATATGGCGTTGTAACCGGAATAGCGCAATTCGATTTCTTCAGAGGTGACACTTAACGCTAATAATAAAATGACAAAAAAACTGTTTATATTGCTGGGACTGACAACTTTCATACTCACGGCATTTGCCGCAACAGCACAGGCACAATTGCTGGATCCCGGTTACAGACCAATAAACCTTCCCACTCTTCAAACAGAGGGAATGGACGGACTGTCCGGAACTGCAAGAGTAACAATTCTACTATTACAAACAATCTCCGGAGGGCTTTTATATTTCGCCGCACCGGTAGCTGTAATAATGATTACAATTTCAGCGTTTAGAATGGTTATTGGCAGCCATGAAAGCGAAAAAATCGAGCAGGCCAAAAAACATCTTACATGGTCAATAGCGGGACTTCTTGTAATAATGCTTTCCTACTCAATAGTAAGAATAGTCATACGATTGGTAGTCCTTGCAGCAGGCGTATAAAAACTTATTCCTCTATTCTTGGGAAAAGCACTCCCACGGATTTAATCGAAGCCCCCTCCTTCATAACTCCCAATTTTTTCTCAAATTTTAATTCATTTTTTCCCACTCCCAACCCTTCGGAAATACGAAAAGCAATATTAGGCAAAATCGGAACAAACAAAACGGTCAAAACGCGCAAAATCTCCAATAGATTATATAAAATCTCCCCCACATCTCCTTCGTCCTTCGCGACAACCCAAGGTTTTTTTTCGTCGATATATTTATTTCCGAAATTGGTCAGCTCAACAATACACTCACACGCACGCTTCAAATCAAAAACCTCAAAAGCTTTTTGATAATCGTCCATAATTTTTTCTACAACGGGAAAAACCTCTTCATTCTCACCCTTTTGCGGAACCTTCCCCCCGCAATATCTTTCGGTCATCATAAGAACTCTGTTCACAAGATTCCCGAATGAATTCGCCAGCTCGCTATTATAAAGACTAACAAACCTCTTCCATCCAAAATCCCCATCGTCCATCGTTGGGATTTCTCTCAATAAATAATATCGCAAAGCCTCTACTCCATACTTTTCAACATACTCAAAAGGGTCTACAACATTCCCCAGACTCTTACTCATTTTTTGCCCTTCACTCGTTATAAAACCGTGCACATAAATAGATTTGGGCAAAGAAACTTCCATGGAAAGCAACATTCCAATCCATATTCCTGCATGAAATCGCAAAATATCCTTACCTATAACATGCGCGTCACACGGCCAAAATTTCTCAAAAAGTTTTCCCTCATTTTCGTAGTCCAAAGCGGTTATATAATTCGACAACGCATCGCACCAAACATACATAACTTGGCTGTCATCACCCGGGACATCTATCCCCCAAGGCAAAAGATTCTTCGGCCGCGAAAAACTGACATCCTTCAATCCTTCATCTCCTATAAGATTCAACATTTCCTTCTTCCGGCTTGCAGGTAATATTAACAACTCATCACTCTCAATAGCTTTTTTTATTTGATCCGAATACTTGGAAAGTCTGAAAAAATAGTTTTCCTCTTCCAAAAGTTCAGGCTTCCTCCCGTGATTTGGACAATTTCCCTCTTCATCAAGATCTTTATCGAGAATAAAAGCCTCGCATCCCACACAATAATTCCCCTTATACACATCCTTATATATATCCCCTTTCTCGCACAATTTATTCCAAATCTTTTTCGCTCCGTTCTTATGACGTTCAGAACTTGTTCGAATAAAATCATCATTCGATAAATTCAACGCATCGCAAAGATTCTCAAACTTTTCAGCATTCATATCCACAAGTTCACGTGTTGGAACTCCGATATCCTTGGCAACTTCATAAATTTTCACTCCATGCTCATCGGTTCCCGTAAGAAAGAAAGTATCGTCCCCTCGCAAACGATGATAACGAGCAAGAGCATCCCCCTGAATCAATTCCAAAGCAAAACCGATATGCGGAGCCGCATTAACATACGCAATGGCCGTAGTCACATAAAACTTTTTTGCGTCTCTTTCCATGGGCCGAATTTTACAGAATAACAAAATTTTAGCAACTACCAATAAACGCACTTGTGCTAAAAAGCCCCACTGTTTTTACGGCTATTAAATAAACGGCTGCGCTATGCGGTTTACCAAGTTGTCAAACAAGACCTGGAGCAAGAGAGTGTGTGAAGCAAGGCGTCTCAGGAAGGTACGTTTCCATGAAAGTGCGGGGAGAGAGCTACGCACCCGAGAGGCGTCTCAAAAGGAAGCAGAGCCGTTCACACGTGAACGGCGTCCCCTTCAACCCGCGCCTTCCGTGCCCCCGCCTCGGGCGGGCGGTGGCGGGTGTAAGGGGGCTGCGCTCCCGCCTCTCGGGGATGCAGCTCTCTCCCCGCACTTCCTAAAAACAACACCGCGTCCTTACAAATACGCTCTCTTCCCTCAAGTTGTTTTTGCATAAACATACCCTTTTGGAAAACCGCATAGCACAGCCGTTTTTAGCCTAATAAAAAATTGGGGTCTTTTTGCACTTGTGCTATATTTGAAAACGATGAAAAAATTCACGGTAATAAACGAAGAATTCGATTGCGAAGTATGCAGCGAAAAAAATCCGAAACTTGAAGGCGGATGCCGAAATCACTGCAGAAATTGCCTTTATTCGCTGCATCTGGACAAAGAAAACCCCGGAGACAGGCAAAGTTCCTGTAAAAATCCGATGAAACCGATAAGCATTACACAAAGCGGAAAAAAAGGATGGATAATAACTCACAAATGCACGAAGTGTGGAAAAACGATACCCAACAAAGCCGCCCATGACGACAATTTTGAAGAAATAATAAAATTGAGCCAATCACAATGAACGCACAAGAAAGCAAAAAACTGGAAAAAACTTTACTGGAAAAATTTAAAACCCACCTGTCTGAAAACGATACGGTGGTAGCCGGTATTTCCGGCGGCCCCGATTCCATCTTCCTTTTATATTTACTCAAAAAACTACCGATAAAAATAGTTGTGGCGCACGTTAATCATTCACTCAGAAAGGAAAGCGATGAGGAAGAAGAATTCGTTAAGAAACAGGGACAGCCCGCCGTTTTTTGTTCCACAAAAAGAAATATCGCGGAGCTTGCCAGGAAAAGCAAAAAAGGACTGGAAGAAACCGGACGCAAAATCAGATATGATTTTTTTAAAAAATTAGCCAAAAAACACGACGCAAAATACATTCTCACCGCCCACCACGCCGACGACAACCTGGAAACCATAATTTCAAATTTCGTTAGAGGCGCAAGTATTCGGGGCCTTTCCGGCATGAAAGAAAAATTTGATGACTTCACTCCCCCCCTTCTGCGCCCGCTTCTGTCCGTATCAAAAAATCAAATAGTTTCATTTTTAAAATTCAATAAAATAACTTTCAAAACGGACAAAACCAACCGGGATACCAAATTCAAAAGAAACTTCATCAGGCACGAAGTAATTCCTGTACTTGAAAAAATGAATCCGTCCCTCACGGAAACCGTCACAAAAAACGCGACTGAATTAAGCGAAATTGACAAATACCTAACGGAATCGGCGCAAAAATGGCTCAAAAAAAACACCATTGCAAAGAACAAATTGGACGCGAAATCATTCAGACAACAAAATAAAAGTGTTCAAAAAACAATCCTAATGGAACTACACGAAGAAATAACCGGACACACATTGAATATCGGCAACATTCATCTAAAAGAAGTTACGGACATGATAGAAAAAAACATCGGCAACAAAAGAAAAAAACTCGGTCAACTAATTATTGAAGTGGAAAAAAACACTATAAGGTTGAAAAACTAAAAAAAAAAGTACAGTATATAACCAACATGCCTACAATGCCTCAAAAACCACAACACAGAAACGGACTGCTATATCTGGTCGTAATAGCGCTCTTCGTCACGGCTTTTTTCATGATTTCCAGCGCGGGGAAAGTACCGTCACAGGAAACAAATTTCGGAAGTTTTGTTGAACAAGTCAAAGAAGAAAGGGTTAGTAAAGTCACCGTGGTGGACAACAAAATAAATGTGGAATTGATAGACGGAAGCAACCAACATTTTCATAAAGAGGCGGGCACAAGTATCTACGAGATGCTTGAACGCGCGGGGATCGATAAAGACGTGACATTAAGTCTGCCGATAGAGATAGAGGACACCGAAGGAAGTAAGTTCTGGAGAGATATGTTAATAGGATTCATTCCGTTCCTCCTTATAATCGGTTTCTTCGTATTCATGATGAGATCGGCACAATCCAGCAGTAATCAAGCGATGTCATTCGGGAAAAGCAAAGCTAAACTGCATGATAAGAAAAAGCAAAAACAGACATTTGATGATGTAGCGGGTTGCGAAGAAGCAAAAGAAGAATTGGTGGAAGTTGTGGACTTCCTTAAACACCCTCAGAAATACAGATCTATAGGAGCCAAAATCCCGAAAGGCGTAATGCTTGTTGGAGCGCCCGGGACAGGAAAAACATTACTTGCGAGAGCGGTAGCGGGAGAAGCGGACGTGCCATTTTTCAATATCTCCGGATCCGAATTTGTAGAAATGTTCGTGGGAGTCGGTGCTTCCAGAGTGAGAGATTTATTTACAAAAGCGAAGCGCAATGCACCATGCATAATTTTCATAGACGAAATTGACGCAGTCGGAAGACACCGTGGAGCGGGAATGGGAGGAGGCCATGACGAGCGCGAACAAACTCTAAATCAAATTCTGACAGAGATGGACGGTTTTGAAACGGGAACTAATGTAATCGTAATAGCTGCGACAAACAGACCGGATATTTTGGATCCCGCATTGTTAAGACCGGGACGTTTTGACAGAAGAGTTGTTGTTGACATGCCGGATGTCAACGCAAGAGAACTGATATTAAAAGTTCACGCCCGCAACAAGCCTTTGGCAAAAACGGTGGAGTTGAGAAAAATAGCAAAATCAACCCCCGGATTTACCGGAGCGGACATAGAAAACTTAATGAACGAAGCCGCAATAATGACGGCAAAAACAAGCAAGAAGACCATAGGAATGAGAGAACTGGAAAAATCGATAGAAAAAGTAATCATGGGACCGGAAAGAAAATCCAAAGTTCTGGATAAAAAAGAAAAAAAGATAACCGCCTACCACGAAGTTGGTCACGCTGTTGTTGGGCACATGCTCCCAAACTGCGACCCGGTACATAAAATATCAATTATATCCAGAGGAATGTCATTGGGAGCCACATGGTTCATGCCGGAAGAGGACAAATATTTAAGAACAAAGAGTAAATTTGAAGATGAATTGTGCTCACTTTTGGGAGGATATACGGCGGAAGAAGTTTTCTTCGGAGAAATGACAACGGGCGCTTCCAACGATCTTGAGAAAGCAACTAAAATCGCCCGAAGCATGGTGACTAAATACGGAATGAGTGAGCTTGGTCCCGTAATTTTTGGAGACAGTAATGAAGAGGTATTTCTTGGTAAAGACTTTGGTCACGTAAAAAACTATTCGGAAGAAAGCGCGGCAAAAATAGACGAACTGATCAAAAAGATGTTGAAAAACGCTCACGTAAGAACCAAAGCAATAATAGTTAAAAACAAAAAACTGATAGAAAAAATTTCTGAAGACTTGATCAAAAAAGAAACAATCAGTCGCGAAGAATTTCTTAAATATTTCAAATGAAATCAACAAGCATAAAAGTTCACCCCCTTCCCAGCGCAAACAAACCGTTAAAAAAAGAAATTGGGCAACTGTCGGTTGATATATACCACTTGGGAAAAGAAATAGTGATACTTGCCCCCATTGCGGGAGTGGAAAAAGACAACATCCATCTATCCGTGACAGATGATGTACTTGTCATAAAGGGCGAAAGAAACCCGATAGAAAGCGTTTCGGAAGAAAATTACTACACAAGAGAATGCTTTTGGGGAAGCTTTTCAAGATCAATAGTGCTCCCGGAAGAAGCTGACACAAAAAACATAAGCGCCTCATTTGAAAATCACGTTTTGGAAATAAGAATCCCAAAGGAAGAAAAAGAGCACACAAAGATAATAAAGATTAAAGCATGAAAGTTGTAATCCCGGCGGCAGGCTTGGGAACAAGATTTCTCCCCGCAACAAAATCACAACCCAAAGAAATGTTGCCGCTTGTTGACAAACCCTGCATCCAATATTTGGTGGAAGAAGCCGTAAACAGCGGAATAAAAGACATAATAATAATCACCGCGGACGGAAAAAGATCCATAAAGGATCATTTTAAATTTTCATCAAAGTTATACAAACATTTGAAACGAAACCAAAAAACGCAAGCACTCAAAGAAATGGAAAGAATCGAAAAACTTGCGAATTTCACATATGTTAAACAAATGAGGCCTTTAGGCGACGGCCACGCAATCCTTTGCGCAAAACATCTCCTTAAAGATGAACCGTTTGCGGTCCTTTTCGGAGATGATATTTATGACAGCGAAACTCCGGCGCTCAAACAACTTCTCACAAAATACAAAAAACACGGAACACCTATAGTGGGTCTTCACAAAATCCCCAAAAAAGATTGTGAAAAATACGGAATGGCGGAATTGGATGGAACTTTGAAAGTAAAAAGCCTTGTGGAAAAACCAAACCCGGAAAACTGCAAATCCAATCTAGCACTTACCGGAAAATATGTAGTAACTCCGGAACTGATGAAAGAACTGGAGAAAACGCAAAAAACCAATCGGAACAAAGAACTCCGACTTATAGACGGCATGAAAAACTTCATAAAAACCTCCCCGATCCACGGCCACCAAATAGAAGGAGAGCGATTTGACACCGGAGATAAGCTTGGATACATAAAAGCAATCGTCCATTTTGCGCTAAAACATGAAGATCTGGGCAAAGAATTCAAAAAACACCTCCGCAACCTTGATTTTTAACCAAATTTAAAGTACAATGATCTGAACGCTAAAAATAAAACAAAAACAAAATGTCACAGCAGCAAGTTCATCCTCTAATAGAAGAGGCCGATAAGAAGAAGAACGAGGGCCAGCACTTGGAAGCAATTCGTCTTTGTGAAAAACTCCTGACAGCCGACCTTAACTGCACGGAAGCATACGAAGAAATAGGCGACAACTATTTAAGTTTAAGAAAGTACGACAAAGCGGAAAAAGCACTAAAACAAGCTCTGAAAATAAGCAAAACCAGCGCAAACGCAAATTATCTTCTGGGATTTGTTTACTCTTGCACGGGAAAATGGCATGACTCGGTGGATCTACTGGAAAAAGCAGACAGAATATATCCCAATCACCCTGAAATCCTAAGATGTCTGGGCTGGAGCATGTATCACCACGGACAAAGAAAAAGAGGAATAGTCCTTCTGGAAAGATCAATGTTTTTAGCTCCCAATGACCCGTTAATCCTAAATGATCTGGGAGTTTGCTATCTAAACGAAAAAGAATTCGACAGATCCGCGATGTTGTTCAAAAAAACCCTCCAACTTGAGCCGGACAATCAAAAAGCAAAAGAATGTCTTAACGCGGTGAGATTCTTCCAGAGAGAATTCGAAAAACTGAAAAAGAAAAAATAGGCGTTTTCAAAAATGCCGGGGATTGCGCAGAATAGAATATTTCTTAATTGCTTCGTCTGAAAAAAATAGGCGTTTTGACCGAATCGATCCGGCAGTGATATAGTTCCTTCGCAAATGAAAGATTCATCAAAAAAACAAATCGAAATATCCGAACCCGTTATCAAATGCGTTCCAAATTTTAGCGAAGGAAAAGACAAAAAAATCGTGGAGAAAATAGCGGAAGCCATAATGGAAGTGAAAGGAATTTCTGTCTTCGATGTCCATATCGATCCTTCTCACAACCGCTCCGTCATAACGTTTATCGGGCATCCTGAAGCTGTTGTACAAGCGGCTTTTAACGCGACAAAAACAGCGGCGAAACTGATAGATATGACGAAACACCGCGGAGAACATCCCCGCATCGGCTCAACAGACGTAATCCCAATAGTCCCGATGAAAAACATTTCCGCGGAAGAATGTGTGAAATACGCGGAAAAACTCGCGACAAAAATTGCGGAAGAATTAAAAATCCCGATATATTTATATGAAAAAGCGGCAAAATCGGAAGAAAGAAAAAACTTGGCGAATACCAGAAAGACAGGATACGAAAAATTGAAGCAAAAAATTGAGAAAGACAGCTCTCTAAAGCCGGATTTTGGTCCTCAAAAGCTTGGTTCCGCGGGCGCCACTATGATTGGGGTAAGAAATTTTTTGATAGCGTATAACATAAATCTCAAAAGCAAAGATTTGGAAGCCGCCAAAGAAATTGCGAAAAAAATACGCGAAAGCGCCGGCGGATTAAAAGGGGTGAAAGCCATCGGATTAAACCTAGGACACAAAAACATCGTACAAGTTTCCACAAACATAACCGATTACAAAACCGTTGGAATAAAAGAAGTTTTTGAAGCAGTAAAAAAAGAGGCGAAAAAAAGAAACATAGAAATTCTTGAAAGCGAAATTGTGGGAATGATTCCAAAGGATGCCCTCCCTAAAAAACATGAAGAAACAATCCTTTTAAAGGATTTCTCTAAAAGCTGCGTTATAAAAAACTAATAATACTCCGGGAGGTATCCCCCATCGGCACAGAGTTGAGTCAAAGCATTAACTAGGACCTCCGCATCACGATTGCCACCTCTCAAAAGAGTATAAGCATTATCTGAAGTGCCTTTTACAGAAGCATAACTGAAAACCTGCTCGTTTCCGTCCCAGTCCTCATAAGTTTCTCCGTCAAAAGTCCTCAAAATAGGCGCTTCCATCTGAAGTCCCGCAAGCTTCCCGGTAAGAGGATTCATAAAATCTCCAAGAACTTCAAAACTCTGAGAAGATCTTTCAACAGCTGAAACCAAATTGTTATATTCGTTCACACAAAAAGTCTCCAGCGTAACTTCCCCCGGTTCTTCCTCAACAGGCATGTCCGACGGATCCAACGCCAATTGTCCACGATACAAGTCCGGATTGGTGAAAAGGACCGCTCCACCGACCAGCAAAAGCAAAACAACAATTCCTATAATCCATTTATTTTTACTTTCCATCGCAATAATAATACCACAAGAAGCGCTAAACTTCAATAAATCTTTCACTTCCGCTTGCAAGATTTGACACATCCTATATAATGCGTTCTGCTCTTAAACAAATTTGAGTGGTCGCCTCTCACCCGCCTCAGGCGGGTGCGGGGAGGAAAGTCCGAGCACCACGGAAAATCGCAGCCGGTAACACCGGGCCACGACGAAACCTAATAAGATCGTCGGAGGGAAAGTGCCACAGAGACGATACTATCCCGTACCTTTTTGTTTCAAAAAAGTGCGGGGGAAAGGTGAAAAGCCCGCTTCAGGCGGGACATTCCCAAAAGTTTTCCTTCACGGAAAACAAGCGGGAAAGTGGGTAAACCCTGTGAGGTGCAAGGCGGGATGGAAAGATTTATTTTCCTCCAAATGTAAATAAATTTTCCCGCTGCTGGAGTTGTAAACGCGTCCGCCTCGTGCGGGCTCCAAACAACCAAGATAGATGACCACATTTTTCCGCTTTCGGCGGAGAAAACAAAACTCGGCTTATGATAACTCGTTTAAGAGAAGGGGCGCCTCCGGCGCCCCATTTTTATTCCCCACCCTCTATTACTGCCCTCCACCATTGCTTTTCCCCTCCAAAAAATCTAAAATGCCCGCATGAAACGTTTCGAAATTTTTTTCGGTATAATAAAAATCCCCATCGACCTCATAATGGTCGTTCTGGCTTTCGCCGCCGCTTATCAACTGCGTATTTTCACCGAACGCATGGACATCGCACAGCCCATAGACTACACAATCCTCCCAACGGCAAGCGAATACCTGCAATTCAGTATCAAAGCCTCCCTCGCGCTCATTATCATTTTTGCACTGGGAAAAATGTACGCACTCAAAACAACAAACAAATTTTCACAAGAAAGTAAAAGAGTCTTCGTTCTGGTCATAATTTGGGCGATGGCAATCATCACATACTTCTTTTTCACAAGAACCTTTCCGTTTTCCAGACTCGCGATCGGCTACAGTTGGGCACTTGCGATGATTCTCCTGATTTTCGGAAGAGCCCTGATAAGAATCCTCCAAGTAGCACTGCTCCGAAGAGGAATCGGAAAAAGAAGCCTGATTTTCATCGGCAACAACAACATAACAAAAGAAATCAGCACCGCGCTTTCACAAGATTCAAGCTACAAAATAATGGGGCTGATAGGAAGCAAAACCAAAAAAACCGATCTCAAAATCCTCGGCCCGCTCAGAGAATTCGAAAAAATCCTAAAAAGACGCAAAGTCGATGAAGTAATCCAAACAAAATCCGATATCTCGGAAACACAAAACGAAGACATTTTGGAATTTTGCGAACTGAACCATATCAACTATCGCTTCATACCGGATCTGCTTGATGTCCGCAGAACAAACATTGAAATAGAAACAATCCGCGGCGTCCCGATAATAAACCTCAAACCGACCCCCCTCGACGGCTGGGGCAAAGTGGTAAAAAGAATCATGGACATAATCGGCGCGACATTCGGATTCATAGTCCTCTCCCCCATTTTTATAATCACGGCGATAGCGATAAAACTGGACTCAAAAGGCCCGATACTTTTCACGAAACTGGACGACGGCTCTCCGGTAAAAAGAATCGGCCAACACGGCAAGCCCTTCAAATTCTACAAATTCAGATCGATGCATCCGAACACGCACAACTTAAGATACACCAAACTCGCGGAGAAAAACGTCCGCGGCGACGGCCCCCTGGTAAAAATCAAAGACGATCCCCGCATAACAAAAGTAGGCAAATTCATACGCAGATACTCAATAGACGAACTTCCGCAACTTTGGAACGTCCTGATGGGAAACATGAGCCTGGTCGGCCCGCGCCCGCACCTTCCGGAAGAAGTTGAAAAATACCAAAAGCACCACCACTTCGTCCTGACAATAAAGCCCGGCCTCACCGGCGTTGCACAGATAAGCGGACGCAGCGATCTGCACTTTGAAGACGAAGTAAAACTGGACCGCTTCTACATAGAAAACTGGTCCGTCTGGAAAGACATCAAACTCATCTTCAAAACCGTGGGTGTGATATTGAAGAGGTATGAGGAGTAAAATCATCCACCCTTCTCAATTCCTCAAAACCTGCTAAAATGCCCGCATGATTAGAAATTTTATCAACAAACTGCTGGGAGATCAGAATGAAAAAACTCTCAAAAAAATATACCCGCTGGTGGAAAAGATAAACGAGATTGAAAGCGAATATCAAAAATCCATCAAAGACCAAAACGATGTTTTGGCAAAAACAAGCGAGTTCAAGGAACGACTAAAAAAAGGAGAAGCACTGGACGATATCCTCCCGGAAGCTTTCGCGCTGGTTAAAACCGCGTGCCGCCACATAAAAGAAGAGTCTTGGGAAGTTCGCGGAAAAGAAACCAAATGGGGCATGATCCCCTACGATGTACAGCTCATCGGAGGAATGGTTCTGCATCGCGGAGACATCGCGGAAATGAAAACGGGTGAAGGTAAAACTTTGGTCTGTACGATGCCCGTTTATCTCAACGCACTAACGGAAAAAGGAGTCTTCATCGTAACCGTCAACGACTACCTGGCTCAACGTGACGCGGAATGGATGGGCGGACTTTACAATTATCTGGGCATGTCCGTCGGCGTGAATATACAGGGAATGTCGAAAGAAGAAAAAAAAGACGCCTACAACTGCGATATCGTTTACGGAACAAACAACGAATTCGGTTTTGACTACCTGCGTGACAACATGGTCACGAATTTGGAAGATGTGGTTCAAAGAAACCTGCACTATGCGATTGTGGATGAGGTGGACTCGATTTTGATAGACGAAGCCCGAACTCCGCTGATAATCTCGGCGCCCGCGGAAGAATCGACATCGAAATATCAACAATACGCCCGCCTGATCCCCCAATTGAAAGAAGGCTCGCACTACGAAATAGACGAAAAAGCCAAAATCGCCACATTGACCGAAGACGGAGTCAAGAAAATGGAGGAACTTCTTGGAATGGAAAACATTTACACCGAAGCGGGATTCACGGAAGTTCATCACATAGAACAGGCGCTTCGCGCTTACACATGTTACAAAGCGGACATAGACTACATGATCAAAGACGGCGAAATCGTGATAATTGACGAGTTCACCGGCAGACTAATGCAAGGACGCCGCTACTCTCAAGGACTTCATCAAGCAATAGAAGCCAAAGAAAACGTGGAAGTGAAAAGAGAATCCAAAACTTTGGCAACGGTATCCTTCCAAAACTACTTCCGTCTATTCGACAAACTGGCGGGAATGACCGGTACGGCGCTGACGGAAGCGGAAGAATTCTATCAAATTTACGGACTGGACACTATCATAATCCCCACAAACAAACCGGTAAGCCGCGAGGACAGAAGAGACTGCATTTACAAAACACACAAAGGAAAATTCGTGGCGATAGCAAAAAAAGTCAAAGAACTCCATGAAAAAGGACAGCCCGTTCTGCTGGGAACGATTTCCGTGGAAAAATCTGAAGTCCTCAGTAGATTACTGCAAATGGAAGGAGTCCCTCATAACGTATTGAACGCGAAACACCACGAACGGGAAGCGGAAATAATCACGCAAGCGGGAGAAAAAGGATCGATCACGATAGCCACCAACATGGCGGGCCGCGGAACGGATATTAAACTTGGCGAAGGAGTTGTGGAACTGGGAGGGCTTTGCGTCATAGGAAGCGAAAGACACGAATCCAGAAGAATTGATAATCAGCTAAGAGGACGTTCCGGACGTCAGGGAGATCCGGGCTCAAGCCAATTTTTTGTTT
>SLNK01000026.1 GCA_007133095.1 Candidatus Peregrinibacteria bacterium | reverse complement strand
ATGCTGAATTATAACAGCAAGTATTTTCCGAAAATGTGTGTGGAGGCTTTCTATCGCGGTAAAATGAATTTTGATTTTGAGTTTATCGCTGTTGATAATGCGTCAAGTGATCCCATAAGTCTGGGATATCTTGAAAAAGCCGAAGAAAAGGGGGTGATAAAACTCATAAAATCCGACAGGAATCTGGGATTTGGCGGCGGGAATAACTTGGGAGTCAAAAATGCGCGTGGAAAATATATTTTAATTTTGAATCCGGATGTCTTCGTTAATGAGGATAGTGTTCAAAAAATGGTGAACCATATGGAGAAACATCCGGAGATTGGAATTCTTGGGCCGAGACAGGTTTATCCCGATGGAACGGTACAGGATTCCTGCAGAAGAGATATGAGTTTTTTTGATCTTTTTTTAAAAAGAACTTTTCTGGGGAAATTGCCGCTCTTTCGTAAAAAAGTTGCCGAGTATACAATGAAAGATTTTGACCACTCGAAAATCAAGGAAGTTGACCTGCTTGTTGGATCTTGCTTTTTGATTCCCGAAGAAGTTTTTGAGCAAGTGGATGGCTTTGATGAGCGATATTTTTTATTTATGGAAGATTTTGATTTGTGTAGAGAGATTAGGGCGTTGGGTAAAAAAATAGTTTACTTCCCGGAAGTCGAAGTGACCCATAATCACAAGCGGTTGAGCGGTGGATCAAATCTCGGGCTACTTGGGAAAAAAGTTTTCTGGCACCATGTGCGCAGTGCGATCAAATATTTTTGGAAGTGGCGGTAAAAGAACCGGTTATGTGGACCGGGTTTTTGCAATGCGCCGTATGACTTCGGGGTACCATTTTTTTTCTAACGCCTGCACTTTTTCTTTTAATGTTTCCGGTGTGTCCTCGGGGGTTACCGGGCATTTTTTTTGAATTATTATTTCTCCGGTGTCCACTCCTTCGTCTATATAATGTATCGTCATGCCGGTTTCCTTTTCTTCCGCGGAAAGTACGGCCTCGTGGACGTTGCTTCCAAAAAAGTTTTTGCCTGAAAATTTTGGTAACAGTGCCGGATGCACATTTATTATTCGATTTTTAAACTTTCTTGCGAATTCGGGAGTGAGGATTCTCATATATCCCACCAGCACGATTAAATCCGCTTCGTTTTCTTCTATTCTTTTTGCAAGTTCTTCATCGAATTCCTCCCGCGTTTTATTTTTAGGATCAACAAATATCGTTTTATATCCTTGTTCCCTTGCGCGTTCCAAGGCGTAGCAGTTTTTTTTGTTCGATATTACGGCCGACAACTCTATCCCGGGCATTTTCCCCACTTCCATTTCATCAATTATCGCTTGCAGATCCGTTCCTTTTGTAGATGCCAATATAACTATTTTGAACATACTTTTGTTTTTATCGTTTTTCCGGTCTTTGTTGTTGCCAGTCCTCCAAGCGCAGTTTCTTTAAGTTTTGGCGACATACTTTCTCCCACTCTTTTCATTGCGTCTACAACCTCATCGAATGGAACAAAACTTTGTATCCCCGACATAGCCATATCCGAAGCTCCAATCGCCACCATACACCCTATTGCGTTTCTCTTTATGCATGGGACCTCAACAAGTCCTCCGAGTGGGTCACATACCAGTCCAAGGTAACTTTTTAAACTTATGGCCGCGGCATGAAAACACTGTTCAGGTGTGCCGTCTCTCATCTCTGTGAGCCCGGCTGCCGCCATTGCGGCCCCCGCTCCCACTTCAGCTTGGCATCCTCCTTTCGCCGCCGATAACGTTGATCCTTCCGCTATTATCAAGCCGATAGCTGATGCCGTAAACATTCCTCTCAAGAGTTTTCTTTTTCTTCCTTTTAATTGTTCCATCCCGCTAAACAGCACTCCGGGGACTATTCCCGCGCCACCCGCAGTCGGGAATGCGACAATTCTTCCCATGCACGCGTTTCTTTCTCCCACCGCCATTGCGTATGCCATTGCCCTTACAGTCGTTCTATTCCCCATCATCTCGCTCAATTTCTTCATTGAATTGTAAAGTTTTTTTGCGTCACCTCCGGCCATCCCCGTATTGGATTTTTCTCCGGACTTAACCCCTTTTCTCACGGCATCATACATCATATCCCTTATAAGCTTCATTTTGTTTCTGACCGCTGCGACGGATTTCCCGGACGTTTCCACTTCATAGCGTTTTGCCAATTCGGAAATGGTTATTTTGTGAGCCTTTGTCAGCCTCATCACATCCTGAGCCGTGCGAAATTCATATTTTGACTTCATTGTGTTTGTAGCTTAGATAACGATCTTATAAAATCAACTCCCTCTGTATTTCTTTCCATATCTATCACTTCTTGAAGAGTTAGTCGCCTCCCGTCCAAATTAAAAACACTCAGGCTTTTCCCGTTGAGTGTTGTTTCCAAAACTTCAGCTACGTTTACTCCCACTCTGCCTATCTTATTTTTTAGCTCTTTTATTATTTTTTGGCCTTTTTGATGTCGTACCACAAGGGATAAATACTTGCCCGCACGTCCTCTTATATTTACGTTGAAGTTATCGATTTTTACGATTTCTATCATTCCTCCTCCTATTGAAGATCCGGTTACCGCCATCTTTCTTTTTTTATTTTCCATGACTATTTTTACACTGTTCGGATGAAGCTTTGGCCCGAGGTTTTGCTTTAAGAAGCTGTATTTGATGTTTTTCTTCTTTGCTATTTCAAAACTTTTTTTAATAAGAGGTTCACTGGTTCTGAACTTCATCACTCCCGCAAGAAGTGCTCTGTCCGTTGCGTGTCCTTTGTAAACTTCGCCGAAAGAGCCATGAAGATAAAATGTCACTTTTTTGGGCGTCCCATGGAAGAGCGCTCTCGCGAATTGGCCTATTTTGCAGGCACCCGCAGTGTGAGAGCTGGAGGGCCCTACCATTATGGGCCCAGCAATATCGAATATCGATAAGCCTGTCATTGTTAATATGTAAGCTTTGCTCAAACTCTATCAACGGAAGAACTAAAAGTCCAATCCTAAATTAAAAAACAGGCTTGCTTTATGTCCATCTATTATGTTTGCGCTCTTTTTGTTTAATTTGTTATACTGGTATGAAACGCTGAAAATGACGATGTAATAAGATGTCATCGTCGAATCTAATTTAGACCGTTAAAAATAAGTAACGAAGCTTGGGAAATGGTTGGGAAAAGTTCCTCCTCCCCACCACAAGGAACTTTCCCTCCCATTTCTCAGGCTTTGTGATGGCCCTTTCTGACCAACTGGACCGTTCTTTCTTCCTCTTCGCAGGAAGGTCTGGTGCCCTCCCCTCAACTTTTTTAAAGCGGGTAGAAGGTCACATAAAACAGACAGTCGTTGGCGCGACCAAAAATAACGCCCGAAGCACAGCTTGTAAAAAAAGGGATTGGTCTCCCGGAAAACAAAAACAAATTCAAAAACAAAAACTCTGGACTTTTTTATTACAAACTAGTCGATAGAGCAAGAATTTGTGCCTCCCGTCTCGGCGGGGGGCTTTTGTTCAT
>SLNK01000033.1 GCA_007133095.1 Candidatus Peregrinibacteria bacterium | reverse complement strand
TCTTTTATCCTCTACGATATCCGCATATATTACCATTTTTTATCATTTTATACAAGTGGTTTCGTGTGGTATTCTTGTGACCATGACTAAGCAGTATGGGATTTTGGCAAATCCCGCAAAACATTCGGTTTCGCCGGTGATGCATAATGCCGCCTTTGAAGATCTTGGGATAGACGCCAAGTACAATGTGTTTGAAATTGAAGAGAAAGAGCTGGGTGATTTTATGAAAAATCTTAAAGAGAATAATGTTTACGGGCTTTCGGTTTCTTTGCCGTATAAGGAGAAAATTCTGAAATATATCGATACAATTGATGACGATGCAAAAAAAATCGGGGCTGTGAATACCGTTATCAGGAAGAATAATTCACTTTACGGGTACAATACCGACCATTTTGGAGTAGCCTCCGCCCTTAAAGAAACTTATGGTGATTTAAGAGAAAGCATTTCCGTTGTGATTGGTGCCGGTGGTGCCGCAAGGGCCGCCGCTTACGGTTTATTGATGGCGGGAGGACATGTCTGGATTCAAAATAGGAGTAAGGAGAAGGCCGATAAAATCGCCGTCGATTTTGCGGAACTGTTTGACAGCGAAATTCATAGCGATGAGTGGGGAGCTCAAGGAACCGGAGACATTCTTATCCATGCAACTTCTTTGTGGCATAATGACCCGCCGAGTATGCCTTTCTTTTGCGAGCCGGAATACATTGAATGTTTTGATACCGTCATGGATTTGTCTTATACTCCGTTGATTACGCCTCTCCTGCGAATATCCGATAAATTGAAAAGGCATATTGTTCCCGGGGACAGGATGTTGCTTTGGCAGGGAGTCAAACAGTTTGAGCTGTGGACGGGCAAAGAAGCTCCTTTCGAGGCTATGGAAGATGCGCTTGAGAGAGCCTTTAAGAAATAATCACGTCGAATTTTGATCACAAAAGGGGTATGGGGATGGCGGGCATTTCCCCTCAAGCAAGGAGCGCAGCCCCCTTTCAGCAAGCTTACAGGGGACGCTCATTCGTCTACGACGAATTCGCTCTGCTTCCTTGAAATAGCTTTTCGGGGAAATACTCGTCATCCCCATAATTCAATGCTTGCAATTAAAATTGTTATTTCCCTCTAGTTATGTCTTAGAAAGTCGCCGCCCTCTTCATCTTTTGCGGCAGGCTCTTCCTCTTCTTCCACCTCTTCTCCGTAATCTTCTCCGTATGCTGTATCTATGGCGAGAAAATCTTTATCGTAAGTTTTGGCCAACCACACATAAATATTGTTCACAATTCCGCCTACAAAAGCTATTGATCCCCATACCACCGGCAGTGCAATAAACAGCAAGATTTGAGGATTTTCTATGAAGCTTGCCATTGAGAACAGGATCCCCGCACTAACCAAAACGGAAAAAGTCACTCCGTAAACTCCCACCAGCGAATACCTGTAATTGGAAACTATCTCTAAAATTAACGCGCTTACTTGCGCGGCCAATATTATGTGAAGTGCAACAACGTATGCGGTAACAGCCGGGTTCGCCGCTCCCGTTACAAAATAAACGGGGGACAAAACTATAAAAATTATCAAACTTATTATGAATATCTGATATATGGCGGAGGAAATTTTTTGATATCTTCCTTTTTCAACCAATCCCATCAACCACGTGCTCGCTATGTTTCCTATCGTTGTGGAGACGAATATCATTGTTACCAGAATGAAAGTGAATATCGGGCTGATGTATGTTATTTGTTCGTTTAGAGTGGCAAGCGGCTCAAAAACCGATGAAACAAGCATAAAAACAAGCAGCAAGACAACTCCTCCGGCCACACCTCCGGCGCATCCTGCAATCAACCTTAGTAAAAAAGTTGCAAAGGAAATCCTCTCCGGCCCTATTTCTTCAATTTCTTCGTTGTTCATCGTTCCTAATTTTAGCATAAAAAATTATTATCAACAATATTCCGGCGGTTATAAATATGTCCGCAACGTTAAAATTGGGCCACTTCCATATCTTGATGAAATCTATTACGTAGCCGTTTACTATTCTGTCTATGATGTTTCCCAGTGCTCCGCCCATTACAAGCGCGACTGCAAGTCGCGCTGTCAACTTCCTTAAATCCAATTCTTTTTTTGCTATAAAACCTATCAATATCAGTAAGAAAATACTTCCAAAGAGCAATATACCGTAAGGCATCGGCAAACCGAACGCCATCCCCGTGTTCTCAGTATATTCAAGCATAAAAATATCCCCCACCAAACTGACGGGAGTTTCCAGGTGTCTAACCGCGACCCACTTCGTGGTTTGATCCGCAAGTGCCAGAACAGACGCCAAAATCAATATTTGTCCAAACATTTTTTTCATGCTTTCATTATAATTGCTCTTTTGTATCAAAACCAGTAGTATCTTCTCTGCTTTAAGTGCGACTATGGGAAAAACATTGAAATTCGACACAACATTGGCTTTAACCGTCTTGTTTTTGCTTATCTTCGGGCTTGTTATGATCACAAGTATCGGAGTTCCCAAATCAATAGCCTTGTCCGCTCCGGGAGTCCAATTCCCGAATTGCGGAGACCCCGAGGTAGATTGCTATTTGTTATTCAAAAAACATACAATCCGTTTATTTGTAGGACTTTTTGCGTTTTTCTTGGCGTCAAAAATCCCCGTGAGAATTTGGAAAAAACTTGCTCCCGCCATTTTTGTTCTCGGGATTGTTTTGCTTGTTGCGGTTGTAGTCATGGGGCAAAGTTTCGGGACGATCGCTTCTCGCTGGCTTGTTATTTTTAACACTTCTATTCAGCCGTCCGAATTTGCGAAGTTGGCGCTTATTCTTTATTTGGCTTACTGGTTTTCAAAGCGGCAGAGTTCCGTGGAAAGTTTCAGAGATGGATTTTTGCCTTTTTGTGTAATTTCAGGTCTTGTTGTTTTGCTTCTCGTTCTACAAAACGATTACGGTTCCGCAATGGTTTCCGTAATTGTCAGTACTGCGGTTTATTTTGCGGCCGGCGCCAGACTTAAGCATCTGGGGCTCGGTTTTCTTATAGCTTGTATAGGGATAATTATAGTTGTTTCCTCCGTGCCGCATGTGCGGGAGAGGTTTCAGGTCTTTATGAATGTTGACGCCGACTGCGTTCAGGATCACTGCTGGCAGTCTTTGCAAGCCAATGTTGCCGTTGGAAGTGGCGGTTTTTGGGGGAGGGGTCTCACGCAGGGAGTTCAAAAATCTTACTGGCTTCCCCAGGCTTCCGATGACTTTATTTTTGCGGCATCGGCTGAAGAATTGGGGTTTTTTAGAATTGTGCTCATAGTGCTGGCTTATTTTGTCATCTCACTTCGGGGATATAGAATAGCCAGTAGAGCTCCGAACAAGTTCGAAATGTATCTGGCCATAGGAATAACCACATGGATAGTCGGGCAGGCCTTCGTGAATATAGCCGTCAATACCGCTCTTATACCGGTTACCGGAATAACTCTACCTTTTATAAGTTACGGTGGATCTTCTCTCGTGGCGTCTCTTATCGGTATCGCGATTCTCTTAAAAATATCGGAAAACACAACTTATTATGCGAATAGCATTGACCGGTGGGGGGACCGCAGGACACGTCGTCCCCAACTTCGCCGTTATAGAAGAGCTTAGAAAAGACGGCGAACACAAATTTTTGTATATCGGCTCACGGGGAGGTGTTGAAGAAAAAATGGCCAAGGATGCCGGGCTTGATTATAGGGGTGTTGCTTGCGGAAAGTTTCGAAGATACTTTTCATTCAGGAATTTTTTGGATTTTTTCAAAGTCCCTATCGGTTTTTTTCAAGCGCGCGGGATCCTAAAAAAGTTCCATACCGATGTCCTTTTCAGTAAAGGGGGGTTTGTCGGTGTTCCGGTTGTACTGGCTGCGGCAAGTTTAAAAATCCCAATCGTTATTCATGAATCGGATTTTGTTCCCGGTCTCGCAAACAAGATTGCCGCCCGTTTTGCGAAAAAGATTTGTGTGAGCTTTGAAGAAAGCAAAAAGTATTTCAAAAAGTTTTCGGAGAAAATTGTCGTGACGGGAAATCCGGTCAGAGTTGAAGTGGGCGAAGGAAAAAAAGAAAAAGCTTTATTGTTTACGGGGTTGAGTGGGACTAAACCTGTTATTTTGGTTGTGGGGGGCAGTCAGGGCGCGGCTCAGATAAATAACTTGGTTTGGAACTCCCTTGGCGATCTGTTAAAAACCTTCGAAATTGTCCATATTTGCGGACGGGGAAAAATGAATAAATCTATCACCGCGAAAGGTTACGCACAGTATGAATACCTGTCCGAAGAGATTGCCGATGTTTATGCGCTTAGCGATTTGATTATTTCCAGAGGCGGAGCAAACAGTCTTGCGGAGATTGCTTTTTTGGAGAAGAAAGCTTTGATTATTCCTCTGGGGAAAGACGCGAGCCGGGGCGATCAAATAAAAAACGCCGAGGTTTTTGCGAAGCGTTGCGGGTGGGAAGTTTTGGATTCTTCCGCTGGAAAAGGGGAGTTTTTAAAGGGCGTTGAAGAGGCGTATAATTCGCCCGGGGACAAATGTAAAAGCGATGTAAACGGAGCGGAGAGAATCGCGGAAATAATTTTTAATCATTGAAAAATTGATCCACAAAGAATATAAAATGGAGGTTTCACGTTTAAAAATACATTTATTCTCAAGGAAGCACGGTAGACGAGTGACGTTTCCTTCAAGTCCGGAACGCAGCCCCCTTCCAGTCGCCCATCGCGACTTTCAGGGGACGCGAGCCACATGTGGCTCGCTCTGCTTCCCAAAAGGACTTTTCAGGAAAGCACTCGCTTCCCGTGCTTCCGCCGTAAGAAATTTATATTTTAGTAAAACTCATCCATGAAAATAGGAGTGAACGCCAGGCTTTTGGTTTTTCCTTTTACGGGGATAGGGCAGTATACAAAAAATCTTTTTGCGGAGTTGGCGCTAAAGGATAAGTCAAACACTTATGTTTTGGTTGTTCCTTCTGAAGTTTACAAAGAAATTCGTGAAAGTTTCCCGAAGAATGTTGAGATAAAAATTTTGCCGGAGAAAAATTTTCCTTCCCCCGGCATGCGAAAAACTTGGTGGGAACAAATTCTTTTGCCCGCCTTTTTTGAGAAAGAAAAAGTGGATATCGCTTTTTTTACCTACCCTTCGAATCCGTGGGATAAAAAGTGGTACAAAAAAGGGATAAAAACTGCAGTTACCGTTCATGATTGCATTCCTTGGATGGACAAAAATTATAGGCGGGGCGTTCTTTCGAAGATGTATCATTCCAAAACAAAAAAAGCAGTATCTCTGGCGGATATCGTTTTTACCGTTTCCAAAAGTTCCGCAAAAGACATTTTGAATGTTTGCAAAGTTGAAAAGAGCAAAATAAAAATCGCTTATAACGATGCTCCTCAAACTTACAAAGATCCTCTGCCAGTCAAATATGTTGATGAAGTTCTGCGGAAATTCGGATTGGAGAGGGCCGGATATATTTTGTATGCGGGCGGATATGACAAAAGGAAAAATGTTGACCTTTTGCTGACTGAGCACGGGAAATTCGGGAAGGTGCCTTTGGTTCTGGCAGGAGGAAAATTGCATGAAGATTCTTTGTATGAAAGTTTTGATTCCGAAAGCGAAGAAAACGTCATCAGGACGGGCTTTTTGGCGGAAAAAGATTTGGCGGCTTTGTATCACGGAGCGCTTGCGTTTATAAATTTGTCCGGTCGTGAAGGATTCAATATAACGATACTTGAGGCCGCGAATTGCGGGACCCCGATGATTCTTTCCGATATTCCGGTTCACAGGGAGGTCGCGGGGGAGAGCGCGCTTTTTGTTGATATTTCCCGAGAGGGGGCCGTCGCGGAGGCTATGGAAAAAATTATGGATAAAAAACTTCGGATTCAACTTGCGAAAAGAGGCGCGGAACTTGCGGAAAAATATTCCTTCAAAAAGTCCGCACAGAAAGTGAAAAATGTGCTATTTTCTTAAGGCTGCGGAGTGATAAATATTTTTATTTTTGATCCTCCGGGGAGAAAACTTCTTCTATAAAAGGCGTTTATTTTTAAAGTTGAAAAAAACTCTTGACAGTGAGTAAGTGCTCACCTAATATGGTGAGTGTACGCTTACTTTAACCATTTACCTATGTCTGAACATCTTACGGAAAAACAGGAAGCGGTGCTGAAATTTATTGAGGAATACCAGCTCGCCTACGGTAAGTCCCCAACTTTGAGGGAGATGCGGGAACATTTCAACGTCAGTTCGGATAACAGTATTTTGAAGCATTTGAACGCGCTTAAAGAAAAAGGATTTATTGAGAAAGATGATACGCCGCGCGGAATCGCGTTGCTTCAATCGGTCAGGGAGAGGCTTGAAGGAACGAGTGCCGTTAAATTACCGGTCCTGGGATTTATTCCGGCGGGAGGGCCTGTTCTGACCGAGGAATATGTGGACAGTTGGATGGAGGTCGGTGAGGATTTGGCGAAGTCCGCGGAAGGTCATTTTATTCTGGAAGTTACCGGAACCAGCATGATTAACGCGGGAATTTTTGAAGGAGATCTTGTTGTTGTGGATACGAAGAAAACTCCGCGAGACGGGGACATTGTTGTCGCGTTGGTAGACAATCAAAACACATTGAAAAGATTTATTAAGAAAGATGGGAAGGTTTATTTGAAAGCTGAAAATGAAGAGTACGAAGATATTTATCCTGAAACCGAATTGCGGGTACAGGGAGTGGTACAAGCTCTGATAAGGCGTTACCACTAAGACATATCCCCCGCTATTTTTTAGACCGTTAAATTCTCGGCTCCGGCCGGTAGGTTAGTTGAAGCTTCTTAAGCATACTTTACAATCAAAAAATTTTTAACCATATAAACCATGTTTATCACACTCACAATTGACACAAGTCAAAAGAAAAAAGGGAAAGTCCGAGTTAATAAGAGTACAGTCAACCCGGCTTTCGGATGGCGAAAATCAGTCAACGGAAAGAAACGCAATTTGTGGCAGAGAATCAAAGGATGGCGCAGAAAATTGAGAAACGGCGTTTACAAACTGGACAATCAGACGGCAATGTTTTAGGAGAAACTCGAAGGCCGTTTCGGCTCGCCGGCGCTTGATGTCAGTAGGAAAGTATGATGTTCTTGCTTTACTGCTTTATTATCACCTATCATCATGCCCTCAAAAATCGTAAAAACCACAACAAAAGGTCAAATCACCTTGCCTAAGCAGTGGCGCGGACAATTTAACACCGAGGATTTTCTTATGCTGATCAATGAAGACAAAATTATTTTAAAGCCGGTAAAACTGGAGGAAATTGAGGGAGAAAGCGTCGTTTTCGACGCGGATCGTGATAACGAAGGTAAGGGTATCTCCCCCGATGAAATGATAAAAATGCTTAAGCAAATTAAGTAATGAACAAAAAAGAGCTCGAAGCTTTTATGCTACTTATGTTTCAATTAAAGAAAGATTTTACTCGAATCCCGGGGCTCACAAAATTAACGGGACTGAAAAATCATTACAGATTCAGACTGGGCAAATACAGGCTTGTTTTTAAAAAATTAAAAAATGATGGCGTGGAAATCGTAAAAATCACCAAGAGGGACGAGCAATCCTATAAAAATCTTTGATGTTTGAGTTGAAATTACAACAAGAGAAGCGTCATATTTTGCATGTGGATGCGGACGCTTTTTTTGCCAGTGTTGAGCAGATTTTGAATCCCACGTTGAAGGGCAAGCCGGTGCTTGTGGGATCCGACTCCGGGAATAATGGAATTGTTTCCGCGGCAAGTTATGAGGCCAGAGCTTTCGGCATTCATTCCGCAATGCCGATGTATCTTGCCAGAAAGAAATGTCCACAAGCCATGGTGGTTCCCGGGAATTTTAAGGCTTACAGGGAATTCTCCGAGGGAATGTATAAAATCTTCACCGATTACACTCAAAAAATCGAAATGATGTCTATTGACGAGGGGTTTTTGGACTTAACGGAAACCGTGAATTTCTCCGGTGAAGCCGCCGAAGAGTTGGCAAGAAGGACTTTGATTGAAGTTCGTGAGAAATTGGGGTTGTCCGTTTCCGGAGGTCTTGCGAGCGGAAAAACTGTCGCAAAAGTTGCTTCCGGAATGAATAAACCCAAAAAGCTAACGATTGTTCCGTATGGAAAAGAAGCGGCTTTTTTGGCTCCTTTGAGTTTGAGAGCTTTGCCCGGAATCGGTCCGAAAACTTTTAGCGTTCTTGAGAGATACGGATTCCATAAAATCGGGGATGTGGCGAAGCTTGATGCAAACGAGGTTGTAGAGCTTTTTGGCGCGGGTGCGCTTTCTCTTTGGAAAAAAGCGAACGGCGTTGATAATTCGGAAGTTGTTTTTGAAAAAGAACTGCCGAAGTCGATTTCGAAAGAGCATACTTTTTACAAGCCGCCGGTGAGCGAGAAAGAGGCTTTGGATTCTTTAAGAAAACTTTGTTTGAATGTTCTCTCAAGATTGCGCGCGGAGGGACTTAAGGCGCGGGTTGTTTTTGTGAAGGTTCGCCATTACCGGAGCGATGGAGGCGATGGTAAATTTTTTGAAGATGTCGGGGCTCAATTCAATCTTGGGGAATCCGCTTGCACAAGCGGTAAGATTTTGCCGGAAGCGCGAAAATTGTTCTTATCCAAATCCGGTGATATATCCAAATTGAGACTGATTGGTGTCGGCGTTTCGGGAATTTCGAAAGTTTACAATTTGAATCTTTTTGAGGATAATACCGGCTGACGAGCCACTATAGCTCAGCTGGTAGAGCAATGCTTTCGTAAAGCAGAGGTCCCCGGTTCAAATCCGGGTAGTGGCTCCAGGAAAATCCCGCCATCGATATTTATTCGTTGCTGAACGATTTTTGACATTGCGGGTATCGGTGGGATAGAATGATCGCCCATGATAAAGCTAACGCCGATGATGGCGCAATACAAGCAGGTGAAGGAGAAGTATAAAGATTGCATTCTGATGTTTCGGCTTGGGGACTTTTATGAAATGTTTTTTGAGGATGCGATTGAGGCGTCCGGGATTTTGCAAATTACTTTGACCGCGCGCAATAAAAATGGTGAGCATAAAACCCCAATGTGCGGGATCCCCTATCATGCTGTTGAATCGTATCTTTCAAAACTTACCAGGGCCGGCAAGAAAGTTGCGATTTGCGATCAGGTTACGGAGCCGACCGGCAAAGGAATTGTTGAGCGCGAAGTTATAAGAGTTGTTACTCCCGGCACGACTTTTGACGAAAACATAATCGACCAAAAAGCCAATAATTACGCGGCGGCGATTGTCGCGGAGAAGGAAGGCTTCGGGTTTGCGTATGTTGATGTTACCACCGGCCAGTTTCGGTGTACGGAAATAAAGGATCCGACGGAACTTAGGGCGGAGGTACTGAGGATAAATCCGGCGGAATGTGTTTGCGGGGAGGAGCTTTTGGAGAAACTAAAATGCCTGTTCAAATCGGAGATGTATATTTTCAGGCATGAATATTTTGGAGAGGCGGAGGAGTTGCTAAAGAAAAATTTCGATTTGAACTCATTGCAACCGTTCGGCCTTGAAGATCGGCCCGCGGCTGTTAATGCTTCCGGTTTGCTTCTGGATTATCTGAAGGAAACTCAGAAAACGGACTTGAAACACATTAGGAAAATTTCTTTTTATCGCATTTCGGATTTTATGCCTTTGGATGAAGCTCTGATCAGAAATCTGGAGCTTTTTTTCACAAATCGTGATAACAAAAAAGAGGGTAGTTTGATTTGGGTTTTGGATCAAACCATGACTCCGATGGGCGGGCGCATGCTGAGAAATTGGCTTTTGCATCCGCTTTTGGATGTGGAGAAGATTAAAAATCGATTGGATAAAGTGGAAGTTTTTTCGCAGGATTCCAATCTTTTGCGGGAAATGAGAGAGAGTCTAAAAAATGTTTATGATATCGAAAGGCTGCTTGGTAGATTGAGTCTGGGAACCGGAAACGCGCGGGACTTGAACGCGATGAAGCAGTCTCTGCAAGCGATTCCGAAAATAAAGGATTTGACGCAAGGGCGGCTGCAGGACATTAACTCCCAACTTGATCCGCTTGAGGAGCTGATTGAGCTGGTTGTGAAGGCGATTGAGGAGGAAGCCCCCATTTCCGTCCGAGATGGCGGAATGATAAAGCTCGGTTATAATGACGAGCTGGATGAACTGAAAAAAATAAGCACCGAGGGAAAAACTTTTCTTCGGGACCTTCAGGAGAGAGAGGCTAAGCGTACGGGAATAAGTTCGCTTAAAGTGAAGTTTAATAAGGTTTTTGGCTATTATATAGAGATAAGCAAGTCAAATCTTTCCGCGGTTCCGGAGGATTATATCCGCAAGCAGACTTTGGTGAATGCGGAACGGTTCATCACTCCAGAGCTGAAAGATTATGAAGAAAAAATTCTCACCGCCGAAGATAGAATCAAGGAGTTGGAGTATGAACTTTTTTACGGCGTGCGGATGGCCGTGGTGAAAGAAATTGTAAAAATACAGACGAATGCCCGGATGATCGGGGCTTTGGATTCTTTGTCCAATTTGGCTTATGTGGCTGTGAAAAATAATTATTGCAAGCCGGAGATTGTGGAGGCGAGGCCGGGAGCGGAAGGAGGGCCGCGAGCGGAAGCGAGCGGCGGCATTCTAAGGATTATCGGGGGTAGGCATCCGGTCATTGAAAAGATGGGCTCTAATAATGAGTTTATCCCCAATGACTGCGAATTTGATGATGCCAAGAGGTTTTTGCTTGTGACCGGCCCTAACATGGGAGGCAAGTCCACTTATTTGAGGCAAACCGCAATCATCGTTTTAATGGCGCAGATAGGAAGTTTTGTTCCGGCGGAAAAAGTTGTGATTTCTCCGGTTGATCGGATTTTTACACGAGTCGGGGCGTCTGACAATCTTGCGCGGGGGGAAAGCACTTTCATGGTCGAGATGACCGAGGCTTCCTATATTTTGAATAACGCAACGGAGAAAAGTTTGATAATTTTGGACGAGCTCGGACGAGGGACTTCCACTTATGACGGTGTCAGTATTGCTTGGGCGGTAAGCGAATTCATCCATGATGAACTTGGGGCAAAGACACTTTTTGCGACGCATTATCACGAGCTTATAGAGCTCGCGTTACAACTCACGAAGGCCCGCAATTTGAGTGTGGCGGTGAAAGAGACAGAAAAGGACGGTGTCGTGTTTTTGTATAAAGTCGTCGAAGGAGGCATTGATAAAAGTTACGGTATTGAGGTCGCGAAGTTGGCCGGTTTGCCGGTGAGTATCGTAAGTAGAGCAAGAGGTGTTTTGAGTGAACTTGAACACGGTCAGATCAAGAAGAAAAGCAAGCCCGTTGATCAAGCTCAATTATTTGACTCCGGAGAATTTAGAGAGCATAAAAAGATCATAGGAGAGTTGGGGGAGATAGATCCCAACAATATGACTCCCCTTGAAGCGCTTGAACATTTGGCGAGAATTAAAAAGAAGTTAAAATAATTTCCTTTATGTCGTTGATAAAAATTCTGCCCGAAAATCTGGTTAATCAAATTGCCGCGGGTGAGGTTGTGGAAAGACCTTCTTCCGTTGTGAAGGAGCTTGTTGAAAACAGTCTGGATTCCGGGGCGGACAGTATTACCATTGATGTAAAGGACGGCGGAGGCACTTTTATTAAAGTGATTGATAACGGATGCGGGATGTCTCGGGAAGATCTTGAGTTAGCCATTCAACGCCATGCCACAAGCAAGATTTCCGGAGAAGCGGATTTGTGGAAAATTGCCACGATGGGTTTTAGGGGAGAGGCTTTGGCCAGTATCGCATCGGTTTCCAAGATGAGCGTTAAGAGTAAGCGTGCCGGCGAGGTTGGGGGGAGCCAAATTGATTGTGTGGGCGGAGAGATTGTTGGCGTGAAGGATGTTGGGATGAGTGACGGCACGCGTGTTGAAGTTTATGAATTGTTTTTCAATACTCCGGCAAGACAAAAATATCTTAAGCGGGAAAGCACCGAATTCGGACATATCAGTTCCCTTATAAACACAATTGCTCTGGCACATCCGGATATCGCGTTTAAATTGATTCATAACGAAAAAATTGTAAGCGACTTCCCAAAATCTTCCGACCTCCTTTCAAGAATAGCCGATGTTTTCGGTAAAAATACCGCCGATGCCATGATCCCTATTTTCTACGGAGGAACCGAAGTAAAAATAGAAGGATTTATAGGAAAGCCTCTTTTGAGCAGAAGCACTTCCCAGCATCAATATATTTTTGTTAACGGCCGTCCCATTCAACATTTTCTTTTGGCAAACAGAATAAAAGACGCGTACCACTCAATGCTGATGGAACATAAAAAACCGGTTTTTATTTTGAATATGCAAATTGATCCGTCTTTGATCGATGTAAATGTCCATCCGCGCAAAATTGAAATTCGTTTTGAGGACCAGGAAACCATAATCAGAGCTGTTTACGGCTCAGTTAAAACGGCTTTGGAAAAATCCAACCTTATTCATCATGCTTCGGATTCTTTTATGAAATTCCCGTCAAAACCTCAATCCGACACTTCTCATTCCGGCGCTGATTTTGATAAAAATTCTCCGTCATCCGGAAAGCAATCTTCAAATCGTTCATATCCAGATCGCCGCCCATCCGAAAGCGCTCAATACGCCATAGACTTTTCACGTCAGCTGCTCAAAGCTCGTGATCAAAAAAACATTCGCGATCTCGATGAAAAAACTATAACAAGAGCCATCAGCCAAGTCTCAAATTCTTACATAGTCGCGGAAAATGAAGACGGTTTGATTCTGATAGATCAACACGCCGCTCATGAAAGAGTCCGATATGAGTACCTTATGGATCAGTTTGAAAAAAAAGAAAAATCCGTTCAGCCTCTGCTTGTCCCGCAACAAATAGAGCTTACGTTGGAAGAGGTTTCCTTGTTTGAAGAAAAAAAGGGAATTTTTGAAGCATTGGGCTTTGAAATAGAATCTTTTGGAGGCAGTACATTTGTGGTTCACGCAGTTCCCGGTTTTCTTTCAACTCAGGACCCCGATGAGGTTATAAAAGGTGTTTTAGATGACATTCAAAACGGGAAAAATCCTACAACTATGCAAGGAAGGATTGAGGAAATAATCAATTACATGGCTTGCAGAAGCGCAATAAAATTCGGGCAGAAGTTGGATATGCAAGAAATGCAATCTCTGATTTTACAGCTGGAAAAGCTGAAACGTCCTTCAACTTGCCCGCATGGAAGACCCACTAC
>SLNK01000060.1 GCA_007133095.1 Candidatus Peregrinibacteria bacterium | reverse complement strand
TTCTCGGCCTGAATTCTGATACTCGATTGCATCTGCGCAACTTTTTTTCTTAAAGTTCGCATTATCTCTCCGGAAGTTATGGGATATATGAATTGGGAAATATCCATCGTAACATCAAAATTAATTAGAGGTGCCAACCAATTGACGTCCAAATATCGGGGATAAGAAAAAACATAGAACGATTGAACAAAAACACCGTCCATACGGATTTTGTCATACTCTATTTCCATCGAAGCGGGTGCGATCAAATCCTTTATTGACGCAAGACCCTCCTGATAAATTTTCTCGGCCTCAATATATTTTTTCTTTTCCTCTTCAGTAATTCCCACCTTCTGTCCGGCTTTGGATTTGTCCGCGGCGGAATCTATTTTTTCGACAGTGGCTTCATGTTCCTTTTTCCTAAAATCAAAAATTGATTTGAGATTTTCCAACACCGATCCCTTTTGTTTCGAAGTTCCGGAAGCTTTTTCAACGGGAGGTGTCTTTGGCGCAGTCGGGGCTTTTTCGCCGGCGGAAGCCTTTGACACAGCCGGAGCTTTTGCCTCAGCAGAGGCTGCAGCTGCGGGAACTTCCGGTGCTGAAGCGGACTCCTGTGGAGCCCCCCCCTTTGCAACATCCGGAGATTTCTGGGCTGTAGTCGCTTCGGGATTCAAAAGCTTACCGGTGGCCGGATCATACCCTGCCTTACTCATTTTTTTCGCCGCCTTTTTTCCTTCTTTTTCGACAACTTCCATAGAAGGTTTAACCTCAACCCAAGAAGCGGGATTCATTCCCAACTCGGTTTCGGTAGGTTTTGTATCCCTAAATGACGGTAAAACATCGGATTCTCTAACTTTCTCAGGCTTCGCCTCCTTTTTGGAAAGTTCTTCCTTTAACCAAGCAGGATCCTTTGTATTTCGTACCAAAGATTCCTGAGAAAAAACCCCTTTCCGGGAAGTTTCTTTTTCCACATTTTCCTGATTTTTAACTTTTTGTTGATCTTCGTTCATTTTTGTTTTTATTTCCCCAATCTTTTATTTTCCCAATCTCAAATTTCTTAATATTCTACCAAAAAAACACAGAAATTACAAGAGCGGACATCAATATCAAGTAAAAAATTTGGGTTTCTTCCAAAATAATTTTTGTGTTAATATGCCGCAGGTCAAATTCATAACAACAATTAAAGGTGGCAACACAACCAACACAAGACGAAGACGAAAACAACGAAGAAAGCGAGGAAAACAACGAAGAGAATGAAAACTTGGAACTATTTTCCGCAGAAGAATCGGAAACAAAAAAAATAACCGATGAAATGGAAACTTCCTATTTGGAATACGCCATGAGCGTTATAGTTTCCCGTGCCCTTCCGGATGTACGCGACGGCCTTAAACCGGTACACAGGCGCATTTTACACGCGATGAATGAATTGGGACTAAAATCGAGTTCCTCCTTCAGAAAGTCCGCGGCGGTAGTCGGTGAAGTTTTGGCTAAGTATCATCCACACGGAGACAGCGCGGTCTATTTGACAATGGTCAGAATGGCTCAAGACTTCTCTATGAGATACACATTGGTAAGAGGACAAGGTAACTTTGGATCGATAGACGGAGACAATCCCGCGGCAATGCGTTATACGGAAGCAAAAATGGAAAAAATAAGCGACGAAATGATGGCGGACATAGACAAAGAAACCGTCTCATGGAGAGACAACTATGACGGAAGATTCAAAGAGCCGACAGTGCTTCCCACAAAACTCCCCCAACTGCTTTTGAACGGAACAACGGGAATAGCTGTGGGAATGGCGACCTCAATCCCTCCTCACAATTTGGGAGAAGTGATAGACGCAATAATCCATCTGTCGAACACCCCGGAAGCAAACATAGAAGGCCTGATGAATTTCATTAAAGGCCCGGACTTTCCCACCGGCGGAATAGTCTACAATGTTGAAGACATAAAAACTGCGTATCTTACGGGAAGAGGCGGCATGGTTGTAAGAGCAAAAACGAACATAGTTGAGAAAAAAGGAAACAGATTTGACATCATAGTTAATGAGATTCCTTATCAAGTAAACAAGTCAAATCTCATAACAAAAATAGCGGACCTTGTAAGAGACAAAAAAATCATCGGAATCACGGACATTAGAGATGAATCAAACAAAGACGGAATAAGAGTAGTTATAGAACTCAAAAAAGACAGCTACCCCAAAAAAATCCTAAACCAATTATTCAAATACACACAGCTGCAATCATCCTTCAATATGAACATGATAGCGCTTGTGGACGAAGTTCAGCCCCACCTTTTGGATCTGAAGCAAGTTCTGGAACATTTCATAGACCACAGAAAAATCGTTATAACAAAAAGAACGGAATATGAGCTAAAAATGGCAAAGGCCAGAGCCCATATTTTGGAAGGGTTGAAAATAGCTCTGGACAACATCGATGAAGTCATAAAAACGATAAGGGCATCGCAAACAAAAGAGATAGCGCTTGAAGCTCTTATGACAAAATTCAAGCTCACAGAGCTCCAAAGCAAAGCGATTCTGGAGATGAAGCTCCAAACTCTCGCGGGATTGGAAAGACAAAAAATAGAGAACGAACTGACGGAAAAACTGGCACTTATAACACATCTGGAAGGGATCTTGGCGGACACCCAAAAAGTTTTGGAAATAATGCAAAATGAACTGGCGGAAATAAAAGAAAAATACGCAGATGAAAGAAGAACGGAGATAGTTCCGCATGCGCTAGACAGCATTTCAAGAAAAGACACAATCCCCAACGAACCGGTAATAGTAATGATAAGCAAAGAAAATTACATAAAACGATTGGACGTAAGCAACTTCAGAGCACAAAAACGCGGAGGGAAAGGAATAATGGGCGGAACAACAAAGGAAGATGATGAAATAAAGATAATAAGATATGTACACAATCACGACGAACTTTTTTACTTCACGAACAGAGGACGAACCTTCAGACTCCCTGTGTACGAAATCCCGAAAACTTCCCGCACGGCAAAAGGTCAAGCAATAGTGAATCTACTGCAACTTCAGGAAAACGAAGTGGTCACGGCTGTTCTTCAAAGTAAGGACGGAAAATTGGAAGCACACTCCTTAATTATGGCTACAAAAAACGGGACCATTAAAAAAACGCCGGCAAAAGATTTTGAAAACGTGAGAAAAAACGGCCTGATAGCGATAAAATTAAGAGAGGGAAATTCACTGGAATGGGTGAAGGAAGTCGCTCCCGGAAATGAAGTTCTTATGGTGAGCAGAGAAGGAAAAAGCATCCGCTTTAACGAGAAAGATGTAAGAAACATGGGGCGAACCGCAGTCGGAGTAAGAGGAATAAGACTAAAACCGAACGACACCGTTGTAGAAATGGATGTTGTAGATAATCCCGAAGAAACGGAGCTGTTGGTTGTAATGGAAAACGGCCTCGGAAAAATGAGTAAGATCGTAGATTACAGGCTTCAAGGAAGAGGAGGATCCGGAGTCAAAACGGCAAACTTAACACCAAAAACCGGAAAAGTGATAGGGGCAAAGACAATTACCCGAGGAGAAGGAGGAGATCTTATAATGATATCCAAATCCGGACAGGTGATAAGGATGCACACATCAAACATTCCAAGTCGGGGAAGGGCGACACAAGGAGTATACCTGATGAGAATGAAACCCAACGACAAAGTCACTTCAATATCTATGATAGACCTGTTGGAGAAAATTGAAGAGGAAGAACAAAAGAAGGACGACAAGCAGCAAAGCATAGAAGAAAAGCAAAAAACAACAGTCGAATAAATTCACTTGCAACCAAAATTCCATTAAAGTATATTGCCAACCATGAAAAACGACACACACCCAAAATATCAAGAAATAAAGTTCTCATGCGCCTGCGGAGCCAAGTTTACCGCCGGCTCAACAATGGAAAAAGAATTTCATACTGAAATTTGCTCAAAGTGCCATCCCTTTTATACCGGTAAACAAAAATTGGTAGATAGTTCCGGAAGAGTGGATAAATTCATGGCAAAAATGAAAAAAGCTCAATCCGCCGCAGAGAAAAATGTTAAAAAAGTTGATGACGAGGACGTAGAAGAAACTGTGAAAGAAACTGTGGAAGAAACTGTGGAAAAACCTGTGGAAGAACCTGTTGAAGAACCTGTTGAAGAAACTGCTGAGAAAGACGAGAAAAAGGATGAAGAACAAAAATAATCTGCCTCTTTTAACATGTCAGGCAATTCCCTCGGAACAACGTTCAAAATAACAACTTGGGGAGAATCTCACGGTCCCGCCCTCGGTGTTGTTATAGATGGATGCCCTGCGGGAATTTCTATTTCCGAAAAAGAAATTCAAAAAGAAGTTGATCGGCGTAAACCCAAACGCGGATCCAAAGTTTCCACATCTCGTGCGGAAGAAGACAAAATAAAAATTCTTTCCGGAGTTTTTGAAGGGAAAACAACGGGAACCCCTATTTCAATAATCGTGGAAAACAAAGATGCCCGCTCAAAAGACTACGAAAAACTAAAAAAAATGTATCGTCCGGGACATGCCGACTACACTTACGATTTAAAATATGGAATAAGAGATCACAGAGGCGGAGGCAGAGCTTCCGGAAGAGAAACGGTTTCCAGAGTAATGGGAGGAGCGGTCGCAAAAAAAATATTAACGCTGAAAAGGAAGACGGAAATTTTCGGGCATACCGTTCAAATCGGGAATATAAAAGCCGCAAAATTCGCCAAATCGGAAATAGAAAAAAACGAATTACGATGCGCGGACAAAGAAGCCTCAAAAAAAATGGTGAAACGTATAAAAGAAATTCGTTCGGAAAAAGACTCTATCGGGGCGATAGTTGAAATTATCATAAAAAATCCTCCTAAAGGCTTGGGCGAACCGGTTTTTGACAAGCTGGACGCGGAACTGGCAAAAGCGATGATGTCCATTGGGGCGGTAAAAGGAGTGGAAATTGGCGCGGGCTTCAACGTGGCGGAAATGAAAGGAAGTGAAAATAATGATCAAATGCGCGCGACAAATAAAGGAAAATCGAAAGAAATTGCATTTCTTTCGAACAAGGCCGGCGGAATTTTGGGAGGAATTTCAACGGGCGAAGACATAATAATAAGACTGGCGGTAAAGCCCGTACCCAGCATAAAACTGCCCGGCCGCCACGACACTTGCCTCGCTCCAAGAATAATCCCGGTCGCGGAAGCAATGGCGGCAATCGTTTTAACCGATCATTTGCTAAGAAATTAACATTTCCATGTTCACATTCAAAATAACCAGTAAAGCAAACGGAAGCCTTGCGCGGACAGGCACGTTCAAAACACCTCACGGCGCAATAAAAACGCCCGTATTCATGCCGGTCGGAACAAAAGCAACCGTAAAAACTCTTTCCAAAGAAGAGCTTGAAAATCTTGGTGCTCAAATAATCCTTGCAAACACATATCATCTCTATCTGCGTCCCGGAGAAAAGATCGTAAAAAAAATGGGGGGACTTCATAAATGGATGAATTGGGAAAGACCAATCTTGACGGATTCCGGAGGCTTTCAGGTATTTTCACTGGCCGCAAACAAAGAACATCACAAAAACAAGAAGATTCAAACGTCTGTAAAAATCGACGAAAACGGAGTGGAATTCAAATCTCACCTAGACGGCTCCAAACACTATTTCACGCCGGAAAAAGCGATTAAAATCCAGCACGATCTTGGCGCGGACATAATAATGGCTTTTGATGAATGCGCTCCAGCCCACAGCACCAAAAAATACTTTGAACAAGCCATGAAGCGAACACACGACTGGCTGGAACGCTGCAAAAAAGAACACGGAAAACTTCTATCAAAGACGGGGGCGCAAATAGCGCTCTTCGGGATTGTGCAAGGGGGACTTTACAAAAATCTGCGTGAAGAATCGGCAAAATTCGTGGACAATATGGACTTGCCCGGCAACGCCATCGGAGGGCTCTCGGTCGGAGAAAGTAAAAAAGAAATGCTGGGAATGCTGGACGCCACAATCCCCTATCTGTCTGAGAAAAAACCACGCTATCTTATGGGGGTGGGAACGCCTGAAGACCTTTTGGAATGCGTAGACAGAGGCGTGGATATGTTCGATTGCGTACACCCGACGCGCATGGCAAGACATGGGAGTTTTTGGACAAAAGAAGGAAGCTTTAACATAAAAAACGAGAAATTCAAAAAAGACGAAAAGCCACTGGAAGAACCCTGTTCTTGCTCAACCTGCGGAACATACAGCAGAAGTTACATACGCCATCTATTCGTTGAAAATGAGATTTTGGGGCTACGCTTAATGACTATCCACAACCTGCACTTTTTGCTAGACTTGATGTACAAAATAAGAGACCGAATTGAAAAAGGAGATTTTACCAAGTTTAAAAAAGATTTTTTGCGACAATTCAAAAGAGACGTAACCAAGAAAACAAAATGATAGCCTATCTAAAAGGACAAATTATAAAAAAAACGGAAAAAGCGGTAATCCTCGCGGCCGGTAACGTCGGCTATTTGATTCACCTTTCAATTCCTCAAATCGCGAAAATAGAAGAAAATTCAGAAAAGGAATTTTTCATACACAGCCAAATCAGAGAAGACGTTTTTGATCTTTACGGTTTTGAAGATTATCAAGATTTATTATTTTTCAAAAAACTGATTAACATCAACGGAATCGGGCCAAAAGTTGCAATGGAGGCTCTAAGCGTCCCGACGGAGAAACTGAAAAAAGCGATAGAAACAGAGGACCTGAAATTCATCCAAAAAATTCCCGGGATAGGGTTGAAAGGAGCAAAAAGAATCATTTTTGAACTTCGCGGAAAATTGGATTTTGATGATGACTCCCGTGAACACGGCTCTCTGTATAAAAAATCAAACGAAGAAGCTGTCGAAGCACTCATAAATTTGGGCTACAACAAAAATCAAATATTAAAAGTGCTGGACTCACTGCCGGAAGAAATAAGCAGAACGGAGGACATAATCACCTTCTTTCTGAAGAACAATTAGCATGAACAAACCTCAAGCGAAACTGATTACAAATAGGTCAAACATTTCCTATTTATCAGGATTCACCGGATCCTCGGGGTTTATGCTTTTAACAAAAAACAAGAACTATCTATTCACCGACTCCCGATACATAGAACGCGCGAAAAACACAATAAAAAAAGGCATCGAAATTGTTGATGTGACAAAAGTTTGGAGAAACCCGAAAGAATTGGAAGAAAGTTGGCAAAAAATTCTAAGAAAACATCGCATAAAAGTACTGGGGGTGGAAGAAGACAATCTAACAGTCGCGAAGTTCAAAAAATTCAAAAAAATATCAAAACCAAAAAATGGAAAAATTAAATTTACGGACATCTCCGGAGAGATTGAATCCAAACGGGAAATAAAGACCGGAATCGAAATAAAATTGATCCAAAAAAGCCAGAGAATAAACGAAAAAGCCTTCACAGAGATCAAAAAAATTGTTCAAGCTGCGCGGCGCAATTCAAATTCTATTTCGGAAGTGGATTTGGCGTGGAAAATAAGAGAACTGTCCCATAAGTACGGAGCAGAGGACATAGCGTTTGAGCCGATTGTAGCCTTCGGCAAAAACAGCGCAATCCCCCACCATCAACCCGGAGAAATTCACCTTAAAAAAGACGATGTCGTACTGATAGATATGGGAGTAAAATACAAAGGCTACTGCTCCGATATGACAAGAACCTTACTTCCTCAAAAACCATCGTTCAGACAGAAAGAAATTTACACCATCGTTTTAAACGCTCAAAAAGAAGCAATCAAAAAAATCCACGCGGGAATTACAGGAAAAAAGGCCGATTCATATTCACGCGCAATAATAGAAAAAGCCGGATACGGAGATTATTATGAGCACGCGGGCGGACACGGAATAGGCCTGGACATACATGAATCCCCTTCCCTATCCGTAAACTACACGAAAAAACTCAAAAAAAACTCCGTAATAACAGTTGAGCCCGGAATCTACATTCCTGGAGAATTCGGCGTAAGGATAGAAGATATGATTCTTCTAACTGCGCACGGCAACAAAAATTTGACGTTTTCTTGATGTTTATATCCCTTTCGACTAAAATCTCGTCATATGTGCGGAATATTCGCTTATAACGGAAAGAAAAAAAACGCCCCGGAAATAGTTGTGGAAGGGCTCAAGCGCTTGGAATACAGAGGCTATGATTCTTGGGGAATAGCATATAAAACGGAGACCGGAATCGAAATTAAAAAGGATGTCGGAAAGATCGGTGACCTTAAACCCAGCGAACAAAATTTTAAAGAAAGCACCGGAATAGCGATAGGTCATTCAAGATGGGCAACACATGGAGAAGTTACCAAGCAAAACGCCCATCCGCATGTTTCGGACAAGAAAGAAATTGCGCTCGTACACAACGGGATTTTTGAGAATTATCTGGAGATTAAAAAATATTTGAAGAAGAAAGGACATAAATTCACATCTCAAACGGACACAGAAGTCATAGCCCATCTAATAGAAGAACACTCCAAAACACACAGCTTTGAAGACAGCGTAAAAATGGCGATAAAAGAAATGGAAGGACGCTACGCAATAGTGGTGATAAAAAAAGACGAGGACAAAATAATCGCAGCGCGAAAAGGATCTCCTCTGATAGTCGGTGTTGGGAAAGAAGGAGAATATTTTATAGCTTCAGACATCCCGGCATTTCTTAAGCACACAAAAAAAGTAATATATCTGGACGACAACCAACTTTGCGTCGTGGACAAAAGCAAAATAGAGTTTTTTGAACATGCCTCTCCGGATCCGATAGAAAAAAGAATAATAGAAATAGAATGGGACGAAGAAAGCGCGGAAAAAGGAGAATTCCCTCACTTTATGATAAAAGAAATCATGGAGCAAAAAGACACTCTTAACCGCGCAATCAACCAGGATCCGCAAGTGCTGGAAGATCTTGCAAAAGAAGTAAAAAAAGCCTTCGGGACTTATTTCATAGGATGCGGGACAGCCGGAAAAGTGGCTATGTTAGGAGAGTATCTGTTTGCAAAAATCGCGAAGAAACACATAAATTGCTGCTTCGGTTCGGAATTCAAAAATTACAAAAATTTCCTCACGGAGAAGACTCTTTTGGTGGCGATATCACAATCCGGAGAAACAGCGGACACCTTGGAAGCTATGGAAATCGCAAAAGAAAGAGGCGTAAAAGTAGCCGCAATAGTAAACGTGGAAAGTTCCAGCATAGCAAGAATGGCGGACATAGTGGTTCCGATAAAAGTTGGCCCGGAAAAAGCTGTCGCGTCCACAAAAGCAACAACAGCACAAATAGCGATACTTACTCTTCTGGCATACGCCTGCAACGGGGGAATAAAAAACGGCAAACAACTTCTGATAAACACCGCCAGCCAGATAAACGACATGTTAAATCCAAGATATGAAGATTACATAATGAAAGTGGCAAAAAAAATAAAAGACGTTGAATCGATGTATATAATAGGAAGAGGTATAAATTACCCGATTGCACTGGAAGCGGCGATAAAACTACAGGAAGTTTCATACATACACGCGGAAGGATTCGCGGGAGGAGAATTGAAACACGGCCCGATAGCATTAATTTCAAAAGAAACTCCAGTCATAGCTCTGGTATCAAACGATGAAAACAAAAACGAAATTCTTTCCAACGCGACCGAAGTAAAATCACGGGGCGGATACATAATAGGAGTTTCCCCTGAAAATCATCCGGTCTTCGACTACTGGATAAAAGTCCCCGATACCGGCCACACTTCTCCCATCGTAAACATAATCCCCATCCAAATCCTTGCATATCAACTGGCGGTATTGAGAAAAAACGATCCGGACAAACCAAGAAACCTCGCAAAAAGCGTCACTGTGAAATAACCGGGGTCAGATACCATTTTAAATTTTTTTCTACGGGTTCGGGGAACGAGTGATTTTCTGAAAGCCGCCGTCTTAAGAAAGCAGAGCGAGCCACATGTGAAGGAATCCGCCTCAGGCGGGTTCCAGTGTGTGTTGCGTGCTTGTGAATAGGATCGCTTGCTCCAAATTGCCTTTTCGGCGGCTGAAAGGGGGCTGCGCTCCAAGCGCAAAGAAAATTTCACTTGCTCCCCGAACCCTTTGTTGAAATTGTTAATAAAAAGGTTCCTGACTCCTATTTATCAATCTTGCTTCTTTTGCTACAATGCAGAGGATTTTTACCTCACACCTATGTACACAAAAAACACAAAACTGGTTTGCACCCTCGGACCGGCCACAAGCTCGGTCAAAAAAATAACCGCTCTGATTAAAGCCGGCATGAATGTAGCCAGATTAAATTTCTCACACGGAGATTATGAAGGGCACACCCGCCTGATAGAAAATATTCGCAAAGCGGAAACCGAAACCGGAAAGAGAGTCGCGATAATGCAGGATCTCCAAGGGCCCAAAATTCGCATCGGGAAAATGCCGGAGAAAGGAATAACAGTCAAAAAAGATCAGCTCATAACAATGACTGTAAAAGAAATAACGGGAGAAGAAAAAAATGGGAAAATAATAATCCCGGTTCGCCACAAAGGTCTGATCAAAGACGCAAAAAAAGGAAAAAACCTCCTGATAGACGACGGCCTGATAGAAACGGAAATCCTGAAAGTAAGCAAAACCAACGTCCTTTGCAAAGTCAAATTCGGAGGAAAAATAGAAAGCGGGAACGGAGTAAATCTGCCGCTAAGCAAAATTTCGATCGAAACAATAACGCCAAAAGATAAAAAAGACCTTAAATTCGGACTAAAAAACAAAGTTGAATTCATCGCCCTCTCGTTCGTTAAATCCGCCAAAGACATCAAAGCCTTGAGAAAACTGATGGGAGAAAAGAATTCGGACGTCAGGATAGTTGCAAAAATAGAAAGACACGAAGCCATCAAAAATCTAAAAGAAATAATCCACGCCGCAGACGCGGTAATGGTGGCAAGAGGAGATCTGGGAACTGATATTCCGGCGGAAAAAGTGCCGATAGTTCAAAAAAGAATGATAACTTTGGCGAACAGCATGGGAAAACCGGTAATAACAGCGACACAAGTCCTTCAATCAATGGTCAAAAGCCCCCGCCCCACAAGAGCGGAAGTGTCCGACGCGGCAACAGCGGTCTTCGACCACTCGGATGCAATAATGTTATCTAATGAAACAGCCGTCGGGAAATATCCGGTCAAAGCGGTGAGCACATTGAAAAGAGTCGCGTTGAGCGTTGAAAAAGAACTTCAAAAACACGAAGAATTACAAGAATACATCCTAAACAAGCACTACATATCGCCCGTAAACGCAACATGCCTGAACGCATGCGAACTCGCGATGGATTATGGAGCGGACTACATTGTGGTTTACAGCGAAGACGGATACACAGCGAACAACGTTGCGAAACACAGAATTTACATCCCCATCATAACAATAACTCCTCACGAGAAAACCGCCCGCAGACTGATGATGACATGGGGAATAAACGATGTTTTTGTTGAAGAAATGCCAAAAGACAGCAACGAAAAAATCAAAGCGATCCTTGCTCTTTTGAAAGAAAAAAAAGTCGTCAAGAAAAACAACAAACTTGTAATAGTATGTAATGCCAGCAAACGCGAAAGCCTGATATCAACGATAAAAATATGAGAATAATAGGACTTGATCCCGGAACGGCCACAACAGGATACGGGATACTTGAAAGAAAAAACGGCGAAACGAGAGTTCTGGACTATGGATGTATCAGAACTGCCGCCGGTTTGGATTCCAATATAAGACTTAACCAGATTGCGGAAGACTTGAAGGAAATACTGGAAAAATGGAAACCCGAGCACGCGTCCGTTGAGAAAATATACTTCAAAAAGAACATAAAAACCGGGATTGCTGTAGCCCAAGCGAGAGGAGTTCTGATCCAAAAACTGACCGAATCCGGAGTTATGTTCAATGAATATACGCCGATGGAAATAAAGGTGGCGATATGCGGATATGGGAAAGCCGACAAACAAATGATTCAACAAATGATAAAAACAATATTGAATCTGAAAAAAATACCTAAATCTGATGATGCGGCGGACGCGATAGCGGCCGCTGTCTGCCTCGCAAATTCAATAGCCCTTAAAGAGCGCCTTAAATAATGAAACTAAAACTGACAATATTGTGGGGGTTGATATCAATAGGAGTAATTTTTATTGCGATACACACTTTTAAGCCTCAAAGCTCTCCCCCTCCTCCACCCCCGGAAGAAGCTCCGGCAATAATAGTTGAAGAAATCCCCTTCGAATTTGAACCTACGGAAAAAGGCTACGCAGAGCTAATGGCGGAAGGCGCCACCAACATCGAAGAGGGATATATAGCAAAAGCGATAGAGAACTACACACAAGCGGCAAGAATAAACCCCAGATCACAAGATCCTCTTCTAAAATTGGGGCATGCCCAGTTAAAAAACAACCAAGCGGCACAAGCAAAACTGACTTTTGAAAAAGCTCTGGAAATAAATTCGAATTCAATCACGGCAAATCTCGCATTGGCACAAGCACACCTCGGCCTTCGAGATATCGAAAGCGCAAAAAACATAATTTGGGCACTTGACCCCGAAAATCCAAGCGTTAAATACTATCGGGGAATAATTTACATCCTCGCAAAAGAATTCGACCTCGCTCAAAGAATGTTTGAAGAAGTAGCGGACGAAAACAGCCAAAAATTTCTGGACGCGTTCAGAACGTTTTCATATTTCACCGAATCCGATCCGCTTTACCTTAATTTGCTATTGGCAAAAGTTCTGGTAGACACCGAGCAATACGAAGCCGCAATCCCCTTCCTTTTCGACATTCTTAATCAAAAAAGCAATTACCGTGATGCTTGGACAATACTGGGATACGCTTATTTAAATACGGGAAAAAGCGAGGACGCAATTGAAGCGCTCAATCAAGCCAGTATTTTTTCACCAAAACATCCCCAAATTTTATTTTATCTGGGCCTTGCACACTTCATGGAAGACAACACAAAAAATGCCATAAGCTACTTGGAAGCGGCGGATCTGGCCGGATACACCCCCAAAAATGCAATAAGAATAAGATTGGGAGATTTATACATATCTGAAAAAATGTTTGACCACGCAGCCAGCAACTATAGATCAATATTGAATATCTACACGGAAAACTTGGAAATTTTTGTAAGAACGGTATGGCTGAACATAGATGAATTGAATAATCCGGAAGAAGCCTTGCACATAGCTCTTAAAGCACTGAAAAATCATCCGGAGAATCCCATGAGCCACAACTTGGTCGGGTGGGCGTATACGGCAACCGGAGATTACGAAAAAGCCGAGAATTACTTTAAAATCGCGCTTTCAATGCAAGAAAACTTTGACGCGGTATATCTCAACCTGGGCTGGCTTTACGAAAAACAAGGCATGTTCGACAAAGCAAAAGAACATTACAAAGAAGCATACGTGTTGGGACAAGGCAATCCTGTTGGCAATCGCGCCGCAATAAGGTTTAATGAATTAACAGAAAAACTAATTTCTCAATAAATTTTATTAACTCACCCCCTCATGACCAATATCTTCGCAATTCTCGCATTCATCCTGGGTGCATCCATAGGAAGCTTCCTAAGCGTCGTTATTTACAGACTAAAACACAATGTAAAAGGAATTGTTTCAAGCCATTCCATTTGTCCGTCATGCAAAAATAAAATTCGTTGGCACCATCTTATTCCCGTGTTCAGCTGGATATTACTCCGGGGGAAATGCGCTTACTGCAACAAAAAAATATCCGCCCACTATTTCATCATTGAACTGGCGACCGGATTGCTTTTCTTAAGCGTCTTTCTGCACTTCAACTTTCTTACAAAAGCTCCGTCCTTGGTTGATCCAACTTTGATGACATACGGCATAAACTGGAGCACATTCTCCCTTTTTATCTACTTCTTGATAATAATAAGCCTTTTGATGGCGATATTTTTCTATGATCTTTTATACAAAGAAATCCCCGATCACTTCTCAGTCCCGGCAATTCTGATAGCCATAATAGGCGGAATTGTTTTTGGAACGACAAGCGTGGTTTCGATGACAATAGGGGGAATCGGAATATTTACATTCTTTCTGTTGCAATTTGCCATATCAAGAGGAACATGGGTTGGAGGAGGAGATCTGAGATTGGGTCTTTTTACGGGAGTCTTCTTGGGATGGGAACTGGGTCTTTTGGCGATAATTCTCTCCTATATAATAGGAGCCATATTCAGCATATTCTTGATAGTAAAAGGCAAGGCAAGCAGAAAAACGGCAATAGCATTCGGCCCTTTCATGGTAATGGGAATCCTTATAAGTTTCTTCTACGGGGAAGAAATCATCAACTGGTACCTACATGGAGTTATAATTTAGCCGGCTTGCTTTTTAACCGCTTCCGCAGCTTTTTTAGCGGCATCCGGATCTCCCAGATAGTAATGTTTTATAGGCTTTAAATCCTCATCGAGCTCATAAACCAAAGGTATTCCGGTAGGGATATTGAGTCCGGTGATTTCTTCATCGGAAATATCATCCAAAAACTTAACCAGCGCGCGCAAACTGTTTCCGTGGGCACTTATCAATACACGCTTTCCCTCCTTTATTCGCGGAGCAATCGCATCTTCCCAGTAAGGCAAAAACCGTTCAACGGTATTTTTAAGACATTCCGACACAGGCAAATCTTCCTTCGGTACATCGTCATACAAAGGGTCATTCCCCGGATATCTGGGGTCCAGTTTGTTCAACTTGGGAAGCTCCGCATCGTATCCCCTTCTCCACTGATGAACCGTGTCCGCGCCGCAATATTCGGACATATCGGCCTTATTAAATCCCTGAAGAGCCCCATAATGTCTTTCGTTCAAACGCCAAGAAGATTCAATAGGTAAATCCGTAATTCCCATTTCTTTCAAAACGATATCCAAAGTCTCCACGGCCCGTTTTAGAACAGACACGAAAGCAATATCGAATTCGTATCCTTCCTCCTTTAAAATTTTCGCACCCTCAACAACTTCTTTCACTCCCTTCTCCGTCAAACCGACATCAGTCCAACCCGTAAAAAGATTGTCTCTGTTCCAAACGCTCTCCCCGTGTCTGATTAAAACAAGTTTATACATACGGGGGGAGTATATCAAAAAAAAAACTTCATGACAATCTTCCCGTTTAATGCTAAAATCCGGCATATGAAAGCAGTAATTTTAGCCGGAGGAGGAGGAACAAGACTCTGGCCGCTATCAACAGAAGAAAAACCGAAGCAATTCCAAAAATTGGTTTCTGATAAAACGATGCTGGAAGAAACATTGGAGCGGCTGGATTTTCTAAAACCGGAAGATATATACATTGCAATTAACGAAAAACACCTGGACCTGGTAAAAGAACTCTGCCCGTCGATTCCGAAAGAAAATATAATAATAGAGCCGGCTCTAAGAGACACTGCATCCTGTATCGGCTTTGCGGCGGCAATAATAGAAGAAAGAACCCCCGGAAGCGTGATGTCCGTAATCTACGCGGACCACCTTATAACCAAAAAAGATGAATTTAAGCAAAAATTATTGTTGGCGGAGGAAATTGCGGAAAAAGAAAACACGATCAACATAATAGAAGTAGTGGCAAAAACGCCACACACAGGATACGGATATGTAAAACTCGGAGAATTAACAGACAAAGAAAATCAAGTTTTTAAATTGGATTCTTTCAAAGAAAAACCGGATTTGGAAACCGCAAAAAAATTTCTGAAAGAAGGTGACTACCTTTGGAACACGGGACTTTATGTATGGAAAACAACTACAATTCTGGAAAAATATCGAAAATTTCATCCGGAAACATACGAAAAACTGATAAAAATGAGTAAAGATCCAAAAGAAGTTCCCTCCATTTACCCAACTTTGGAAAAAATCTCCATAGACTACGCGATAATGGAAAAACTGACTCCGGAAGAAGTTAGAATAATAAAAGCGGATCTTGGCTGGTCGGACATAGGGAACTGGGAAGCGATTTGGGAGGAACTGGCTGAATCTGAAGAACAAAACATCGCCAGAGGGCCGGTCAAACTGCTGGATTGTGCAGGATGTTTGATTTATGCGGACAACAACAAGGAAATTCGCGCAATCGGCCTGAAAGATATGGTAATAATAGACACCCCCGAAGGCTCTCTGAAGTGCCATAAAAAAGACAGCGTTAGAGTAAAGGACGTTTAAAACGGAGTTTCCCTTTTCAACAAAACATTTTTACATTATATTGCCCCAGAAATAATTTTAATAGAATGGACGAAAACAAGGACGATCACAAGGTAGTAACAAAACCTAAGCCCTGGGGACAAGAAATATGGTTTGCGCATACGGACAAATATGCGGGCAAAATTTTGTGCATCTCAAAAGGGCACCGCTTCAGTCTTCAATACCACGAAAAAAAACAAGAAACCCAATATGTTTACAAAGGGAAATTGAAACTGACCCATGGCCCCGATCAAGAAAACCTGAAAGAAGATATATTGAATCCCGGTGACAAAGTGGAAATTCATCCATATACTGTCCACCGATTGGAAGCCCTTGAAGACAGCGAGGTTTTTGAGGTTTCCACACCGGAACTGGACGACGTTGTGAAATTGCACGATGATTACGGAAGAAGCGGCAAAGGAAACAACGAAGAAGCCGACACAAATCTAAGCAAAAACTTAAATAATTCTTAAATAACTCAAAAAATCATGAAAAAGTATCTTGGCTGGAAATTATTAACAGTATTTATTGTAGCGGGACTACTGGGCTTTTTTAACCTACCTGCGGAAACCCAAAGCAAAATACTTCCTTTCACCCCGGAAGTACTTCAAAGAACACAAATTCATTTGGGGCTGGATCTGCGCGGAGGATCTCAACTTGATTACAGAATAGACCTCAGAAGAGTTCCGGAGAAAGACCAAAGAAGTATAGTGGAAGGTGTAAGAGGCGTTATAGAAAGAAGAGTGGATAACTTGGGTGTAGCGGAACCAAACATATACATTTCCGAATTGGGAGGAGAAACACACATAATAGTTGAATTGGCACAAACCGCGGTACTGAGCCAAGAAGATGTTACCAAATACCTGGGAGAAGAAAAATCGTTGGAAGAACTGACAATAGAAGAAAGACAACTTGTAAGTTTGGAGAAAGCGAAAGAAACAGTCGGAAAAACGATACAACTTGAATTTAAGGAACAAAAATTGGAACCGGATCCGCAAGAAAAAGATTTGGTAAGAGAAAAAGCCCAAACAGCATTGGAAAAAATTAAAGCCGGGGACTCATTCGATGTGATAGGCCAGGAAGAACAACAAGCATTCCCCGGAAGAGTTAACTTCAAAACATCTGGATACGTTTTTGAAAACGAACTGCCCCCAAGCATAAGAACCGTATTACAAAACCTGGGACCGGGAGAATATCATGAAGAATTAGTTAGTATAGAAGGAGATTTTATTATGGATTCCTTGTCGGGAGAACCCGTCCAGGATTCGGCATTCGCAATAATAAAACTGGAGGATACAGAAGAAAGGGTCAGACATGAAAAAGCGGTTGAAACAAGCCATATATTGGTTTCCTGGACAGGCCTCGACAGCGCGGACGCAACAGTAACAAGAGATAAAGAAGAGGCGTACGAACTAACAAAAGAGATTAGAGAAAAAATTCTGGAAGGAGAAGATTTTGAAGGACTTGCGGCGGAACACTCGGATGATGAATCAAATAAAGACGAAGGAGGCTTATTGGTTGAACCGGTAACGGGAGACGGCACATACGTTTCGGATTTTGAAAAAGCCGCTCTTGAACTGGAAGAAGGCTCCGTAAGTGAAATAGTCGAAACACAATTCGGCTACCATTTGATAAAAGCGAATTCTGTCCAAGAAGATCTCAAAGAAAAACAATATAAGTACAAAATGATAAGGTACTCCACTCGTCAAGACACATGGGCGGATACAGGCCTTACGGGACAACACTTCGTTCGTGCGGATGTCCAACTGGACCAATTTTTTCAACCCTTCGTAAGCATTCAATTTGATAGCGAAGGAGGGAAATTATTCGAGGAAATAACGGGAAGAAATATAGACAAACCATTGGCGATTTTTGTAGGAGGAGAGCTCATCTCCGCGCCGAGAGTGAATGAAAAAATAAGCGGCGGCACAGCCCAGATCTCAGGAAACTTCACAAACGAAGAAGCGCAAAATCTTGCAAGAGATCTAAACACGGGAGCAATACCGGCCCCCATCGTTCTAACAGGGGAATACACAATAGGAGCGACATTGGGACAGGAAGCTTTATCAAAAAGTTTGCAAGCCGGGCTGATAGGCCTTCTTCTGGTAATGGTGTTCATGATGCTTTATTACAGACTTCCGGGTCTTTTGGCATCGGTAGCTCTGACGATATACGGAATAATTCTCATAGCGCTGATAAAATCGGAACTGCATTTGGCACTCGCTCTTCTTACCGCAATAATAATATTCGGTTTATTAGTCCACCGAATCGCAAACAACGAAGATTCCGGATGGGAAAAATTAATATCATTCATCCTGACTTGTGCAGGATTGTTCTTCATAACCTACCTGCTTCAAACGGGAATAGTTCTAACTTTGGCGGGAATAGCCGGTATCATCCTTTCCATAGGAATGGCAGTTGATGCAAACATCCTAATATTTGAAAGAATAAAAGAAGAACTCAGAGACGGAAAAACTCTAAGGGTCTCCATTGAAAACGGCTTTAAACGAGCATGGAGCGCAATCAGAGACTCTAACTTCTCAACATTGATAACATGTGCCATCCTGTTCTTCTTCGGCACCTCTATTATAAAGGGATTCGCCTTCACACTGGCGGCAGGTATTTTGGTCTCCATGTTCACGGCATTGGTAATAACAAAAATGTTCCTATACGCACTGGATAAGAAAAAATCGATTCCCCAAACAGTTAAATTATTCGGAGGAAGAGAAAAGAAGGAAAGAAAACCATTCAAGTTTATTGAGAAAACAAAAATATGGTTTAGCATTTCAGGAGCAGCGGTTTTGGTATCTCTGGTATTGATTTTTACACTGGGCCTCAATTTGGGAATAGACTTTACCGGAGGATCTCTGATGGAGCTGAGATTTAAAGAACCGGTCACCAGGGAACAGATGGAAAAAGCTCTGCATGAAGCGGCCGCGGAAGTAAACGAAGAGACAGAGACAAAAGCTCCTGAAGAAGCCGCAATGCCGACCGAAGCTTCAGTAACAGACGAACCGGATGACTCCGCAGCCTCGGACCAAATCACAATCCCGGAAGAAAGAACGGCAGTTCTGGAACAAGCGGAATACGAAAGTGATCTTATAGATCTCAGCGCTTCGCAAATAATAAGATCCGGAGACGATGGATTCATAATTAAAACCCGATACCTGACTTCAGCGGCACATGACAATCTAATTCCGAAGCTGAGAGAAAAACTACCTCCGTTTACGGAAGACAGATTTACAACAATCGGACCGGTGGTGGGATCGGCGTTGCTCCAAAAAGCGATAATAGCCGTAATAGTGGCGCTTATAATCATAATATTCTACGTAGCGTTCGCATTTAGAAAAATCCCGAAAGAGGTCAGCCCATGGAGATTCGGTGCTTCCGCGATTGTAGCCCTCCTTCACGATGTAATAATAATAACGGGAATATTTGCAGTCCTGGGATACTTCCTACACGTGGAAATAGATGCTCTGTTCATAACCGCGTTGTTAACGATATTCGGATATTCGGTAAACGACACAATAGTAGTGCTGGATAGATTGAGAGAAAAAATCTTAGTGGACTCGGACGAGAACCTTACAAAAAACGCTAACAAAGCTCTTACGGAAACACTCGCAAGATCAATCAACACATCTTTCTCCACAATTTTGGTCTTGGGCGCAATTCTGATAGGTGGAAGCTCGGCGATATTCTACTTTATACTCGCCCTTACACTTGGTATACTTGTGGGTACATACTCTTCCCTATTCATAGCGACACCTCTGCTTGTGGTCTGGAAGAAGTATCGAAGCTCTTAGAAACAAAGTTGATAAAACCCGAACACTTCTCCGTGTCTCTCTATAGAGAGACGGGGAGGTGTTACTGAAAATGCGCCCCTAGCTCAACTGGATAGAGCGTCGGTCTTCGGAACCGAAGGTTACAGGTTCGAATCCTGTGGGGCGTACCAAACTTCATAATTGTCCCTAGCCTCGCCTAAGAACCTCGAATTTGCCCAACGGTCTATGCTCTCTTGAGGAATTTACAAGACCGCAAAAGAATTTCATTCCGTATTCAAGATTTCCAGAAGAAAAAACATCCTCACAAAATCCGTTTAATAAAAGATTCAAAACTTCTTCCCAGTGTTCATCGTACTTTTCGCCCGATAATCCCAAAACCGTCCGCACAAAACCGGCTTCGCGGCTTTCCAAAGCAGTCATATAAGCATCTCTATTCTCTATCACATGATATCTTAGTCCCCCGTTTTTAATGGCCAACAAATCGAACAAAGTTCCGCAAACTTCATCATAGCCGGATCCTTCGACATTCAAAATATCCCGGACAAAAGAAAAACCGTGCTTTACGTAACCATCGATAAAAAAGTCCAAACCGGCAACTACAACATTTTCAAGTAAATTAAAATTAAAAACCAAGTGGTCAAAAACAACTTTCCACTGTGAATCAGACAAACCCAACTCCCCTTTCAAAACAGTCGGTCCATCTTCAATATAGCGGGTAACAAGAGAATTTTCCCTGCCTCTGGCAAAGCTTTCCACCAACATATTTTTATCTCGTAAAGTCATAACAAAAACAAACAAAGCATAGCATTATACATACGAAGGCTTGTTTGTCAAGTCCTAGCAGCTGGGGTGCTCCTCGTAAGTGATAGAGGATGGAACATAAGAAATCGGCATATAGGAATCACTTACGGTATGCGTAAAGTCAGGAGTTGTGACAGTTACGATCGCAGTCGCTCCTCCGCGTGAATCCATAAGCCATTGCCCGGGAGAAAATTCAAACATTGTAACAACAATATCCTCAAAAATATAATTCACATCGGTAACCATAACATCGTCACGAAGCTGGCCCGTCATAGTGTAACTGTAAGGAAAAGATTCCCATGATCCATCGTCCGGACGGGGAGGCATTACAAAACTTCCTTCTCCGGATATGGTGCCAAGGTCTGCAATTACAATCTCCCCCTTAAATTGCCACTGCCCCTCCAATCCGGAACAATTCCAAACATCATAATCCGCCTTATATCCTTCTCCTTCAAAAACCATATGAGACCTTGCGGCGCTGCCTTCCGGAGGATCCGTCTCGTCATCATCACCTGGAATAGTCACAAAAATTGCCTTAACTTCATAATCATCATTCATGGTAATTTTTGTCTTCGCCCGTCCTTCATTTGCAACAGGGCCAATCCATTCGGAAAATTCCCATCCCTCAGCGGGCACAGCTTCCAAATCCACAACCGTATTTCCGTAATAGTTATGTTCACCTGTGGAAGGATCCACATTCCCCTGCCCCTCAAAATCAACAGTTAAAGTATATTCGGTCGTCATATCGACATCCTTAGCGCCACATCCGACAAAAACCAGCAACATTGCACAAATCGCAAACACCCCCCCGAATCGTGTAAGAGTTTTCATGTTAAATTTTTAAAATATAAATTCGAACACGGAAAATCTACCCCCACATAAATGATTTGTCCATCAAATTTTCAACGGATTACTGTCTGGATTTTTTCCAATCATCAAATGCCCTCTCTCTCTCATCAATTTCACGCTCGTGCCTTTCCATTTCCTCACTTTGCCTGACGGCTTGTTCACGCAATTTTCTGTTAACCGCGTTTCGCGCCAAAAGAATATGTTCTTCCGTAATCAAGACGTGCGCCTGTTTAGATAGAAGCAGTTCAAGAGTTTTATCAGGATTTTCCTCAATCGCCATTCTGACCATTCTCTCAAAAATATCTTCCGTTGGCTCCACACAATCATCAAATCCTTCACATGGAGAATTTTTCAACACTTCCCAATCCACATCAAGCAATTCCCCAAGAACCTCACACGCATTTCCCGGAAACTCTCCCCTCCTGGCCAATCGCCCCAAAAGATCTTCCATTGCATAATATCCGCTCTCATCCTCTTCCTCAAAAACTCCGCTACCGTCAGTTTGTCCTCCTCTAGCCGTCCCCGCTCGAGCTTCTCCGGGACAAGCGGTTCCGCAAACTCCGGAAGTCGCCACAGCTATCAGGGCCAAAATATGCGAAATTCTTCTCTTTATCCTTCGCACGTTACTTACGTCTTTTTCCAAGTTAATATCGGAATTCTCCGCATTTTCTGTAGTCTCCAAACCATTTTTTCTTCCGAAACCATCCAAATTATCACCCATAACAAAAATTATTAAAATTTAAAAACAAGTAGTACATTAATACACTGTATACTCTTTTTGTCAAACGCTTTTCCAAAAACGCTCCTTTTTGTGCTATATTTCACTCCCACTTAAACACAAGGATGAAATTCGCGAAAATTCTCTTTTCACAAAAGACAGGCCGAGATTCAAACACGCTAACCTATCACATTCCCGAAGACATGAGCATCCGGATAGGGCAATCCGTCAAAGTTCCTATACGCAACAGAAAAACCTCCGGAATTGTTTGGGAAATAAGCGATGAAAAACCGGAATTCAAAACCCTTCCGATAACGGAAGTAAACTATGAAAAACCTCTATTGTCAGAGTATCAAATAAAAGTGATGAAATGGATGCACGAATATTATTTCTGCAGTCTGGACAAACTTTTAAAACTTTTTGTTCCAAAGGGAATACTTGAAAACAAAAAGCTCCGCGATTCAACGAAAAAGTCTGAGCAAATTATTAGAACAACGCCGTTAAAAACATCCTCCTCTCAAAACAACGCAATCGCAGAGATAAGCGAAACACCAAAGAACAATTTTTTAATTCATGGAGTAACGGGTTCGGGAAAAACGGAGATATATAAAAATCTCGCGGATCGTTACATATCACAAAACAAGCAAGTCCTTATTCTCGTGCCGGAAATATCCCTTACCCCTCAAATGATCGAATATTTTGAAAGAGGGTTGGGAATTAAAGCAGCGGTAATCCACAGCAAAATATCCGACGGCGACAGGCGCAGAACATGGCTGTCAATTTGGAAAAACGAATCAAAACTGATAATCGGTTCCAGGTCGGCAATATTCGCGCCGTTTCAGTCATTGGCCATGATAATAGTGGACGAAGAACACGAAGCCTCCTACAAACAGGATCAATCCCCCAGATACACAATACATACAGTCATAGATAAAATCCTTCAACTGCAGGGGAAAGACCTTAAAGTTGTTTTTGGAAGCGCCACTCCAAGCGTGGAAACGGCCGAAAAACTCAAAGATTCAACAATAAGAATCGATGAAAGAATAGGAAGCTCTGAAATGCCGGAAATGGAAATAGTAGATATGCGGGAAGAATTCAAGAAAAAAAATCATTCGATTTTCAGCGACAAATTAAGAGAAGAATTGCAAAGAATTTTAAACGAAAAACAACAAGCGATTTTATTTCTCAACAGAAGGGGCTCCGCATCCTCCGTGGTTTGCCGCGACTGCGGACACACAGAAAAATGTCCGGACTGCGAAATCCCCACCACATATCACAAAAAAACAACAAGCAGAGAAAGTCTTATATGTCATCACTGCGGAAAAATATTCCCACCTCCGAGCGAATGCCCTCAATGCAAAGGATTTAACATAAGATTTTTGGGAATAGGGACACAAAGAATAGAAAGTGAAGTCTTGAAAGAATTCCCTGACGCAAAAGTCCTGCGCGCGGACAAAGACAGCACATCGGGCAAGTACGATTTTGAAAAAATCTATCAGTCCTTCAGAAATCGGGAGGCCGACATCCTGATAGGGACACAAATGATAGCAAAAGGACTTCACCTGCCAAATGTAACTCTTGTAGGTGTAATCCTTGCCGATATCGGCTTAAACATACCCGATTTCAGAGCATCGGAACGCAATTTCCAATTAATAACGCAAGTTGCAGGAAGGGCCGGAAGATGCGAAGAAAAAGGAAAAGTAATAATCCAAACTTACAACCCTGAAAATTTAGCTCTTCTATGCGCAAAAGAACAGGATTATGATAAGTTTTTCAACTATGAAAGAACTCAAAGAAAAATACTATACAATCCCCCATTCGGGAACCTTGCAAAAATAACAATAGAAAACAAATCCTTCCAAGAATGCCTCAAAAAAACGGAAGGAATAGAAAGGCTTCTCTGGAAAATCGCCAGAGAATTAAACCTACATGAAGACCTGGAAATAAATCACTATCCCGCTTATTTAAGCAAATTACGCGGGAAACATCGCAATATCGTTCTGATAAGAAGCAAAAATCCCAAAATAGCACCGAACAATATTCTGGAAAAACTTCCGAAAGAAGATATAATAGACCCAAGCGTCAAAATAGATATAGATCCCTTATCAACAACATGAAAAAAAGAATTCTTTCAGGAGTACAACCAAGCGGTCATCCCCATCTGGGTAATTACTTGGGAGCCATGCGTAGGCACATAGAAATGCAGGAAGAATATGAATGCTTTTTATTCATTGCAGATCTCCACGCGCTCACAACGGTAAAAGATCCGGAGTTGATGCGATCCCAAACTCATGAACTGGCGGTTGCATACCTGGCACTGGGACTGGACCCCAAAAAAACGGTTTTCTTCAAGCAATCCGATATTTCCGAACACGCGGAACTTTGTTGGATTTTTGACTGTCTTGTAACAGTTCCTTTCCTTGAAAGAGCCCACGCCTGGAAAGATGCAAAAAACAAGGGAATGAAAGAACCGACAATGGGGCTGTTTAACTATCCCGTCCTTCAAGCAGCCGATATTCTTCTGTATAAACCGGATTTGGTTCCGGTAGGGAAAGACCAGAAACAACACATAGAGATGACCAGAGACATCGCGACAACGTTCAATAACCTTTTCGGGGAAACATTTAAACTTCCGGAGCCGGAAATAAAAGAAGAAGTGGCGGTTGTCCCAGGCACGGACGGGCAAAAAATGAGTAAATCTTACGGAAACACAATAGACATATTCGCGCAGGAAAAAGAACTGAAAAAACAAGTAATGGGGATAATTACGGATTCAACTCCCGTGGAAGATCCCAAAACCCCGGAGGAATGCACGGTTTTCAAACTCTACAAACTTCTGGCAACTCCAGAAGAAACAGAAGAACTTGCGGAAAGATACAAACAAGGAGGTCTCGGATACGGAGACGCTAAAAAACTTTTGTTGGAAAAAATACTTTCCCACTTTGAACAAGCCCGTGAAAAATATGAAAATCTTATGGGTAAAAGAAATTTTGTCACACAGGTTTTGGAAGAAGGATCAAAAAAAGCAAAATCTATTGCAATCAGTACCCTCGATGAGGTAAAAGGGAAAACCGGATATAAATAACGGTTTTGTCAATAATGAAAAACTCGGAAGATGCCTCCTCAGAGGAAAAAGATATAACAGAAGTGGAAGAAACAAAAACAGCCTCCGACGTAAAAGGCCTGCAACTTGTTGTAATTGGAAAAACTGACGCAGACAACGATAAACTGATATTGGAAACCCTGAGCTCTATCGGAAAAACACGACAATCAATATGCGATTCCGTTATGTCCATAGTGGCCGACGCAATATTAAGACTGGAACACAAAAAAGGAAGTGAACTTATTTTTCCGATAACAGGCATTATATTAAGAAACTTCAAAGATAAGGATCTAAGCAGAACAACCCTTCAAGCGATGTTGAAAGTGCTCCTTGAAACTGAAAGCGCCTCAATGAAATTTGAACAAGGGATCACTCTAGGAGATACTGCAACTCATTTTGCCGCAGGTTACACGGGGAATAGACACCTAAGAAGAATAATGGGAGAAAAAGAACTTCAAGATTACAGCAAGCATATGGCTATAAGAGGATATGGGGAGGCCCTTAACGCGATGCCACGCTGCAATACCCAGAAAGCGAAAAATCTTGAAGACCCCATCTTGAAGCTTATAACTAGATTCCAGGAAATGGTGGAAGTGCTGACTTTGGTTTTAAAAACAAAAGAAATCGAAGAAATCAAAAAAACAAGAGAATTGGAAAAAATGCCCCAATCTCCATGTTAGAGCAAAAATGCTTGAACTTTCACACCGCTTAATCTAAATTGAACAGGTAGACGATTTTATGAAACTTAACAAAGTGAATCTTGTGTAAATACATCTTTGTTACCGGAGGTGTCTGTAGTTCGCTTGGAAAGGGAATAGCTTCGTCATCCATAGGGGCTTTGCTCAAATCGGCAGGACTGAAAGTATTCACGCAGAAACTCGATCCGTATCTTAACATCGACCCCGGAACAATGAGCCCTTTTCAGCATGGAGAAGTATTCGTAACCGATGACGGCGGAGAAACAGATCTGGATCTGGGCCACTACGAAAGATTCATAGACACAAATCTAAGCAAACTATCCTCGGTGACTACGGGAAAAATATATGATGAAGTTTTAGACAAAGAGCGCAGAGGTGGATTCTTGGGAGGAACAATACAAATAATTCCCCATATAACCAATACAATCCAAGAAAAAATCACAAAAGCCGCAGAAAAAAGCGGATGCGACATAATGCTGGTGGAAATAGGAGGAACGGTCGGAGATATAGAAGGACTCCCCTTTCTTGAAGCAATACGTCAATTAAGACATAAACTTGGCCCGGAAAACACGTGTTTTATACACCTGACACTACTCCCGTATTTGGAAGGATCAAAAGAACTAAAAACAAAACCGACTCAATCTTCGGTCAGAGAATTAAGATCCATTGGTATCCAACCGGACTTCATTCTGCCAAGAGCGGACCGTCCCATCAAAAAAGAACATATCAAAAAAATCGCATTATTTTGTGACGTAAACGAAGAATATGTAATCCCCGCGGAAACGGTAGGCTCAATATACGAAGTCCCACTCCGTTTTCAAAAATATAATATTACTGAATTGATAGCGGGAAAACTCAAGCTGGGAAAAATAAAACCGAATCTGAAAGAATGGGAAGAAGTAAACAGAAAAATAAAAACGAAAAAAAGCAGTGTGAAAATAGCATTGGTAGGCAAATACACCGGCCTTGATGATGCCTATTTAAGCGTTTTGGAATCACTTAAGATTGCTTGTTACCACGAAGGCAAAGATCTTGATTTAATCTGGATTTCCTCCGGAAAATTAGAGGAAAAAGATAAGGAAACATGGAAAAACCTCAAAAAAGCTGATGGGATAGTTGTCCCCGGTGGCTTCGGAATTCGCGGCACTGAAGGAAAAATAATGGCTGCAAAATATGCAAGGGAAAACAAAATCCCATATCTTGGTTTGTGTCTGGGGATGCAAATCATGACCATAGAATTCGCAAGAACAGCATTAGGTAACAAAAAAATCACATCGGAAGAATTCGATGAAGAAGGAGAAATCGACAAAAAAAACTACATAATTCATTTTTTGCCCGGACAATGCAAAGACGGAAAAAAAGGGGGGACTCTGAGACTGGGCTCATATCCCTGCAAACTTACAAAGAACAGTAAAACATACAAACTGTACAAAAGCACAAACATAGACGAAAGACACAGGCACAGATACGAATTCAACAACGAATATATTAAAAAACTGGAAGAAAAAGGGCTTGTTTTCGCAGGGATAAACCCGAAACAAAAATTGATTGAGATAGTGGAAATAGAAAATCATCCTTTTATGATAGGATGCCAATTCCATCCGGAATTCAAATCCCGCCCAAATAGACCACATCCCTTATTCAAAGGGTTCATAGAGGCTACAATAAAAAAATAATCGTCCCAAAATGCCAATCTTTAAGTACACGGTAACTAATACAGAGGGGAAAAAACTCAGCGGAACCGTAGAAGCCTCGGATGAACAAATCGCGAGAGAAGAATTAAACAATTTGGGCTTCACAATTTTGACTTTACAAGAAACACAAGTGGAGCAAAAAGAAGACCCTTCAAAAACAAAATTTGAATTCGAAGCTACGGACAAAACGGGAAAGCTTGTTAACGGAACCATCCCCGCAAAAACGCAGGAAGAAGCTCTAGCCAAATTAAAAACCGAATATTCATTGATAGTAAGCGCGATATGGCCTCAAGGATCAAGTCAGGAGCAAGTGGAAGAAGCTAAAAAAACAGGGGCAATAAATCTGCAAGAAGAAGAAGCAAAAGCAAGTAAAGAACAGAAAGGCAAGGAACTAGAAGAGAAAAAAGAAGACGATGAAGAAAGCCTTAGCAAAGATCCACAACTGAGGAAAAAAGAGCTGAAAACAAGAACAAAAATAGATAATATCCTCAACGATGTAAATCAGCTCCTTCAAACATTCGACAAAGAATTTGACCCGACTCAAAAAAGCGAAATCCAAAAGAAAATAGATAAATTGCTCCGAATAAAAAATTCCAAAAATTTGGACTACATATTGGTCACCGCGGAAGATCTATTGGACTTCATAAAAAAACAAGCGGAGAAAAAGGACAAACCGGGAGATGAAGAAAGCACCCTCAAACTAAAACTGGAAACCGGAAAAATACTCAACACCCTGAAAGATGAAGAGAAAAAAAGTATTTCAGAAAACATAACAGAAAAAATTGACGAATGGGAGAAAAAGCATGGACCAAATAAATTTATCTCCCCACTTTTGAATAAAATCAAAAGCGCACTCACCGTCCCCCCGGAAATAAAGGTTCAAAAACAAAAAATCAGAGCGCTTAATAAAGAATTGAAAGACCTTATAAAACTATACTTTAAAGAACCCACGCCAAAGTACAAAGCAGCCGTAAAAGAAAACTTAAAAACCACTTGGGAAACCAGAAAAAAAGCAATAAGGGATTTAAAGACATTAAAAAAACAGTTAAAGACATCCGGAGAAGTAAGACAGGGAGAAGATGAAGAAAAAGAAGAAAATATTTTGTTTTCCTTCGTGGAAGAATTGAACTCACTGACAGGTTGGTTGCTAGCATTTTATCTAATCTACTACTTCAGCGCCTTATATCTAAACACAAAAGATTTCGGGCTGGTGTATGTCCCCGAAGGGTTTGAAGTTTACACAAGCAGAATATTCAAATACATACTCGTAGTACTATTCCTACTTCACAGCAGCACGGCGATCAAAGTAAATTTCTTCAGGGGAAATATGCTAGCAAACATTATAATAATTCCCGCTTTTATAATCGCCTCAATAATAGCCATACTTAATTTTTAGGAATGTACCCATTAATATTACAAAGCAAATTTTTCACGCTACATACAATCTGGATATTTTTGGGAATAGCTATAATCACAGGTGTCTACATTTTGATAAAATTAAGCATAAATAACAGCCTCAAACTGCAATTTTTAAGCTCAATTTCCTTAAAATTAATATTTTGGACCTTTGTTGGGGCAAGAGCAACAGCGGTTCTTATAAATTTTAGAACATATTTTTACGACTTCGGACTGGATTCAATCCCCAGAATATTTTTCATTTGGGATAACGAACTTAGCCTTTTCGGAGGAGCAATAGCCTTTTTCATATATTTTTATTTCGCATGCAAAAAAGAGGAACAAAATTTTTGGAGATGGCTGGATGTAATAGTCCCCGCGGGAATAATAGCCCTTGCGATAGGACACATGGGCGCTTTCTTCGGAGGAATAAACTACGGATCCCCCACTTCCTTACCTTGGGGAGTAAACTTTGCAAGCCCTTTGGTAAAATATACGGTTCCAATTCATCCCACACAAATTTATGCATTCGTTTACTCATCAATAATAGCAATAAGTTTAATGACTCTATTCAGCAGCCCAAAATTCAAAGCCGAAGAAAATACGGGATTGATGGGGATTGGAGGCATCGGGGCGTATAGCGTATTCCGCTTCATAGAGGAGTTCCTAAGAGGAGACGATACAATATTGATCCTGGGAATCAGATCGCCAAAAATAATTATTTTCTTGTTCATCATCTTTACTGGTGCAATATTTTATTTAAGATATAATAAAATCCACAAAAGATCGGCAATCTTTAAACAACGTAAAAAATGAATACAATAAGCTCACTGTTTTATTATCTTCTCAGTCCACATCCGGGAAGCCAATTCAAATTCTACATTCCGATGATAATTCTTATAACGATACTTATAATAGGAGGCCTCGCCTTTTCCATAATTTACAAAAAAAGAAAAAAAGAAGATTTTGCCTTCAAAAAATTATTCCAAAAAACCGCTGCAAGACTGATCCTTTTGGGGTTGCTCTTTTTAATTCTGACTCTAGTCAGATACGAAAGCATCCCCTATTTTTCAATGCGAATCTGGCTATATCTGTCATTCCTTCTTTTAGCGTTTTTCCTCTACTCAACCATAAAAACATACAAGGTAAAATATCCGAGAGAAAGAGAAAATCTTGATATCAGAATGCACAGCAAAAAAAGAAAGGTTAGCGAAAAAAAATATCTACCCAACAAGAAAAGACGATAAAGGCTTAAATATCAGTCAACTTTCGAAACTTGATATTCAACAAACCCGGCGGGGACAACAACTCTTACTTTGTCTCCTTTTTCCTTATCCAAAAGAGCTCTGCCAACCGGTGATTCGTTGGATATTTTGCCGTTAAAAGGATCTGCCTCCGTAGACCCGACAATGGTATAAACCTCTTCATCCTCCTTTTTTTTCGTTAAATTCTTCAGATGAACCGTTGTCCCTATCTGCACTCCGGAAGTTTTTTGCCTTTCCGTAATTATCTTGGCATGCTTAACTTTATTCTCCAACTCAAGAATTCTCCCTTCTACAAAAGCTTGTTCATTTTTAGCTTCTTCATATTCAGAATTTTCTGATAAGTCCCCGTAAGAAATGGCCTCCTTTATTCTTTCAGCAACTTCTTTTCGTTTAACATTTTTAAGATTGTTCAGCTCTTCTTTCAGCTTCTCCAAACCTTCCTTTGTGATCAAAGTAGCCTTTTCTCCAGTACTAGTTAAAAGTTGATCTTCCGTCGTTTCAATTGACGATTTTTTGGTCTTTTTTGTAGGCATTTTATATATAAGTTATTGATATTAATGTGGCCGAATCTTAATACTTGTTGGATGTTCCTTTAATTTTTGCAAGACTTTAGCCTCAATTTGCCGAATACGCTCTCTGGTAACATGGAATTCTTGCCCCACTTCCTCTAACGTATGTCCCACTCCATCCTTCAATCCAAATCTCATTTCTATTATTTTTCTTTCACGAGGAGAAAGATATTGCAACATTTCATGTATATTCTCTTTAATAAGCTGTCTGTTTGTCGAATCCGAAGGAGATAAAGCTTCATCATCCTCAATGAAATCCCCCAATTTACTGTCTTCTTCAGTCCCGACCGGAGCTTCAAGAGAAACTATATCCTGAGAAATTTTCATTATATGTCTGACTTTTTTCACATCCATGTCCATTTCCGCCGCCAACTCCTCTACCAAAGGCTCCCGCCCCAATTCCTGTACAAGCCTTCTCTGTGCGTGCGTTAATTTATTTATCGTTTCAACCATGTGAACCGGAATTCTTATGGTCCTCGCCTGATCAGCAATAGCGCGAGTAATAGCCTGCCGAATCCACCATGTCGCATAAGTGGAAAATTTAAAACCTCTATTGGGATCAAATTTTTCAACAGCTCGAAATAAACCGATATTCCCTTCCTGTATCAAGTCCAAAAAGGACAAGCCCCTTCCGATATATTTTTTTGCGATACTTACAACCAAACGCAAATTCGCTTCCGCCAGTTTTGCCTTGGCGGATTGATCTCCCTTTGCAATTCTACGCGCCAAATCCACTTCCTCCCTCGCACTCAATAAGTCCACCTTCCCGATTTCGCATAAATAAAGCCGAATTGAATCATTTGCTATTTCTTTATATTCGGCCTCCTTTCTCTTCTTGCTCTCTTTTCTCTCCTTGACGGAAAATCTTTGCTCAACCTCAATATCGTCATCAAAATCAGAAAGAGCCTCATCTCCTTGCTCTTTCTTTGCGCCAGCGGGAGAAACCACTTTCCCCGAACCCTTGGCCCATTCCTTATTATCCAATGCAAGAACATCCTTGGTATCCAAAACCTCTATCCCAAAATCAACAAACAAACTGTAAATTTCATCGAGAAGGATCAAATCATCCTCCACCTTGGGAACAGCCTTTAGAAGTCCTTGATGAGTGACAAATCCTTGTTCCTTTCCTTTCTTTACCAAATCTTGCACTTCCTTAGGGAATTTTGACATCTGATCATCGGAGGGATGATCTATGAATTTGGTTGTTCTTGGCATAATGTTTTCTTATTAAGCTCACGCATCTGATCTCCCAACAAAATCTTCAATTTTTCTTTGTCTCCCCGCTTCTCGGCTTGCTCTATTTCAATTTGAATATTTTTCAACTTACTGATTCTACGTTCCTCACTCATTCTGTCAACAAGTTTTAGCAATTCGCTTTCCAGCATCGCCCTTGCAAATTCTCCATACAAATTTTCGGCATATAAACGTAAAAAATTCACTTTATCGCTTAATTCAGCCAAAACTCCCTTACTAAAATCCCAAGTCTCAACCTCGCCTTGAGCAGAATTATACTGACTGGTCAACTCATTGTAAACACTTTTAAATTCGTCATCAAAATCATTTAAATCCAATTTATTTTGGATTAAACAAAACAAAAAAGGATATTCCAATAAAAGAGATAAAAATATAGTTCCCAACGACAACCTGGAAGTTCTTTCGGATTCACTTTTGCTTTCCTCGTTAAGACGTGCGGGATGATCACTCCGTAACCTCAAATTTTGTAATTCGTCATAAAGCACGGATTCCTTCAAGCTTAGTTTTTTTGCCAAAGTTCGCATGAAAAAATCACGGGCAACGGGAGACATGCCTTCATATAGAGGCATAGTCTCTCTAATAACCGTACCCCTCCCGGAAATCGTTTCAATATTGTTGTCATTTATCAACTTGCCTATAAAAACATCTGTAAAATCCTTCGCGCAAGAAACAACATCATCAAAATTACCGCTTTCTTCACACACAAAATCCGCAGGATCCTTGTCCTCCATTTCATCCACAGTCCTAACATTTACATCGAATTTTCGCAAAACAAAATAAGACCGTTTTGTAGCTTCAAATCCGGCATTGTCATTATCAAAACAAGTTACAACATTGGAGGTAAGCCTTTTTATCAACTTTGCCTGTGCGTCACTCAACGCAGTTCCCGAAGTTGCAACAACATTCCTCACACCTGCTTGATAAGGTAGAATAACATCAAAATAGCCCTCAACCAAAACAAGAACATCCTTTTCCTTAATGTCTTTTTTTGCATGAGAAAGACCATAAAGAAGCTTGCTCTTATTATAAATAATATTTTCCGGCGAATTAAGATACTTTGGCATCTGATCCTTCTTCAAGGTCCGCCCCCCAAACCCGCAAACTTTACCAAAATAATCAAAAATCGGAAAAATAAGACGAGCCCTGTATTTATCATAAATGTTGTCATCCGCCAGATTTTTCGCGGAGACAAGTCCGGATTTATACAATACATCCTTTGGGATTCCTTTTTTCAAAAGATACGAATGAAGTGAATCATAAGAATCCGGAGCAAAACCGATTCTGAATTCCTTAATCATTTCATCATGAAGCCCTCTTCTATATAGATAATCCAAAACCTTTTTTCCCTCGGCAGTGCCATGTAGCTCTTTTTCAAAAAACGAACAGGCCAATTCATGAGCTTTAAAATAAATATCCTTTTCGCTTTTTGGAGCACCTTTTTGCAGCTTGGCAGAATCAACCTTAATTCCGGCTTTATCCCCCAAAATTTGCAAGGCCTCCGCAAAAGAAACAGCCTCCAGCTCCTGAATAAAAGCAAAAATATCTCCGCCCTTGTTACATCCGAAACAATGGCAAATTTGTTTTTCCGGACTAACAACAAAACTGGGAGTTTTCTCACTATGAAAAGGGCAAAGTCCCTTTAAATTTCTCCCCGCCTTCTTGAGTTGTACATACTGTGAAACAAGCTCCTCAATCCCTATTCTCGATTTAATATCGTCCACCAAATCAGCCATAAAAAACCGTTAAAAGCGATGGGAAAAGTATCAGATACAAAGCAAAAACGCAATGCGTAAAATGGAGTCGGGCACCATTTTAGAAATTTTTTATCTCCGCGGAACAAAAACTATGGCTGTTGCCAACAGTAACATCAAAAAAACAAGAGCAATCAGCATAAAAAACTTTTGTTGACTACTCACCAGCATAGTCGCGGAAAATCCCAGAACCGCAGTAATCGAAAGATAAAGTAAAACCACTCTCCTTTGAGAAAAACCCAAATCCAAAAGTCTATGATGCAGATGCTTCAAATCCCCTTTCCAAAATTTCTGGCCACTCCAGACACGACGTAAAACAACCCAAATCATGTCCAAAATGGGAATACCCAAAACCAAAAAAGCTGTCGCAATCTTTCCTCCGGAAAAAATCGCCAGAACCGCAATCATAAAACCCAGAAAAGTGCTTCCTCCGTCCCCCATCAAAATTCTTGGAGCCGGAAAGTCGAACAACAAAAACGCCAGCGAAATCATAGCTATAATAATAGCCAGAGTCGCCACACCCAACTGAGTTTCGGGATTCTCATGTAATGCGGGATTGATGCTCAAAAAAAATATAGTCATTCCGGCAACAAAAGAAACCCCGCTACTCAACCCTCCTATGCCGTCGACAAAATTCATAGTGTTCAAAACAGCCATAACCCAAAAAATAGTGAACAAAGCGCTCAACACCATAACACCCGCAACCATCGGCTGACTCAAATCAAAACTCCCGAAAAAAGGCAAATTAATGGAAAGAATCCCTATTCCGGAAAAAACAAGGATCAAACAAGCCACAAACTGAACGGCAAGCCTTATAAAAGGACTTATTCCAAACAAATCATCCAAAACTCCCAAAGAAACTATAATAGTCGCCCCCACAAGCAATCCCAAAAATTGCGGAGACAACGGGAAAAATATAAAAACGGAAACCAAAAAGGCCGCAAAAATAGCAATCCCCCCGTAATAAGGAATCGGTTTTCTTTTTAAGCCATACCTGTGAGGCCTGTCCAAAAGCCCCCATTTCGGAAAAAGTTTAATAGCAAGCCCGACAAAAAACACTCCCATGAAAAAAGCTACAACTGCAGGCCACAAAAATTGAAATAAAACTTCCATGCAAAAAAATTACCACAAACAAAATATTTTTTAAATATCGAAGCCGCCGCTCACAACAAAACCTTCGCAAATTTAACACCTCCGTTTGCGTTTTTCAAAACACCGACAGCTCTCCCCTGATACAAACCGATGACAGGCACATCGTTTCCCCCAACATTCCGCCCTTCTAAAACTTTCCCGTCCTTTAATCCCTCAATGTCCTCATCACTCAACTCATAAACAGAAAATTCCGAAAGCATCTCCTCTATCGGAATAATCAGTGATTCTGCCCCGGGGCCGCCTTCACAACTCTCACAAGCTTCATCAAAACTTTTCATCTTTATCGCATTCTCAACGGAAAAATCACCAACCTTCGTGCGCCTTAATTCATCAACGTAAGCCCCACATCCCAACTCCCGTCCCAGATCGTGAATCAAAGACCTTATATAAGTCCCCGATCCGCAAGCAACCCGAAAACTTATAAAAGGCCATTCAAAATCAACAATCTCAAAATCATCAATAACAACATCGCGCGGAGACATCTCCAAATCTTCTCCTTTTCTCGCAAGCTCGTAAGCCTTCTTCCCACCAATTTTCAAAGCCGAAAACTTCGGAGGAATCTGTCGAATCTCTCCGATAAATTTTTCTTTTATAATCTTATTAATTTCCGCGATTTTTCCTTTATCATCCAAATTCTCAAACCTCAAAATACGGGCAGAATCCTTTTTTTCAATTAGTCCGTCAGCATCGAAAGTATCGGAAACAAACCCGAATTTACCGGTAACTTCATATTCCTTATCGAATCCCGTAAAAAACTCCAAAAGCTTAGTGGCCTCCCCTATCGCAATTAACAACAATCCGGTGGCCAAAGGATCCAGTGTCCCCGCGTGGCCAACCCGCAATCGCTT
>SLNK01000001.1 GCA_007133095.1 Candidatus Peregrinibacteria bacterium | reverse complement strand
AATGTATAAGATACCGACTATGGCAACTATTATTTTGACGTATCTCAATCCTCTAAAAACCAGTCTCTCCACAACTTCTTGCCCCGCCAATCCTTCCGGAGGCGAAGGAACGCGCCCCTTGAATATCTCCTTTGCTTCCTCGGTAATCGGCAGGTACGCTAAAGCTTGAGCCAACCCTGTTTGCGTTAAGCCGACTATCGCCAACATCACCAGTGAAAATCTCAGTAAAAATTTTATTTTCGGGTTCATCTTTTTTGTTTTTGTTTTTTCTATTCCTTGTTTCTCCTTGTTATTTTACCAGATTTATAAGATTCTCTCAAGCTTGAATAAATATATTCTTGCTTTTTTCTGTTTTGTGGTGTTATATTCTCATTGCTTGAAGGAAGAGTGCTCTTTTTAGAGGTGACCTCGTTAACAATAATTATTCATGAAAGAAGCTCTAACAAAATATCTGAAAAATAATTTCGAAGAACTCACCAAAGTGGTTTGGCCCACGAAGAATCAGGCTATCCGCTTGACTGTGATCGTTCTTATATTTTGTGTCATTGTCGCCGTGTTTTTAGGTTTTACGGACTTTTTGTTCACGAAGCTGTACGGCTATGTAATTACAACATTAATTTAATTCAATGAGTCGGCAAGTCGAAGGAACAGGCAGACATTGGTATGTTATACACACTTACTCCGGTTATGAGGACGCTGTGCGTGAGGCTTTGATGCAACGTATAGAATCTCTTGGAATGCAAGATTTGATTTTCGACGTTGTTGTTCCGAAAGAAACTCAAATAGTTATTAAAAAGGGGCAGCCCGTAACGGAAGAAAAAAGAATTTTTCCGGGTTATGTTTTGGTTGATATGATTGTTACCGATGATAGTTGGTATGCTGTCAGGAATACTCCGAATGTTACCGGATTTGTTGGATCCGGGACTATTCCGGTTCCGGTCAACCCGGAAGAATGGAAGCTTATTAAGAAGCATATGGGGCAAGCCGAACCCAAATTTAAGATTGATTTCAGTGTGGGAGATAATGTCACCGTTCTTGACGGGCCGTTCGCCAATTATGACGGCTTGATAAGTTCGATAGATGAGGACAAAGGGAAGGTTAAGGTTCTTATAACAATCTTTGGAAGAGAAACCCCCGTTGAACTTGAATTTACTCAAGTGAAAAAGAAATAGACTTGCGGGTAGTCGTGATTTCTTGCATTTTTTTTGTTTTTATTTTAAGCTTTGATGGAAATAATTTCCTGTTCTTATGAGAAAATTTACGATTTTCACCATTCTGCTGACAATTGTTGTAATAGTTGTTATGGGGCAGATTTTGGTGGATGAATATTTGCCGAATTTGGGGAAGGATGCTTCCGGCGAACTATCGGTGCTTCTTCCGGACAGTTTGAGAGTGGACAGGGAAGGTTCCCAAGTTTTTTTCGGTTCAGACTTGGTAAAGGATGATGAAAACAAGGAATTTGAAGATTATGTTCCGAGTTTTGAGACACAGCCGGTTGCTGCCGAGCCTTCGCCTACACAGTCTTCAGGTCCTTCGGATTTTGAAGATTTAAGTTATGCCGCACAGGTTCAGTCGTCAAATCCGTTGGGAAGTGTTTTACTCAGAGATGAACAGATAAAAAGCGCGGGGTTTGTTGGCGGCTACATAGAGCCGGAAGACCATGAAGGGCTTCTGTTCAAGACAGTCGCTGTTGATGATCTTGACGATGTTAAAATGGATAAATTCTCCATTCGTACGGAAGCGCAATTTTTGGCAAAAGTGTATGTTTTTCGTGTAGGCATAAGTACGAATGTCAGGGATGTTTACCACCTGCTTAAATCCAAGTCCTCTCAGGGAGTCGGGGTCCAGATAAACGATACCAATGAATTTGGAGTGAGTTCTTTCTATATGAATGATTCCAGAAGGACAGGTGTCGCCTTTTTAACGGTAAGGATAGGCGGATTGATTTACGCTTTCTCCTATCCTCACGAGTATCATTCCCAAATAAAAAACCTTATACAACTTTTGGAGTGGGAAATAGGATAAATCCCGTTCAGACCGCTTGACTTATGCCGTAAAAACAATAGAATGCTCTCGTTACGCGCTCGCTTCATTAATTTTATTCTAATCAAATAACAGATGGCTAAAGAAGTAAAAACAGTTATTAAATTGCAGGTTCCGGCCGGCAAAGCCAATCCGGCTCCTCCGGTGGGTACCGCTCTGGGTCCACACGGCCTTAATATTCAAGATTTCTGCACCCAGTTCAATAATGAAACTAAGGAAATGGGCGACACAATCGTGCCCGCTGAAATAACGGTTTACGATGATCGCAGTTTTTCTTTTATACTCAAAAGTCCTCCGGCCGCAGTTTTAATTAAAAAGGCTATAAACCTGCAGAAAGGATCCGGCGTTCCACATAAGGATAAAGTCGGAACAATAACAAGGGCTCAGCTTGAGGAGATTGCCAAGACCAAAATGGCAGATTTGAGTGCTAACGATGTTGATGGCGCGGTAAAAATTATTGCCGGCACGGCGCGAAGCATGGGGGTAAAAGTTGAAGGATAAAAACACTTATTTCGTGGGACCCGCTTCCCATAAATTATAAGTTGCGGGGTTTGTACCACTTAACCAAACGAATCATGTCTAAAAGAGGGAAAAAGTATCAGGATGCCAAGAAACTTATAACAAAAAGTTCGTACGGCACCGATGAAGCTATTGAGCTTCTTAAAAAAACTTCCGTGACCAAGTTTGACGCAAGTTGTGAAGTCCACTTTAAACTGGGACTTGATCCAAAACAAGCGGATCAAAATATACGTACGAGCGTTACTCTGCCTCACGGAACCGGAAAAGATGTCCGTGTTGTAGCTTTTGTGGGGGAAGACGGAATTAAAGACGCAAAGGCGGCCGGAGCTATTGAGGCCGGCACGGAAGATTTGGTCAAAAAAATTGAGAAAGGTTGGACAGATTTTGATGTTGCCGTCGCTACTCCCGACCAGATGAAGTCACTTGGTAAAGTCGCTAAAATTCTGGGTCAAAAAAGATTGATGCCCAGCCCGAAGGCGGGGACCGTTACTCCGGAATTTGCAAAAACAATAGGAGAACTTAAAAAAGGAAAAATAGAATTGAGGGTGGATAAGGATGCAAACATGCATAATATTTTTGGGAAAGTTTCTTTTGATGATGCCAAGCTCAAAGAGAACCTTCATATTATTGTGAGAGCCGTGCTTGATGCCAAGCCGTCTTCCGCAAAAGGGACTTATGTAAAAAGCCTTACGTTAACAACATCAATGGGGCCCGGCATTCCGTTGGATGCTCAATCCGTTTTGACTGTAAGTTAATTTGCCGCTTTCTCCATGGCAAGCGCGTCTTTAAGGGATTTTAGCCCGACTTCAAGCTGTTTGCTGTCCGGTTCTTTTGTCGTCAGTTTTTGAAAAAGAAGACCCGGCGCCACAACCATACGAACAAAAAAATTGTTCAGTCTTTTTGCGCTTATTTTTAAAATTTCGTAAGATATCCCCGATATCAGCGGGAGGAGGGAGAGTCTTAATGCGAAGTTCGATAAAAATTCCGGTGGCCGCGGAACCAAGCTGTAAACAATTATGCTCGTCGCAAAAACTATTAAAATGAAGCTTGTTCCGCATCTGGGATGAAAACGTGTTTGAAGCGCCGCATTTTTTTCATCCAAAGGCAGTTTTTTTTCGTATGCGTAAATTGATTTATGTTCCGCTCCGTGGTACTGAAAAACCCGTTTAAAATCCGGAATCAGCCCCAATATGAATATGTATGAAACGAATATTGTAATTTTTATCGCCCCGTCCAAAAGATTAAATAGAAAATAATTTTCTGCTATAAACGCGCTTTTGCCTTCTAAAAACGTGGTTATGAGAAGTGGTGTGAATTTAAACAATAAAATTCCAAACCCGAGCGCAAGAAGCATGGAAAATACAAAAAGCAAAATTTCGCTTACCCGGGCAAATTTGCTTTCGGTCTTAATCCCCTCTTCCTCCTTTATATCGTCCAGTTGTTCGTTTGCGGAAAAATTTATCGCCTGTGTCCCGACCACCATCATTTCTATCAAATTAATAAACCCCCTTAAAATCGGGATGTTAAAAATGCGATACCTCTGTGTCAGTGTTCTGTAATTCTTGTTCCTTACTTTTATTCCCCCATCGGATTTTCTGACTGCGATTGATATACTGTTGGGTGATCGCATCATAACTCCCTCAATAACCGCTTGCCCACCGACCGCAAAGTCTATTTCTTTGTTCATCGTTTCCATCGCCCAATTTAAGATGAAAAAATTACTTCTTTTAAACATCTTCATAAAGTATGATTAGCTTAGTGAAGTATTATTAACACATGAAAGTAAAAATTAAAAGACTGGATAAGACCCTTCCGCTCCCCGTCTATGAAACCGACGGATCCGTTGGTTTTGATATTGTTGCGAGAAAGGGATGCGAAATTGCCCCGAGAAACATCGAAATGATCCCCTCAAACCTTATAGTTCAAGTTCCGGAAGGGTATATGCTGGTTGTCGCCTCCAGAAGCAGTACTCCGCTGAAAAAAGGCCTAACGCCTCCGCACGGTTTTGGTATTATAGACCACGATTATTGCGGCCCGGAGGATGAAATAAAAGTTTTGACTTATAATTTCACCGATGAGCCCGTAAAAATTGAAAGAGGAGAAAAGATTGCGCAGGGAGTTTTTGTAAGGATAGACAAATTTGAATGGGAGGAGGTTGATGAATCGAACTCAAAAAGCAGAGGAGGCTTTGGTAGCACCGGCGGATATAACCAAATTTAATGAAAGGCAAATTTATTACAATTTACGGGATAAACAATATTGGGAAGAGTACTCAGTCCAAGAGAATTGTGGAAAGACTGACGAAGGCCGGACACAAGGCCAAATATATAAAATACCCGATATATGATCTTGAACCAACGGGTCCGTTTTTGAATTCCGTCCTCCGTTCCGGGAAACAGAATATAAGCGAAGATGAGCTCCAGCTTTGGTTTGTCATGAACAGATATCAGTTTGAGCCACAATTAAAAGAACTTCTGGAGGATGGTTATTTTGTCATTGCGGAAGATTATGTGGGAACCGGTATTGCTTGGGGAATTGCAAAGGGGCTTGATGAACCCTGGGCGGAAAACATTAACAAATATCTGCTAAAATCGGATTTATCCATTTTATTCGAAGGTCAGAGAGATGTCACCGCGAAAGAGGAGGCACATGTTCACGAACAGGATGATGATTTGGTTGAGAAATGCAGAGAAATCCATTCACATTTGGCGGACAAATATGGCTGGAAAAGATTACAGGTTCAGGAAAAATGGGACGACACCACGGAATTGCTATGGAAGTTGATTGACCCGATTATCCCCCCCTGCTAGTATGGGATCACTTTTCAAATAATTTTTCATTAAAAGATGACACTTATGGATGGTCGCAAGGTTTCAAAGGAAATGCTTCTGAATATATCTCGCGAAGTAAATAACTTGAAACTTGACCACATCCACCCGAAGTTGGCGGTTATTCTAGTAGGAAAAGACCCCGCTTCCTTATCGTATATCGCGCAGAAACAAAAGGCATGTACAAAAACCGGGATAGATTGGGTTCAATTTGATTATGAACCGGATATTGATACGGACTTTTTGATCAAGAAGATCCGTGAGCTGAACGAGGACGAAACAATTCATGGGATACTGGTTCAACTCCCGTTGCCCAAGCATGTTTATGTACCCGATGTTCTGAAAGCTATAGACCCGCGGAAGGATGTTGACGGCTTCACAGCCTACAATCTTGGGAAAATGTTTTTAAATACGGAATTCGAACACTTGGCTCCCTGCACTCCGCGGGGAGTTATTCGTTTACTTGAATATTACGAAGTGGAGACCGAAGGGAAAGAAGTTGTAATGGTTGGGCACAGTAACATTGTGGGAAAACCTCTTTCCGTCATGTTGCTGAACAGAAATGCGACAGTTACCACCTGCCATGTTCATACAAAAGATTTGAAGTCTCACACCAAACGAGCTGACATACTTTGCGTTGCCGTCGGCAAGCAAAATCTTATAACCGAAGACATGGTCAAAGAAGGAGCGACCGTTATAGACATCGGAATAAACAGAAGAGATGACGGAAGTCTTTGCGGAGATGTCGATTTTGAAAATGTTTCTAAAAAAGCGTCCAATATAACGCCGGTTCCGGGGGGAGTCGGCCCAATGACCGTTGCCTGCCTTATGGAGAACACGGTCACGGCCGCGAAACGTATCAATAATATTTAACCCTTACCAAAATGTGCGGAGTTGTCGGAATTTACAGTTATGACTATACGGCCCAGGATATTTATGACGGATTGATCACAATTCAACACAGAGGCCAGGACGCCGCGGGTATGATCACATATGATGGGAAGTTCAGAATCAGAAAAGATTTTGGGCTTGTGAGTGAGGTCTTTAGAACTAGGCACATGAAAAGACTGACCGGATATGTGGGTATCGGGTTTACAAGGTACGCGACTATGGGAAGAGGAGACCTTGAAGAAGTTATGCCTTTTTTGTCTCCCGCTCCTTTTGGTGTCGTACTGGCGCACAACGGAAACATTTTTAATTCGTCGGAGCTGAAGAAAGAACTTTTTGATAAGGATCATCGCCTTGTTAATTCCGATAGTGACGGCGAAGTTCTGCTTAATATTTTCAGCAAGGCTCTAACCCGCCAAAACCCGAACAAACTTGAACCTCATCATGTTTGGAAGGCCGTTGAAAGTATATACACGCGTTGCAACGGCGCTTACAGTGCAGTGGCTTATATAGCAAGACAGGGCATGGTAGCTTTCCGTGATCCGTTTGGCATAAGACCTCTTATTTTTGGAAAACGTACGGTCGGATTGAAAGAGGAATATATTTTTGCTTCAGAGTCCGTCACTTTGGATATTTTGGGGTTCGAAATGATTGGAGATGTAGGGCCGGGAGAAGCTATTTTCATAGATGAAAACACAAGAACCGTTCACAGAAAAACAATCCTGAAGAAAAAGCATATTCCTTGCGCTTTTGAATATGTTTATTTTGCGAGACCGGACTCCATTTTAGATGGCATATCGGTCTATAAATCAAGAATCAGGATGGGAGAGAAACTCGTTAAAAAAATAAAAAAAGCCAATTTGGATATTGATGTTGTTATGCCGGTTCCGGATTCCGCAAGGACTTCAGCCATCGCCATTTCACACAAAATGGGTATTAAGTACAGTGAAGGGTTGGTTAAAAATCGTTACATCGGCAGAACTTTTATCATGCCCGGCCAAAAAATAAGGAAAAAATCTATCAGATACAAACTCAATCCTATGCCGCTTGAGATAAGTGGTAAAAAAATTCTATTGGTGGACGATAGTATAGTCAGAGGAAACACTTCCAAAAAAATAGTGGAATTGGTTAGGACCGCCGGCGCGGAAAAAATATATTTTGCGTCTTATTCTCCTCCCGTGATAAGCCCGAATCTTTACGGGATAGATTTGGCGACCAAAGATGAACTGATCGCCGTCAATTTGGATGTTGAAGAAATAAGAAAATTCATAGGTGCCGACGCCCTTTTCTATGGGGACCTTGATGATATGCTTGACGCGTGTATCAAGGGAAATCCGAAGATAAAGGATTTGGAAATGTCGTGTTTTGACGCAAAATATAAAACCGGCGATGTAGATGAAGAAGTTTTGAGGAAAAATGCCGAAAACAGAAAGTTGGACAAAGGGCCGGAAGCGTTTTTGAACGATGAACCCAGCGAAAGCCAACTTAATTTACTTTAGTTTTTATCTGGAATCTTTGTTAAACATGAATAAAATTTTGCTTATAGGTAACGGTGCCAGAGAACACGCAATCGCGGAGACTTTGGACAGAAGCAGGCATGAAGTTGAAATTTATGCTGTTGGTGGCGCAGTAAATCCGGGAATAAAGGAGTTGAGCACTAAATATCTCGTTGCGGATGTATGCGATTTGGACGCGATTCGAGATTTTGCTTTAAAGGTTAAGCCGGATTTTGCGGTTGTGGGGCCGGAGGCCCCAATAGCCGCAGGTGTTGTTGATATGCTTTTGGAAATTGAAATACATAGTGCTTCCCCTCTTCAGACAGTGGGGCGCTTGGAATCTTCTAAATCTTTTGCTCGTGATCTTTTAGAGAAATATAAAATTCCCGGAAATCCCCGCTTTAAAGTTTTTTATGACGATGAAGGTTTGAACAATTTTTTTGAACAACTTGGCGATTCCGGCTTTGTGGTTAAAGCGGACGGATTAAAGGGAGGGAAGGGAGTTAAAGTGCAGGGAGATCATTTACGGGATAATGAAGAGGGCATTCAATATGCTCTTGAGTGTTTGAGCGAAGGTGGAAGAGTTGTTGTGGAAGAAAAACTTGTCGGTCAGGAATTCTCTCTTATGAGTTTTTGCGATGGTCTTAATATTGCGAGCATGCCTGTAGTTCAGGATCATAAAAGAGCATATGAAGGAGACACGGGCCCCAATACGGGGGGGATGGGCACTTATTCGGATGCAGATCACTCTCTCCCCTTTTTGACGAATGAAGATATAAAAGCGGCGGAATCCATCACCAAAAATGTTGCCAGAGCTTTGTTTGAAGAAACGGGATGCTATTTTAAAGGAGTTATGTACGGAGGTTTCATGGTCACAAAATCGGGTGTTAAATTGATAGAGTACAATGCTCGGCTGGGGGATCCGGAAGCTATGAATGTCCTCCCTTTGCTTAAAACGGATTTTGTCGATATTTGCGAAGCGATAATTTCCGGGACTCTGGAAGATTTGGATGTGGAATTCGAAAAAAAAGCTACAGTTTGCAAATATGTAGTTCCCAAAGGGTATCCGGATTCTCCCGTAAAAAACGCGAAAATAGAGATAGGAGAATTACCTTCCGGTGTTAATGTTTATTTTGCCTCGGTGGACTCCAAGGACGATGGCTTGTACCTTTGCGGTTCCCGTGCAGTGGCGATGGTGGGCATTGCGGATAACTTGGATGAAGCAGAAAAACTCGCCGAAGCGGGCGCACGCTCAGTTAAAGGACCTGTTTTTCATAGACCCGATATCGGAACAAATCTTCTTATAGACAAAAAGGTTAAGATGATGGAATCCCTACGAAGAGGTTAATTCCCTGTCCGGCCCCTTACTCTTTGGATTTTCCCGCCTTTTTCTTTGCTTCGGAAGCCACTTTTTTTGCCACTCTTTTTACTTTTCTTTTACCCTTCTTGTATTTTGGGGATTTCTTTACTTCTTCCGCAACATCCTTAGCCGTTTCTTCCATATCTTCTCTCATATCGCAACAGGTTGATCTAAATGTTTTTAAACCTGTCCCCCCCTCGTCAATTTCTTTTCTTAATCCTTGACGAAGATCCTTCCCTTTTTTAGGAGCGAAAAGTATTCCCAGCGTGGCGCCGGCTAAAAGTCCGGCAAAAAGTGCTTTAATTCCTTTACACATAGATTGAATGAGGTTAATTGATTTCTCGTTTACTATAATACCATTTTTTACCTCCCTTTAGCAACAGCTTTTATTTAAATCAGTTCCTTGTCCAGTTTCTTCATCAACTTCCCAAGTAGAAAAACCGGGAGCCCCACTACGTTGAAATAATCTCCTTCAATTCTTTTTATAAAGAGAGCCGCTTTGCCCTGAATCGCGTAACTTCCGGCTTTATCACTTCCCTCTCCGGTCGCAATGTAATTCTCTATTTCCTTCTCCGTCATCTTTTTCATCGTTACAAGTGTTTCCTGAACTCCATGAACTTCATTGTTTGTTTTCGTATCAATCACACAAACCGCCGAAAAAACTTTATGGGTCCTTCCACTCAGCACTTTCAAAATGCGCTCCGCGTCTTTCTTGTTTCTGGGTTTGTTGATTTGAAGACTCTGAAAAGCCACTACGGTATCCACCCCTATTACCAATGCGTCCCGGTGCTTTTTTGCTATTTGCCTTGCTTTCCCTATCGCGTTGTGTGCCGCCAGCTCCTCCGGTGTGAGGTGCTCGTCCTTTTCTTCAAACGATGATGCCTCAACTGCGAAATCCAGCCCCAATTGATCCAAAATTTCCTTCCTTCTGGGGCTCTTTGATGCAAGAATTATTTTCCTTTTTTGATGCATAATCAGTTTTTATTGACTTGACGCTTTTGTTCGCTTAGAATCGCAGGGCTTATTATAATCTTAAAATCAAGAAAAATGCCAGTTATCAAATCCGCCAAGAAAAGAATGAGACAAAACGCCAAGCGCCGTGAACGCAATCTCCCGGTCAAAAGCCAAATGAAGACCATGTTCAAGAAGGGGTTAGTCCTTATAAAAGAGGGCAAGGCGGATGAAGCCGCGAAACTTATGCCGGAGATTTTTTCAGTTATAGACATGGCCGTGAAGAGGAATCTTCTCCATGAAAATAATGCGGCGAGAAAAAAATCCAGACTTTCAAGAGCTTTGAATGAACTGCAGAAAAGCGGCGGAGTAAAAAGTGAAGGTGTAGCCGAGGAGAAAACCGCCAAGAAAACTGCGAAATCTAAAAGCAAAGAGAAGAAGTAATCCTCATTTATCGTTTGTTCCTTGAAATGTGGGCCTGTAGCTCAGGGGTTAGAGCAGTCGGCTTAAGGGTCGACTCGACTAAGTTGTGCTGAGGATAGTGAATCTCAGAGTGGCAGTTGTGGCATAAAAGAATACATTTCTTAAGTTCTTCTTTTATTTGATCATTCTTTCTATTTGATAGTGATCTCATATCGAGCTTAAAACTTTTTTCTTTTGGATTGATGTGATGGAAGGTTAGGGCGGATATATTCCGTTTATAACCACATAATTTGCATCGACCACCAAATTGAAGGACTACGTCTATTTTTCTTTTCAGACCTCTAGATTTTTGGGCGTGATAGCTTTGGTGATTGTTATTCTTGCATCTGGTCGAGCAATACATAGTTTGTCTGCCTTCCAGAACTTTGTCACATTGCGTACAGTTTATGATTTTTTTCATAACCGAAGATTAGCATAATACGTCGGGTTGTCATAGGGCGGCATGAAGAGCAATCTTCATGTGTTTACCTGTCAAATTCGGGGAATTCTAAGTTTCGCCTTGCGAAATATGATAATCCCGAGCCAAGTTCTTCTTTTTAATTTTAGAAGAAAAGGTGTAGAGACTAGACGGCAGGCCCGCCTCAGGCGGGAAGGGATAGTCCAGCTTACAAACCCGAAAGGGGTCGCGAAAGCGATGGTGAGATGCATAACCGATTGGTCGTAGGTTCAAATCCTACCAGGCCCACCAAAAACAGCTTCTTCGCCGTATCCGGCGACCACCTGTTTCATTTCTTCTTCCACTTTCTTCAAATTCAATCGCTCTTCGGCTGAAAAAAACAGCGGGGAGAATTTTGCGTATTTTTTTCTTAGCCCCGAGATTTTTGTCTTCGCCTCTTTTTTCTGCTTTTTGTCTACCCAACCAAGCAACTCCGATGCCCCTTCTCCCGCTTCGACTATCCCCGCCTTTAATCTCTTTGCCTTTATCCCCTTTTCAAAAAGACTTCGCGGAGCAATAAGATCCACTTTGTTAAACCCGTAAATCTTCGGTTTCTTGCTTAACCCGATTTGATTGAGCACATCTTCCACAACCTTTATTTTTTCGTGCAAATCCGGATCGCTTATGTCTATTACATGCAAGATCAAATCGGCATCCACCGTTTCACTTAAAGTGGATTTAAACGCCTGTATAAGAGACGGCGGAAGATCCTGAATAAAACCTATCGTGTCGGAAAGCAAAATTTCGGTTCCTTTCCTAAAGACTCCATCCTTTCCGGGATCTTCCGGAATATACAACTTCCCCACTCTGGTATCCAAGGTTGCAAATAACTCGTCTGCAACGTACGCACCCTTCCCGGTGAGGGCGTTGAGAAGAGAACTCTTCCCGGCATTCGTATATCCGACCAACGCAACCGTTTTAAAATTCTGTCTGCGCCTTCGTTTTCTGTGTCCTTCGTTAATCGTTTCGTAATGTTTGAGCTTCTTTAAGATACTAAGTTCCTGCGCCTGCAAGTGTCTTTTCATCATTTCGATATTGCTTTCCCCCTGTCCTGCTCTAAGCCCCATCGCTCCGGCCTGCCTGGAAAGTTCAATTCCCATCCCGAAAATTCTGGGCCCCATGTGCCGAATTCCCGCCAACTCAATCTGTAATTTCGCTTCAGTACTTTGCGCGTGTTTATCGAAAATCTTTAAAATCAGATCAACTCTGTCCCACGTTTTGAGATCAAGTTTTCTTTTGCGAAAAATCTCGTTGAGTTCAAAAATCTGCCGAGGTTTTAGAAGGTTGTTTATGATTAAAATGTCCGCTTTGCGGTGTGCAGCCAGTTCGCAAATTTCCTCCACTTTCCCTTTTCCTATATACGTATCGTAGTCCGGAACGGATTTTTTTTGGATAATTTCAATTACGGACATCCCCCCGTATGTATTCGTCAGATTTTTCAGTTCTTCCAGCCTTTTCGCGGCGTTTTGTTCATCGGTACGCGGATCGATTACGTCTATTAGAATCGCTTTGGGAATTTGCATAAAAGAATTAGTAAAACACGTTCCCGGGAACGCTTTTTAATTATTAAAGAATGCGCCTTACGCAAGCAAGCCTTTTTCACGAGTTCCCGTTTTGTAATTTTAGCCCTGTTTGTTGTATACTCCGCGCATGGGCGCAAAATTCGGGACAATTCGAGATTATCTTCCGGGGGCAATCCTTGGCGCTTTTTGGCTGTTTGCCCTGATGAATCCGGTTTTTAAAAAATATGATTACGGGGGAGGGCTGCCGTTGGTAGTGGGATTGGGCGTTCTTGTTTTTATTATCGCACTTTTTGAATTTAACAGAAAGCGTGAGCGGAATTTTTGGGAGCAGGCCTTTCTTTTGATTTTTTCAGCGGCGGTGGTCGCTTCGTTTTTTCTTTCCGAAATGAGGAGTTTCGGGCTTTCTGAGGTTCTGGCGTTTTTGTCCGCTGTTACGGTTTATTTGCTATTTGCGGCCAGAAAAATAGAGTGGACTGACGGATTTTTAAAGACTGTTGCGCTCGGAGGAATTTTTGCCGTTGTTATCGGGGGGATTTTGTATGTGACGCGCGGAGAGGTGAGGATGTTCGGGCCTTTCTTTAATAAACTCTATCCGGGACATGTGTGGCCGAACGCTTTCGCTCTTTTTTTGATTATGGTTTGGCCCCTGTATGTTTTTTATTTGAAGAAGCGGAGCGCTTTGGAGATATCCTTCATTCTTGGGCTGGTATTTTCCGCTCTGCTTTTAAGTTTTTCCCGAGGCGCGTTTCTGGTTTTGTGCGGGCAGCTTTTCCTGCTGGGGTTCTATTACATGGGGAGATTCAAAATAAAGACTATCGTTGCGATGTTTTTGACAGTTGTTTTGACGGCCGGATTTTTCTGGGGGCTTAACGAACTCCGCCTTCAAAATCATCCGGTTATTGATGTGGCGGAGCGTGTGGGATTTGAAAATTATGAAGATCTCACTTCAAAGCGTGAAAGACTGGATTTCTGGGAGGGGGCTATTGAACTTACCAAAGAACGTCCGTTTTTTGGCTGGGGACCCTTCAGTTTTCGATATTCCTACAATCCGATCCAAAAGGAATTTCTGGCAAGTTCGGATCATGCGCACAACATATTCTTGAAAATTTCTTCCGAGAACGGACTTATTGCGCTCGGGGCTTTTCTTGTGTTTTTGCTTTTTTGGTTCGGAACGGTGTCGGCTCGATTTGGCAAACTTGAAAATGAAAAAAAGGATCTGATTTGTATTTT
>SLNK01000009.1 GCA_007133095.1 Candidatus Peregrinibacteria bacterium | reverse complement strand
AGAAAATTGATAGGATTTGTGGATGCGCGGGAGAAAATAATAGAATCTTTCAAAAAGATAATCGATGATAAAGATATTGTTTTTGATGTTGTTGGAGGAACCGCGACTGCGGCTATTCCGTGGGCGGCGTTTTTGGCTCAGGAACTTCGGAAGCCGATGATTTATATTCGTCCGGCGAAGAAGGAACACGGCGCGGGGAAGCAAATTGAAGGCCATCTTGAGAAAGGATCAAAAGTGCTTATTGTTGAGGATTTGATTTCCACCGGTGGATCTTCCGTTGCCGCCGCGAATGCGGTCAGGGATGAAGGAGGATGCGAGGTTATCGATATTCTTGCGATTGTGACTTGGGAAATCCCAAAATCTTTTGATGTTTTTGCGGAAAACGGGTTGAGACTTACTTCTCTTACGAATTATTCAAACATAATCGGGGTTGCTTCCGAGAACGGAGACATTCCCGCTGATCAGCTTGAAACCGTTTTGGACTTTAAGAAAGATCCTGCTGGCTGGGCGGATAAGTCGGGGCTGTAATTTATTTGTTTTGATGGAAAATTTTGCTGACAGATTAGTTGAGGCGATAAAAGAAAAAGGAAATCCCATTTGCGTGGGACTGGATCCGAGACTGGATAAAATTCCCGCCGAGATCAAACGGAAGGCGATTGCTGGAGGGGATAAAACTCCTTTGGCTGCCGCGGCGGACGCCGTTCTGGAGTTCAATAAGGGGACTATTGATGCAGTTGCGGATTTGGTGCCGGTTGTGAAGCCGCAAATTGCTTTTTATGAAATTTTCGGGCATGAGGGGGTGCGCGCTTATGAAGAAACTTTAAAATATGCCAAAGAGAAGGGTCTTATTACCATTGCGGATGCTAAAAGAAATGATATCGGGTCTACGGCGGAAGCTTATGCTCAAGCTTTTCTTGGAGAGGTTTCCTTCTTCGAAGATGCCGATGAAGTGATTACGCCGATTTTTGATGCCGACAGTATTACAATCAATCCTTATTTGGGTTGGGACGGAGTTAAGCCTTTTGTTGAAGAGTGCGCCAAATATGGGAAGGGGATTTTTTCCTTGGTTAAGACCTCCAACCCGAGCAGTGGAGATTTGCAAGATTTGGAAATGGCGGACGGGCGATCGATTTATGAAGTCGTGGGATATTTATTAGATAGCTGGGGCGCGAATGAGTTGGGAAAGAGCGGTTACAGTTTTGTGGGTGCGGTTGTGGGAGCTACTTATCCGGAGCAGGCCGCCAAATTGCGTGAGATAATGCCTCATAATATCTTTTTGGTTCCGGGGTACGGAGCTCAAGGTGGAGGAGCCGAAGATGTTAAGCCCTGTTTTAATAAAGATGGTTTGGGCGCGATTGTGAATAACAGCCGTGGAATAATTTTTGCTTACGAAAAATTTGAGATGGCTCCCTCTGAGTATGGAGAAGCTGCGAGAAGAGCTGTTTTGGAAATGAAGGAGGACCTGGCGCGGGTTTTGTAAGTTAGCAGTTTTGCGAAATGACCAGCTTTTTCCAGTCTTGAACTGATAATGTTTGGGGGCGTTTGTCTGAAAACTCCATTTTTTGCAGTGCCTTTGAGATCTCCGGATCCGGTTTTCCCAGTGTGTTTGAGAGTTTTTTTCTTTTTTGGGAAAAAGCTTTTTTTGCGAGAGTAAGAATTTTTTTAGCTTCTTCCAGCGGAACGTAGTTTAGGTCGGTCGGTTGCAGTGGTGTTATATGTAAAATTGCCGATGTCACTTTTGGTGGGGGATAAAAACACGATGGGGAAACTTTCTTGATTAGTTTAGCGATTCCAAAAAGTGCTACTTGTAGGGATAGAACGCTCATTTTCGGTTCTTTTTCGCATATTTTTTCCGCGACTTCCAATTGTACCAGAAGTGTTAACTCTCGTGGTTGGTTTTCTCTCTGCAAGAAATGGTTTATGAGAGGAGATGTTATATTGTATGGAATATTTGCCACGACCTTATAAGGCGTTTCCGGTGGATTGAATTTGAGGGCGTCCATATTTATTACTTCGATGTTGTTGTATTCCTTCAGGGTTTTTTCAAGAATCGGGAGGAGGGATGTGTCCAGCTCTATCGTTGTTACTTTCCCCGCGGTTTTTGCCAATTCTTGTGTCAGCACTCCCAGGCCCGGCCCGACTTCCACAACGTGATCATCTTCATTTATTTCCGCACTTTTTACTATTATTTCCAAAATATTTTTATCTATCAGAAAATTCTGTCCCAAAAATTTTTTGGCGTTTTGACCGGAAAGTTGCAGAAGTCTTCTTACGTTGCTGTGGTTTGCGAGTTCCATTTAGATGATTGTTTGCGGATTTCCTCCATAATAATTATGAAAAGGCTTATAAAAATCACTATTTGCCATTCTTGTGCCGTAATTTCCCCTATATCGAAGAAGCTGCGGAGAGCTTCATAGCGGGTAAATATGTAGATCATCAGTATTGATGCTATCGTTGCGAGTGACAGGTACGGTGTCTTAAGCGGGTTCAAAAGGAAAATCGATTTCTTTGTGTTTTTGAGATTGTGTGCGTTTAATATTTGAAGTAAGCAAAGCAAAACAAACGCGATGCCGGAAGATTTAAGGAACGCGGCATCCGTCATGGACAAAGTTGCTCCCGGGGTCCATCCAAAACTTATCAGACTCCAAATGTATACGCTACTGACTAAAATCCCTCCGAAGACGCCTGTTACAAAAAGGTGCCCTATATCATCCGATGTTTCCGGTGGGCCGCTCTCCAGCCCCAAGGCGCTTTCAAGGATCAAATTTATTGTCAGGTCAAGAATTAGTATGAGGGTTACGGTAAGGGCTAATGGTGCTTGGAAAATTACGGCGGTTATCAACAATATAACTTCCATTATCTTGCAAGAGATGGAATGGAGCAGAAGTTTTCTGTAATTGTCTTTTTTGCGTCTTTCTTTTTTTATTCCTTCAAGTATTTTTTTTAGGTTTCCCCCGGATTTTATTTGGTTTATCGTTACTGTTTCCCCGTTTTTTTGTAGAATGTCTATTACTCTTTCTTTGTCCGCTTCGGTCAGTCTGAAAAAGGTGTAATCTTTGTCCTTGTTTGAAAGCATTTTCCAGATTTGATCGTCGTTTAGAACCGCCAAATATTCGTTATCTATTCCTTCAAAATATTGTGGCGAAGTTATCCCGAGCTGATGTCCTATCGCTATGGTTTTTTGTTCTTTGCCCGATGACATAATGTAATTTTTAATCCCCAATGATTTCAGATCCGCTACTACCGCTGTCAGATCGGTATCCAGGACATCTCCCAATCCCACTATTCCCAGCAGAACCATATCCGTTTCCACAAAAGATTCGTTATAATGGTCAAGTTTTTTGAATGGAAGTGGTTTATACGCGAAGGCCACAAGTTTTTGTCCGTTTTTGTGAAGCTTTGTGATTCTGTTTTTGAGTTTTTTGCGAATTTTTGCGTCTATTTCGATTTTTTTGCCGTCATAAAGCATTCTTGTGCACTGTTTTAGCAATATCCCCGCTTGTCCTTTTGCGAATGAAAAAATTTCTTTTGATGAATTATCCATTGCCACCACGCTGGAGAATCTTTTTTCTTCGTTCGAGGGGATTTTTTCTATTATTTCGTATTGTTCTGTCATTTTTTCTTCTCCCAATCCGCAAGATGTAAAGAAATCCAAGATTATTTGTTCCAAGTTTTGTATTTTTTGAAATCTGCAGAGCGTTGCTGTCGCTCCCATGTATTTAACTTCTTCGTTTTTGAGCAATTCAGACTTTTTTATCTTAATTTCATCGTCTTTCTCTGTATCTTCCAGTAATACGAATTTTCCATTTTCGTGGGGGGTGGCTCTGTTTTTCCCGAAAGATAGGCTCTGAACGCCCAGTGTGTCTTTTGTGAGCGCTTCCAGTTCCGTTGTACATACTACCGTAGTGTCCGATATCCCCGAGCGGTATCCCGCGAAAAGATCTGAGAAAAATCTTATTATGATCAAGCTCACAGGGATACAGGATAGAGCCAGAACGGGAGCGATATGTATCAGATATTCTAATGTCATTTATCGGCGGGGATTATTTTAATTTCTTTTTTCGCCATTCTTCTATTTTTTTGTGATGTCCGGATAGTAAAACCTCCGGGACGCGCATTCCTTTAAATTCGGCGGGCCTTGTGTAATGGGGGTATTCTTTTTTTCTGTCCAATTTTTTGGAAAACGAATCTTCCATATGCGATTCTTCTTTACCAAGCACTCCCGGGATAAGGCGTGAAACGCAATCCATAACAACCATTGCGGGGAGTTCTCCTCCCGTTAGTACATATTTTCCTATGGAAATTTCCATATCGATCATAGACTCTTGTATTCGCTGATCTATCCCTTCGTATCTTCCGCAGAGGAGTATCATTTCTTTGTGTTTGCTTAGTTTTTCCGCTTTACTTTGGCTAAAAGTCGCTCCGTGGGGAGTCAAAAATACAACGGGGCCTTTGTTGCTCTTTTTTACGCATTTTATAGCGTCATATAAAGGTTGTGGGGTCATTACCATTCCCGCGCCTCCGCCAAAAGGGATATCGTCCACTTTCTTGTGTTTGTCTTTTGAGAACTTGCGGATGTCGTGGACATTTATTTCTATTTTTCTGGACTTTATCGCACGCTTGATGATGCTCTCTTTTAAATAAGAGTCAAAAATTTGTGGAAAAATTGTAAGGATGTCGAATTTCATGGTTCAAAGTATATCATTTTTGCTGATTCTGAAAAGCAGGGGATATGCTATTTACTAAAGGCACCGGCGGACGCCCGCCTTCGGCGGGCTGCCTTGATTTCGCAAAAAACGCCCTGCTTTAGCAGGGACCAAGCCGTTTTTTTCTCAGACATGCCTTTTAGTAAATAGCATATCCCCTGCTTTTGAAATAATGGGTAAAATTGAGTGTTTCGCTTATGCAAAATTTTAACGTTTGCTGAATTGAGGAGCTTTTCTGGCTTTCTTCAAGCCGGCTTTTCTTCTTTCTTTGACTCTTGAGTCCCTAGTCAGCAATCCCGCTTTTTTTAGAGTGGGTTTTGTCAGAGGATCGCTTAAAACCAATGCTTTTGCTATCCCGTGTCTCAATGCTTCCGCTTGTGAGCTCATTCCGCCTCCTGTTATTTTGGCGGAAATATCGAATTTATCTTTGCATCCCACAAGTGTGAGAGGATAACTGGCAACCGAAACAAGTGTTTTTGGAGTAAAATATTCTTTGGCCGCTTTTTCGTTTACTGTTATTTTCCCCGTACCTTTAAAGAGTCTTACTCTTGCTACTGATGATTTTCTTTTTCCGTTTGCGTAGATGTATTTGGATTTTGTTGTCATTATTAAGTATTTAGTGGTTCTGGATTTTGTGCTTCATGCGGATGTTCTTCGCCTGCATAAAGTTTTAGTTTGCTCATGAATTTGTCTCTAAGCTTGTTCTTTGGAAGCATTCCTTTTACCGCGAGTTCAAATACTTTTGTGGGTTTCTTCAAAAGGAGATCTTCCGCTGACTGTTCTCTGTATCCCCCCGGATAGCCCGAGTGCCTGCTGTATTTTTTGTCCTGCATCTTTTTCCCCGTAAGTTTGATTTTGTCCGCGTTTATTACTATTACGAAGTCTCCGCAGTCCATGTGAGGTGAGAAAATCGGCTTATCTTTACCTCTGAGTTTGTCGGCTATGGTCGTGCACATTCTTCCCAGAACTTTGTCTTTGGCATCGACTATATACCACTTTCTTTCTATTTGTTCGGCTTTTGCTATTGTTGTCTTCATTTTATATCAATTCAATTTGTACTAATGGTGCGTTGTCTCCACTTCTGTTTCCAATCTTGGTGATTCTTGTGAATCCGGAATTTCTGTCTTTGTATTTTTCCGCCAGGACCTCCAAAAGTTTCTTTGAGCTGTTTTCATGTTGCAGAAGTCTTTCAATTTCTCTTATCGCGTGTTTTTTCTCCTTTGTTTTGGCAATATTGATAAGTCTTTCCACGAACGGCTGTACAGCTTTGGCTTTGGCTGATGTGGTTTTTACCTTTTCGTAGATTATTACGGACATTGCTAGGTTCCGCATTAGAGCAGTCTTGTGGTCCTTATCCGTTCCCAATTTTACTTTTTTTACTCTGTGTCTCATGTTTTTAGTTATTATTCATCAGCGAGTGAAAGACCTTTCTTTTCAAGCGCTGATTTTACTTCCGTGAGTGCCTTTTTACCAAATCCTCGAAGATTTGACAACTTACTTTCCGTACATTTTGAAAGTTGTTCGATTGAGCCGATGCCACCGTTTATAAGAGCGTTAAGCGTTCTTGGTGAAAATCCGAGAATTTCTATTGGTGTGTATGATTCCTGGCTCGGTTTTTGAGACTCCTCTTCTTTTTCTTTTTCCAGAATAGATTTGATGTTGGACATATACTCCTCTTCAACTATTACATTTTCCGTGTTTAGCAGATTGAAATATGACTGAAGAAGGTTTGACGCGAACTTTAGTGAATCTTCCGGCGTGATTGTTCCGTTTGTTTTTACTTCCAGTGTCAGCTTATCCAAATTTGTCATTTGTCCCACACGAGTAGCTTCTACATCATAACGAACTTTTTCAACCGGAGAATAAAGAGCATCCACTGAAATTATTGTGGGGTCCTCTTCGTCTTTTTGTCTTGCTGTTGCGGGAACATATCCTACTCCTTTTTCAACACGCAGTTCCATTTTAAGCTTTGTGCCTTTTTCCAATGTGCATATGTATTGATCCGGATTAAGAATTTTCACTTCTGATGGAGCACTTATGTCTTTGGCTTTTATTTCACCCGTTTTTGAAGTTTCAAGTGTTAATGTTGAAGCAGCCGGTGTGTTCTTTTTTAAATTCAGTTGTTTAAGGTTGAGGATTATATCCAGGACGCTCTCTTTCACACCTTTTATTGTTGAATATTCGTGTGCAGCTCCGTCTATTTTTAATCCCGTTATACAGGCGCCGGGGAGAGATCCCAACAGAGCTCTTCTCAGTGCGTTTCCAAGTGTTACTCCATAACCTGTGGGGAGGGGGCTCATAGTGAAGATTGCATGGTCTTCTCCCAAAGTTTCGGTTTTAATTTTAGGGATGCCAATTTCTTCTTGGATTTGATGCATTTTGAGGTGTTTTAATGATTATAATTGTGCAACTTCATGTCGCTATAGGAACGAGCTCTTTACTTGGAGTAGAACTCCGTTATGAGCTGATAATCTATTACGTGTTCTATGTCATCTCGATCAGGGGCGGAAACTACATCCGCTTTTAGAGATGACAAGTCTGTTTTTAACCACTTTGGCGCTTTATATTTGGCTTTCTTTAATTCTTCAAAAAGTTTTGATTCTTTGCTTTTCTGCTTTATTTCGAATGTGTCTCCGGGTTTTACATTGATTGATGGAGTTTTTACTTTTCTGCCGTTCAAAAGAACAAGGCCGTGACTTACTATTTGTCTTGCTTGCGGTCTTGTCTCTGCAAACCCTGCTCTGTATAGGGCATTATCCAATCTTTGTTCCAGCAATGATAAATATTTAACACCTGTTATCTCGCTGCTTTTGCTTGCCAGGGTATAGTATTTTCTGGATTGCTTCTCTGTTATCCCGTACATGAATCTTGCTTTTTGTTTTTCACGTAGTTGTTTGTTGTATTCTGACATCTGCGAAAAACGTTTTTGACCATGTTCTCCCGGCTTGTAATTTTTCTTGTTGAAGGCTTTTATTTTGCTTTCACCGTTGGTGAATAGAATTATTCCCAGCCTTCTTGATAAACGTGTTATTGGTCCTCTGTACCTTGCCATAATTATTTTTGATTACACCCTCCTTTGCTTTTTCTTTCTGCAACCGTTGTGAGGGATTGGTGTTATATCGTTGATTGAAATAATGTTTATTCCGCTTGAGACAAGCCCCCTTATCGCTTGTTCTCTTCCGCTTCCGACTCCTTTTACATATACATGTACCGCTTCAAGTCCAAATGCTTTTGCTTTCTCTGCGGCATTTTCGGCGGATACTTGTGCGGCGTACGGAGTTGACTTCCTTGCTCCTTTAAAGCCGCTTCCTCCCGCGCTACTCCACGCTATCACATCTCCATTTTGATCGGATAGAGTTACTATCGTGTTGTTGTAGGACGCTTGTACGTGAGCGGTTCCTTGAGGAACGCTTCTTCTCCTTGCTTTTGTCTTTTTCACAACTTTTTTCTTTTTTGCTTCCGCCATGTATGTGTTTAGATTAACCTTATATTCTTATTTTACTTTGTGGCTATTTTCTTGTTTGCGACTGTTTTCTTTTTACCTTTTCTGGTTCTTGCGTTGTATCTTGTTCTTTGGCCTCTTGCCGGCATTCCTTTTTTGTGCCTAAAACCTCTGTATGACCCTATTTCTTGCAATCTCTTGAGATCCATTGCAACTTTTCTTTTCAGATCTCCCTCTGTTTGCAATTTGCTTATTGCGTCGCGAAGCTTTGTGATTTCATCGTTTGATAAGGCTTCGACTTTTTTGTCTTTATCTACGCCGGTTTCTTGCAGAATTCTTGTACTAAGGCTTCTTCCAATACCGTGTATCGCGGTTAGACCGACTTCTATTCTTTTTTCTTTGGGTAGGTTTACACCCGCTATTCTTGCCATTTGGTCCGATTAAATTCTAAGCAGTCAGCGTTCTTGGGGGAAGAACGCTGACTGCCCAGCATTCAAGTCAGCCTTGACGTTGTTTATGCCTTTTATTTTGGCAGATTATTCTTAACACGTTATTACGCTTTATTACCTGACATTTTTGACAAATTTTTTTTACCGATGATCTTACTTTCATTGTTTTTTTGCGCTATGTCTATAAGTTATTCTTCCTTTGCTGAGATCATATGTGCTCAGCTGTACGGTTACCTTATCACCGGGAAGGATTTTGATGTAGTGCATTCTCATTTTTCCCGATAGGTGTGCCGTTATTGTGTTGCCGTTTTCAAGTTCCACTTTAAACTCCGTATTGGGTAGCGGCTCAACTACTGTCCCTTGTAACTCTATTGTGTCATCTTTGCCCATGTATATGCCACTTTATCTTGTTTTGGGGGTGAAAAAAGCCTTAGGATACTACACGAGAAAAATATTATATGCAAGTTAAAATTTCGTTACTTTTTTGAGTTATCAAAATCGTGTTTTCCTCCTGTACCGATGGGGCTCCGTCCGATGTTATCAATGTCCAATTGTCTTTTGACTCTCTTAATTCTCCCCTTCCTGTTGTAAAGATAGGCTCTATTGCGATTGTCATGCCCGGTTTTAGTATCGGTCCCGGGTTATCACTTTTGTAATTTAAAACCACGGGATCTTCGTGTAGATCTTTTCCTATTCCGTGTCCTGTCAAGTCTTTTATCACATTGAATCCGGCTCCTTTTACTATTTTTTCCACCGTTTCCCCAATTTTGCCTACCCGGACGCCCGGTTTTGCTACACGGATTGCTTCTTTAAGTGTTCTCTTAGCTACTTCTATAAGTTTTTCTTTTTCCTCTGAAATTTTACCTATTCCCATTGATCTTGCCGCGTCCGTGTATAGGCCCTCGTAAATTACGCCGCAATCCACCGTGAAAAGGTCTCCTTCTTTTAAATATCTGTTTTTGTTGGGGATCCCATGAACAATTTCGGCGTCTATTGTTGCGCATATGGTTGCCGGGAATCCTTTGTATCCCTTGAATCCGGGATTTGCATTGTGTTTTTTGATGAATTTTTCCGCAAATTCATCGAGTTCATATGTTGAAATGCCGGCCTGTGCGCGCAAACGAATTTCTTCCAGCAGATTTGCCAAAATTTTGCCGCCTTCACGCATCGCTTTTATTTCACCTTCGGTTTTTATTATAATCGTCATTTAATCGAGCATGATTTTGTCCAGTATCTCAAAGGTGTTTGTTTGCACATCTTCTATACTGGGTTCGCCGTCTATAGTTATGAGCTTGTCTTTGTACATTTCTATTGCCGGAACGGTTTCTTCCTGAAATGCCTGTAATCTCGTTTTTATTGCTTCCGGGTTGTCATCCGAGCGAGTTGTCAGAGTATCTCCACATTTGCAGTTCTCTTCCGTGTATGTAGCGGGATAAACCGCTTTGCAAGTTTTGCAGATTCTTCTTGTTGTAAGCCTTTTTAATGCGCTTTCTTCGCTTAACTCAAGTAGAACGGCTTTGTATTCTCTGTTATGTTTATCCAATACTTCGTTTAGGTTTTTTGCTTGAGTTACTTTTCTGGGAATTCCATCAAATAGAATGGGGGAGTTGGGGTCTATGCTATCCATAAAATTTTCGACTATTTCCATTACCACTTCATTGGGCACCAGATTTCCCGCCTCCACGATTGATTTTACTTTTTGGCCAAGTTCGCTTTCTTCATGTGAAAGCTTTCTTAATTCGTTTCCCGTTTCAAAAATTTGCATACCGTATCTCTCCGCTACCGCTTTCCCCAGCGTCCCCTTTCCGGAGCCTTGCATTCCGAAAAAAATAAAATCCATAATTAGTAAAACTTCTTATAATCGTGCATTACCAGTTGAGCGTTTACTTGCCTTATAATTTCAAGGATTACGCCCACGATGATTATTATTCCCGCTCCGGATATTAGAAGGGCTATATTTCCTACACCGCTTTGCCTGAAGGCAAACTGCATCAGGATGGGAATTATTGCTATCGTCGCTAAAAATAGAGCTCCGAAAAATGTTAATCTTCCGGATATCTCTTTTAGGTATTCGGATGTTTGTTGGCCCGGTCTTATTCCGGGGATGTATCCTCCTTTCTTCTGTATGTTTTCAGCTATTTGATCGGGTTTGAATGTTATTGAAACGTAAAAGAAAGTGAAGGCTATTACCAAAAGGAAATATAAAGCTGTGTATAAAACCGTGTTTGGTTGGAACAAGATAGTCATACTGCCTCCCATGCTTTGAAGCCAGCCTGAATTTGCGTTCAGGAAGAATTGTCCTAGTATTCCCGGGAAGCTCACCAATGCCACCGCGAAGATTATGGGGATCATTCCCGCTTGATTTATCTTTATCGGTAAAAATGCTTGATCGCTTTTGGACCGTGCTCCGTGTCCCGCGTATGTGATAGGGATTTTTCTTTGGGCTTCCGTTACCAGGACAACTACCGTTACCAGAATTATCGTCATAAGTGCAACAACTACAAATGGCATTACTTTGGCAGCGTCTCCTTGTGCTACGAAAAGGTTTTGACCAACCATTGTTGGAACCTGAGAGATAATACTGGCAAAGATTAGTACCGATATTCCGTTACCTATCCCTTTCTCTGTTATTTGTTCTCCAAGCCACACCAAAAGGACTGTTCCGGCTGAGACCGTAAGCATTATAGGGAGAACTGTTGCCGGATTGTTGATATTTTCTATTAAAGGTATCTGTGATTGTGAATTTAAAAGCAATATCATTCCGTAGGATTGAAGGAATGCTAATGGGAAGCACAACCATCTTGTATATGAGTTTATTTTTCTTCTTCCCGATTCTCCTTCTTTTGAAAGAGCTTCCAGTTTAGGGACTATTACGGTCATCAATTGCATTATGATGGCCGCGTTAATGTAAGGGGAAAGCCCCATCAAAACTATTGAGAAATTCTCCGTGCTTCCTCCCGTAAGAAGACTGAACATTTGCAGTAGTTCATTTCTGGTTGTGAAAGCTCGAAGTGCTTCCAAGCTTACTCCGGGGACTGTTATATGAGCTATGAATCTGTACAATACCAAAATGGATATTGTGAAAAGAATTTTTTTTCTAAGTTCTTTTGAATTCCAAATTTGGCTGAAATATTCAAACATTTATTGATTTTTTAATTCTTCTTTTTTAGGTTCAGCTTCTTTTTCTTTAGTTTTAACCTTTCCTTTTTTGGCTTCAACCAGCTCAATTGCTTTCTTGGAGGCTTTATCCACTTCTATTGTCAGTGTTTTTTCCAAAGATCCTTTTCCCGCTAACAGTTTAACCGGTTTATTTTTTTTGGAAATAAGATTTTTTGAATAAAGAGTTTCCGCGTTTACAGTTGCTTTGTCCTCAAACATATTTAAATCACCCACGTTTATAGCTTGATATTCAACTCTGTTGGGATTTTTGAAACCTTTGAGTTTTGGCATCTTTCGAAGGTAAGGAGTTTGTCCTCCTTCAAATCCAGGTCTTCTTCTGCCGCCACTTCTTGCTGTTTGTCCTTTCATCCCTTTACAGCTGTAGGTTCCGTGGCCGGAGGCGTTTCCTCTTCCTACTCTTTTTCTTTTTTTACTTCCTGTTTTGCTGCTTAGTTCAAGTAATGACATGTCTTATTTTTTAGTTGATTCTTTTTTTGGCGCCGTCTTTGCTTCAGATTTTGCTTCAGGCTTTGCTTCAGATTTTGCTTCAGGCTTTTGTGACGGTTTGCTTGCCGGTTTTGCTTCATTTCTCTTTTTCATTCTCGGGGTCTCTTGTAATTTTTTGAGTGCTTCAAATGTGGCTTTTGTCACATTTACCTTATTTGTTGTTCCAAATGACTTACTAAGAACGTTTTTAACACCCGCTAATTCTAAAACTTTACGGACGGTTCCTCCTGAAATAAGTCCTGTACCTTCAACCGCGGGGATTAACAAAATTTTTGCCGATTTGTACTTAATCTTTATGTCGTGGGGGATTGTTGATCCGTCCAATTTCACTTTAACTATGTCTTTTTTTGCTTTGGCAATCCCTTTCTGTATAGCTCCGGTTACTTCGTGAGATTTTCCTATTCCTATTCCTACTCTTCCTTTTCTGTCTCCGATCGCGACCGTTGCTCGAAATCTTAGTTTTCTACCACCTTTTACTACTCTTGTTACTCTGTCTATTTGTATGACTTCTTCATCGAACTCTTTTGGTTCTTTTTTTATGAATCTGTCTTTTCTCCCTGTTGGTTTCGCCATGGTTTTGGTTAATTATCAAAATTTTAGTCCGCCTTCACGAGCTCCTTCCGCCAAGGCTTTAACTCTACCGTGGTATTTGTAACCGTTACGATCAAACACCACAGTTTCAATTTTTTTCTCTTTTGCCAACTTGGCTATTTCAATACCGACTTTTTTGCCTCGTTCAGTTTTTGTTCCTTTTGACTCTTTAATATCAGAAGTTCCGGCAATCACTTTTCCATTTTTGTCATCAACAAGTTGTGCGTAAATATTTTTTAGACTTCTGAAAACAACAAGTCTTGGTCTTTTTTCCTCTCCGGAAATCTTCGAGCGTACTCGGTTGTGCCTTCTCTTTCTTGCGATGTATTTTTCGTTAGCCATTATATGATGTTACTTTTATTATTTTGCCCCCGTTGCCGCTGCCGATTTTCCGGCTTTTCTCGCAACGTACTCGTCTATATATCTTATCCCTTTGCCTTTGTAAGGCTCCGGTTTTCTAAAGGATCTTACTTTTGCCGCTACTTCTCCAACAAGCTGTTTATCAATTCCGCTTATAGTTATTATGTTCTTTTTTTCTTCGTCCATTTTGAATTCTATGCTTTTGTCCGCTGTATATTCCACGGGATGTGAGAATCCCAGATTTAAAGTTATTTTGCTTCCGCTAACTTTTGCTCTGTATCCCACGCCCACTATTTCCAGCTTTTTTTCAAATCCTTTCGTTACTCCCTCTACCATGTTGGCGATTAAGCTTCTGCTTAGACCGTGGAGAGATTGGCTTTCTTTGGTTTCGTCCGTCTTATTTACAATTATTTCGTTTTCGATTTTTTCAACCTTGATCTTCGGATGAATATCTTTTTCCAATTCTCCTTTAGGGCCCTTGACTGTTATCTTGTTACCGCCTATCTCAATCGTTACGCCGCTTGGTATTTGTACCGGTAATTTTCCTATTCGTGACATAATTTATTATTAGTATATTTCGCAAATCAATTCGCCCCCCATATTTTGTTTTTTCGCTTCAATGTTTGTCATCAATCCTTTTGATGTTGAAACTATTGATATTCCCAGGCCGCTTTTTATAAGTCTTAATTCGTCTTTTTTAACATATATTCTTTGGCCTGGCTTGCTTATTTTTCGCATTGTTAGAACTTTGTCGTCTTTTAGCAGGACTTCCAGTTCTTTTTGAACTTTGTCTTCGTGGTTTTTTACTTTAAAATCTTGGATAAAATTCCACTGTTTGAGAATTTTTAATATATTCTCTTTTATTGTTGAATGTGGAACCCTTACAACTTGATGGTGTGCTTTTTGTGCGTTCCTGATCCTTGTTAGTAAATCCGCTATGGGGTCTGTGTTCATTTTTTAATGGTTACCAGGATGATTTTTTTATACCCGTTATTTTTCCTTCACTTGCCAGTTCTCTGAAGCATATTCTGCAAACTTCAAATTTTCTCATGTATCCGCCTTTTCTCCCGCATAGTTTACATCTGTTGTAGCATCTTGTCGGGAATTTTGGCGGTTTGTTTGCTTCGATAGCTTTTGCTACTTCTTGCTGTTTTCTTGCTGTTTTTACTTTTAATGCGGTTCTGGCCATTTTTTATAGATTATTTTTTAAACGGGAATCCCAATGTTTTTAGTAATTCTAGTCCTTCCTCATCGGTTATTGCGCTTGTTATTATATTTACTTGAAGTCCGTGCAGTTTCATAACGTCGTCCGGGCTTATTTCCGGGAATACCGTGTGTTCACGGAACCCGATACTGTAGTTCCCGTTTCCGTCGAATGCTTTTGGCGATAATCCTCGAAAATCTCTTACGCGGGGGAATACTATATTTACAAGCTTTGTTATAAAGTCTTCCATTCTTTCTCCTCTCAGGGTTACTTTTATTCCGGTAGGCTCTTTCTCTCTCAATTTAAAGTTTGAAACGGCTTTTTTAGCTTTTGTTACGATTGGTTTCTGACCGCTTATAGCCATTATATTTTCAACTATGTTTGAAAAGTCTTTGTTGTGCGCTTTTACGTAAGTTCCTATACCAACATTTATCGTCACTTTGGTAACTTTCGGTTTTGCCATTATATTTTTTGCTTCTTTTTCCGACATTTTTTATCAGGTGGTTACTTTATCTATAATTTCTTTACATTTTTTGCATGTTCTTCGTTTTTTCGTTCCTTTCGAAACTTTGTATGCCACTCTTGTCGTTTCCTTACATCCCGGACAGATGAGCATTACGTTTGAAGCGTTTATTGGTGCTTCGTACTGTACTTTCTCTCCGGCCTTACGTGCTGTTTTTTTGATATGCTTGGTTCTTATGTTTACTTTTTCAACAACAACTTTGTTACTTGAGGAAAAAGTTTTGGTAACCTTGCCGGTTTTCCCTTTATCTTTTCCCGTTACTACTTTTACTTGATCGTTTAATTTTACTTTCATGGTTTTTGTTATAAAACTTCCGGTGCTTGTGAAACAATTTTTTGATAACCGCGGTCTCTGAGCTCTCTTGCTACTGGACCGAATACACGAGTTCCCTTGGGTTGTTTATCTTTATCGATTATTACTATTGCGTTTTCGTCGAAGCGAATGCTTGATCCGTCTTTTCTACTAAATTCTTTCACTTGCCTTACAATCACTCCTCTTTCCACGGATTTCTTTTTCACAACTCCACGGGGACTTGCTTCTTTTATGCTCACAACAACCACGTCTCCTATTCTTGCATATTTTCTTTTGGATCCCCCCAGAACCTTTATGCACTTTGCAAGTTTTGCTCCGGTGTTGTCCGCTACCTTTAATTTTGTTTCCGGCTGAATCATTTTAGTCGTTTTTAATTATCCATTTTTTTAGTTTGCTAAGCGGCCTTACTTCGTGGAATGTTACATCCGTTCCGATTGCCACTTTTTCATTGTTGGGGTTGTGTACGTGATACTTTTTGGAAACCCTGTATCTTTTTTTGTACTTTGGGTGGTTCTTGTAAGTGTGAACCGTTACCACCAACGTCTTGTCTTGTTTATTGCTTGTTACTACTCCTTTTTTTACTCGCATTTTATTGATTTATTAATTTGCTTGCCGTATTTCAGGCCGGAATTCTAATCCGTTTTTTTTTCAGTTTCAACTGCTTTTATTACAGTTATTATTCTTGCGATTTGTTTTTTGTGGTTTCTGATTGAATGTGCATTTTTCGCTTGTCCGGTTTTGACGTTAAATTTGACTTTAAATAGATCCTTTTGCATCAAGGCCAATTCTTCCTTTAGCTTCTGCATATCCATTTTTTTTAGTTCTTCCAGCGTTTTCATGATGCTTATTTTTCTTGAGTGTTAATAAATTTACATTTTATTGGCAGTTTGTATGCCGCGAGCCTCATTGCTTCTCTTGCTACTTCCGGAGCAATTCCCTCCATTTCAAACAGGACTCTGCCGGGTTTTACGGTGGCCACAAAGAACTCCGGGGCTCCTTTACCACTTCCCATAGGGACTTCAGATGATTTTCTTGTTATGGGTTTGTGTGGAAAAATGTTTATCCATATCTTTCCGCCACGCTTCGTGTATCTGGTCATTGTTCGTCTTGCGGCTTCAATTTGTCTTGACGTTATTTCTCCCCCGGTTTGAGCTTTTAGTCCGAATGTTCCAAAACTTACTTTTGTTCCTCTATATGATAACCCCTCCGTGTCGCTTCGGCCTCTGAATACCTTTCTGTGTTTTTGCTTTTTTGGTTGTAGCATGATGTTTTAAGTTTGTTTAACTTCTTCAAGTTGTTGTGCCATTTTTGCGTGTAGATCTTTTTTAAATACGTCTCCTTTGTAAATCCAAACCTTTGTACCTATTTTCCCGTAACTGGTTTTGGCGGGAACGGATGAATAATCTATATCCGCTCTAAATGTGTGTAAAGGTATCTTTCCTTTGCTAAAGAATTCTCCTCTTGATATTTCCACTCCGTTCAACCTTCCTCCCAGATATATTTTTGCTCCGATCGCTCCCGATTCCATTATTTTTTCCAGTGCCATTTTTGCCGCTCTTCTGTAAGAAATCCTTTTTTCGATCTGCCTTGCTATACTTTCCGCAACTATCATGGAGTCCAGCATAGGCTTCTTTATTTCTCTTATGTTTACCGCGAATGCCTCTTTGAATTTTTTACTGAGCGTATCTTTCAATTTTTCTATTATTTCTCCTCCGCGTCCGATAATTACTCCCGGCTTTGAGGTATGTATATTTATTATTACTTTACCTTGTGTTCTAAGGATCTCTATCTTTGATATTCCGTCGGTATCCAATTGCTTCCTGATCACTTTTTCTATTTCAATGTCTTGATGGAACAGCTGCGCGAAGTTTTTCTTTCCCGCGTACCACTTGGAGTCCCAATCGTGGGTTATTCCCAGTCTGATTACTTTTGGATTTACTTTTTGTCCCATAATTTACTTCTTATTGATTGATTTATCGGTACTTTTTTCTTGATTTGATTCTGTTTTCGGTGCTGTTTTTTCTTCCAGTCTTTGCTCCAGTTCAACTGTTATGTGCGATGTTCTCTTTAGCAGTGGATGAGCTCTTCCTCTTGAGATGGGTATTCTTCTTTTATATGTAGGGCCTTCGGTTACGATTATTTCTCTTATGTATAATGATTCTTTTTTCTGTTTCAAGTTGTTTTCCGCATTTGCAGCCGCTGACTCTATTACTTTTTTTAGAATGGGAGCCGCTTTTTTAGGAGTAAACTTCAGGATAGCGACAGCTTCCGTAACCGGCTTTGTTCTAACCAGGGCCGCTACCAGATTAGCTTTTTTTGGGGAGATCCTAACTTGTCTTAATATCGCTTTCATAATGCGTTAATTATTTTTGTCCTTTGGCCAGTTTACCTCCGTGGCCCTTAAACATTTTAGTGGGGGAGAACTCTCCCAATTTGTGTCCAACCATATTTTCAGTTACGAAAACCGGAATAAATTGTTTTCCGTTGTGGACCGCGAATGTGTGACCTACGAACTCAGGTGCAATATCAGAGTTTCTTGCCCAAGTTTTTATGGGTTTCTTTTGTCCGGAATTGTTCATAGCTTCGACCTTTTTCATTACTTTTTGGTCTACGTATGGTCCTTTTTTCCCTGATCTTGCCATTTTAATGGTTGGTTATTTTCTTCTTCGATCTTTTATGATCATTTTGTCAGTATATTTTCTTTTTCTTGTTTTGAATCCGAGAGCCGGAAGTCCCCAAGGTGTTTTGGGGTGCTTGAGTCCGATTGGATTAGATCCTTCTCCTCCTCCGTGCGGGTGATCTACCGGGTTCATAACTTTTCCTCTTACTTGCGGTCTCTTTCCTTTCAATCTGTTTCTCCCCGCTTTTCCTATTTTGATATTTTCATGTTCGATGTTTCCTACCGTGCCGATACTTGCGTAGCAGTTCTTGCTTACCAATCTTGTTTCCCCGGAGCGCATTTGAATTTGTGCGTATTCACCGGTTAATGACATCAGTTTTATACTTGATCCCGCGCTTCTTGCCATTTGTCCGCCTTTTCCTTCGTGTAATTCCACGTTGTATATGTCATAACCTACGGGAATGTTTTTTATCATCATTCTGTTACCGACTTTTATCTTGGCTTTTTCGCTTGTAATTATTTCCGTTCCGACTTTTATACCCTGTGGAGCCAATTGATATCGCTTTTCACCGTCTTTGTATTGTATCAACATTATGTATGCGGTTCTGTTTGGGTCGTATTCTATTGAAGAGACTTCTCCTCGTATATTCAATTTATCCGTGCCTTTGAAGTCAATTATTCTGTACATTCTTTTTACACCTCCTCCTCTGTGTCTTACAGTTATTCTTCCGGCGTTGTTTCTGCCGGAGTTTTGTTTAATCGGTTTCAACAGAGATTTTTCAGGTTTTGTCTTGGTAATCTCTTCAAATGAGGCTACGCTCATCTGTCTTCGTCCCGGTGTTGTTGGTTTAAATTTCTTTAATCCCATTTTTCTTATATCTTGTTAGGGTCTATTGTTTTATTGTTTTTCAGAGTCACTATGGCCTTTTTGAAGACCGGTCTTTTCGCCCATTCATAACGTCCTTTTATCAATCTTGTTTTTTTTGGCATTATCATCGTTTTTACATCTTCCACGTCAACTCCGTAAATTTCTTTTACCGCTTTTTTTATTTCCACTTTGTTTGCGTCTTTTCTAACAACGAAGGAATATTGATTTCGCCCTTGTTGCGCGGAACTTTTTTCCGTTTGATATGACTGTATTATTGTTGATTTGGTCTTCATAGGTACGTTTCTTTTAGTTTCTCAACTGCGTCTTTTAGAAATAAGACTGTGTGAAATTTTTGGAGATCGTGTATATTTAGGTAATTAACCGTTATTGTTTTTGCGTTTGGAAGATTCTTGCTGGATTTCTGAATTATCTCTTCTTTTGCGGGGATTACAACCAAAACGTTTCTTTCGATCGGCAATTTTTTAAGTGTTTCCGAAAACTCTTTAGTTTTGGCTTCTTTTGCTTTGTATGACTCCAGTGCTATTACTTGTTTTTCACGAGCTTTTTCCGATAAAGCGCAAAACAACGCGTGACGGCGTTGTTTCCTTGGCATTTCCTTTACAAAATTTCTGTTGTTTCTTGGGCCGAATACAATTGCTCCTCCTTTCATGTGCGGAGCGCGTATTGTTCCTTGTCTTGCGTTTCCTGTTCCCTTTTGCTTGAAAGGCTTTCTGCCTCCTCCGCGTACGTCTTCTCGCACCTGTGTGTGTGCTGTTCCTCTGCGTGCATTAGAAAGTTGTCTTAGCAATGCTTGATGAACCAAATCTCTATTAAAAGGCACTTCAAAAATTTCTTTTGGCAGATCTATTGTTCCGCTCTTTTCCCCGGTTTGTTTGTATAGGTCTACTTTCATGCTTTTGTTATTGTTATCAGTGTGCCGATAGGGCCCGGGAGGGCTCCTTTTAAGCAGATTGTGTTGTTTTTTGGATTAATGCTTACAATTTTCACTTTACCTAACGTTATCTTGTCTCCACCCATTCTTCCCGGCAGTTTTTTCCCTTTCGCCACTCTTCCGGGTTTTGTACATGCCCCGATTGATCCGGGCTCTCTGTGGTGATGTGATCCGTGAGTTTCCGGCCCTCTTCCGAAATTGTGCCGTTTGATTACTCCCTGGAACCCTTTTCCTTTTGAAACGGAGGAAATTTTAACGGATTCCGTTTCTTGCAGGCTCTCAACCGTTATTTGATCGCCTTTTTTGTAGCTTCCTGTTTCTTCATCGTTTACCCGGAATTCTTTTTGATGTCTGAATTTTCTTGTTTTTAACGGTTTTTTTAACTTGGAAAATCCCAGGACTATCGCCGGATATCCGTCTTTATCTACTGTCTTTACTTGAGTGACCTCGTTGGGGTCACACTTTACGACAGTGATTGGGATCACACAGCCGTCATCTTGAAAGATGCGAGTCATTCCTAATTTTTTGCCTAGTATTCCTGACATGATGTTTGTAGAGGTTAATCTCCGGCCCCGTCCGGGGGGAGTTGCTTTGAAAAGATTTTTGGCTAAACCCTTTCAAAGGTTTTAACTTACTTTTCAGATAAGTTTTGTCAAAACGCCGTTAGAATATACAGACGTAAAAATGGGTAGTCAATAGATTTTTTTTGTTATGCAAAGAGAAGGAATATGTTGAAAAACTGTGGGCGAAAAAGGTACCTTCTCCACATTTATATTATGCCGAAGGTTATTCCCAAAAAACCGGCGTATATCAAAAGAAAAGTGATGCCTTCCCAACGGGAGATTTTTCTATTCATTGTTGTGAAGGCGTAAAGAATGGTTACAAACAAAAGTACCGGGATTGAGAACGCTATCATATAAGGGGTTATTATCAATGTTCCGAATAATGCGGGAATTCCCATTACTCCCAGAACATTGAATATGTTGGACCCCGTTATATTCCCGATAGCCATGTCTATTTTACCTTTCTTCACGGCAAGAACGGAAACCGCCAATTCGGGGAGCGATGTCCCTATGGCTATCGCCGATAGAGCTATAATTTCTGTTCCTATTCGAAGGATTTCTGCCAGTTCAATCACCGATTTTATGGTGTATTGGGCGCTGAAATAAAGAAATACACCGGATATTAACAGAATGAGAAAATATTTTACCGGAACAGGGCCTTTTTCAGTCCTTGCCATTTTTTTTAGCTCCAGGGCTTCAGCAACTCCCAGTTTGCGTTTGCTTTTCGCGTTGTAGACTATGTAGACGGCGAGTACCAGCAAACATATTATTCCCTCTATGTATGTGAACCTCCCGTTCATTGTTAGCATAAAGAGGAGAATTGTGCTCCCGATTAGGATTGGAAGATCTATATGGAGGATGTCTTTATTGAATTTTATATTTTTTCCCACTATTGCCGCTATTGCGAGTACCAACAAAATGTTTGCCATGTTGGATCCTACGGCGTTTCCAACAACCATTTCCGATTGATTTTGAATAACCGACATTATTCCAGTCGCTACTTCGGGGAGTGAGGTTCCTACGGCTATTATTGTGACACCGACTATAAAAGGAGAAATTTTGAAATGGAGACCGATTCTTTCTGATGTGTTTGTGAAATAATCCGCTGCCTTGATTAAAACGGCTAGAGAAACTATAAATAACGCACTCCACTTAAGTAATTCCATATGAAAAACTTATCATAATTTTAGGATGGCGGTCAATTTCGGCGAAGTTTTATTTGTCCGCTTCTTGTAGCATTTTTATTTCGATCTCAACTCCCGCCGGTAGGCTCAAATTTGATAGTGACTCTATTGTGTGAGACGTTGTTTCCGTTATATCTATCAACCTTGAGTGTGTTCTCATTTCAAATTGTTCTCTGGCTGTTTTGTGAACGAATGTGGATTTATTGACCGTGAATTTTTCTATTTTTGTTGGTAGGGGAATAGGTCCGCAAACCATAGCGCCGGCTCTTTCCGCTGTTTCAATTATTAGTTTTGCCGTTTCATCTATCACCTTGTGATCAAATGAGCGAATTTTTATACGGATTTTTTGTTTGGGAGCCATATTATGTTGTGTTAAGGATAAAAAAAACCGAGTTTTTGAGCTCGGTTTGCATTATTTGCGTCTTATTTGACGCGTACTTTCCCGAGCTGTCCCGCTAAGGAAGTTTCTCTTCGCGGGTGATTTTCTAAAAGCAGAAAATCAAATTTGTAGATTCTTTATAGAGGATGGAGTAAAGGTTGTCAATTTTTTTTAAAAAAAGCGTCTCCGGGATATTCTCGGAGACGCTTTTTAATTTGATAATTCTATTTACTATTCCAAAATCTTTGCTACAACTCCCGCACCTACGGTTCTTCCTCCTTCACGGATAGCGAATCTTGTTCCTTCGTCCAACGCTATCGGCGCTCCCAAAGTTACAGTCATTTTCACGTTATCTCCGGGCATAACCATTTCTACGTCTGCTGGTAACTCAACATCTCCCGTTACGTCTGTTGTTCTGATGTAGAATTGAGGTTTGTATCCTTTGAAGAAAGGAGTATGTCTTCCTCCTTCATCTTTGGTCAGGACGTAGACTTCACATTCGAATTTTGTGTGAGGAGTTATTGATCCGGGTTTTGCCAGAACTTGTCCTCTTTCAATTTCCTCTCTTTCAATGCCTCTCAAAAGTATACCGACATTATCTCCGGCTTGTCCTCTGTCCAGTGTTTTCTTGAACATCTCAACTCCCGTAACGATAATTTTCCTTGTTTCTTTGATCCCGATTATTTCAATCTCGTCGTTTACGTTTACAACTCCTTGCTCAACTCTTCCCGTTGCTACAGTCCCTCTTCCTTTGATTGAGAATACATCTTCAACCGGCATAAGGAATGGCTTGTCCAGTTCTCTTACAGGATCCGGAATATAATCGTCCAGTGCTTTCAAAAGTTCTACTATTTTCTCTTCGTATTCCGCGTCTCCTTCCAAAGCCTTCAACGCCGACCCTTTTATTATAGGAGTATCATCGCCGGGGAATTCATACTTGTTCAAAAGTTCACGTACTTCCATTTCTGAAAGTTCGGCTATCTCCTCGTCTGCCATGTCCATCTTGTTCAAGAAAACGACTATATATGGAACGTTTACCTGTCTTGCAAGCAGGATGTGTTCACGAGTCTGTGGCATGGGTCCATCAGCAGCTGATACAACAAGAATTGCACCGTCCATTTGGGCCGCACCGGTAATCATGTTTTTTACGTAGTCGGCGTGGCCGGGACAGTCTACGTGAGCGTAGTGTCTCTTGTCAGTTTCATACTCTTGGTGAGAGGTTGCTATAGTTATACCTCTTTCTTTTTCTTCGGGGGCGTTATCAATTTGATCAAACGCTACACCTTTGTTTGCTCCGCCGAATTTTTTTGCCGCTACGTTTGTTATTGCGGCTGTAAGCGTTGTTTTACCGTGGTCTACGTGGCCGATTGTACCTACGTTGACGTGGGTTTTGCTTCTGTCGAATGTTCCTTCTGCCATGATATGAGTGTGTTATGGTTTAAATAAAAGCGCAGGAATAGTATCGGAAAAAAAAATTGTTTGCAAGGACATTTTAAGCGGATGCTTTCTTGCTTATTATGTCTTCCGCTACGTTTGATGGAACTTTTTCATAGTGCCCGAATTCCATCGTGTAGTTTCCTCTTCCTTGTGTCATTGATCTTAGATCCGTGGCGTATCCAAACATTTCCGCCAAAGGTATTTTTGATTTGATGAACTTTATAAGTCCTCTGTCTCCGCTTTCAATGATCTGTCCTCTTCTGGCGTTAATGTTTCCCATTACGTCTCCGAAATAATCGTCTGGGACGGTTACCTCAACATCCATTATGGGTTCCAGTATTACCGGGCCGGCTTGTTTTACGGCGTTTTGGAAACAAATAGATGCTGCTATTTTGAATGCCATTTCCGATGAGTCTACATCGTGGTAGCTTCCATCGTAAAGTTCTGCTTTTACGTCCACGACCGGGTATCCGGCCATTATTCCGCGAGACATAGCTTCTTGAATTCCTTTATCAACTGCGGGAATGTATTCTTTCGGAATTTTTCCTCCCACAATTGAATTGACGAATTCGTATCCTTCTCCGGGTTCTTGCGGAGTAACGCGTAAGAATACATGTCCGTATTGACCGCGGCCTCCACTTTGTTTTGCGTATTTTTCTTCCATTGTAAGTTCCTTTGTAATCGTTTCTCTGTAAGCCACTTGTGGCGCTCCCACATTTGCTTCCACCTTGAACTCTCTTTTCATTCTGTCCACGATTATGTCCAGATGTAGTTCTCCCATTCCGGCGATTATTGTTTGACCTGTTTCTTCGTCCGTATTTACTCTGAATGTAGGATCTTCTTCCGCTAATTTTTGTAGAGCCACTCCCATTTTTTCCTGATCCGCTTTTGTTTTCGGTTCAACTGCGATTCTGATAACAGGTTCGGGGAATGTTATATTTTCAAGTAAAATCGGGTGGCCCGGATCACAAAGGGTGTCTCCCGTTGTGGTTTTTTTAAGGCCCACGATTGCTCCGATATCACCGGCTCTGACTTGTTTAACTTCTTCTCTTGAGTTTGCGTGCATTTTCAAGATTCTTCCTATTCTTTCTTTATTTCCGGTAGACATGTTTACCACGTAGCTTCCGGCTTCCAGAACTCCGGAATAAACTCTGAAGAAACATAAACTTCCCACGAATGGATCTGTGGCTATTTTGAAAGCCAATGCCGAGAAGGGCTCGGACTCGTCCAAGTTTCTTGTTATAGGTTCTCCGGTTTTTGGATCTTCACCTGTCATCGGGGGAAGATCTTTGGGGCTTGGCAAATATGCGCAAACCGCATTAATAACCAATTGAACTCCTTTGTTTTGAAGCGCGGTGCCGCAAAGGACCGGATAAATTTTGTTTGCTATGGTCGCGTTCCTTATCGCTTTTTTAATTTCTTCTACACTTATTTCTTCTCCTTCTATAAATTTTTCCATTAAAGAATCATCGTTTTCCGCTACTTTTTCCACCATGATCGCTCTATATTCTTCCACTTTTTCTTTCATGTCTTCCGGAATTTCAATTTCTGTAATTTTTTCTCCACGTTCACCTTCAAATTTATAAGCTTTTCTTTCTATCAAATCTATGACTCCGTTAAAATCGCTTTCTGCTCCTATTGGAAGTTGTATGGCGACCGCGTTGGGATTTAATCTTTCGTGGATACTTTTTAAACTCATATAGAAATCACCTCCCATTTTGTCCATTTTATTGATGAAGGCCAGTCTTGGGACTTTGTATTTGTCCGCTTGTCTCCAAACCGTTTCTGATTGAGGTTCCACCCCCATGGCTCCATCAAATACAGCGACGCCTCCGTCAAGGACGCGAAGGGATCTTTCTACTTCCGCCGTGAAATCCACGTGCCCCGGAGTGTCTATTATATTTATTCTGTGTTCTTCTCCGGTATCGGTTGTTTTCCAGTAACAGGTGGTCGCAGCTGAAGTAATTGTAATCCCTCTTTCTCTTTCCTGTTCCATCCAATCCATTTGGGATTCTCCCTCATGGGTTTCGCCAACTTTGTGTATTCTTCCCGTGTAGAAAAGAATTCTTTCCGTAACGGTTGTTTTTCCGGCATCTATATGAGCAATGATACCGATATTTCTTAAACGATTTAGATCTTCAGCCATTGAATTTATTGGTTAATATTTTGCCAGGTGAGCGAATGCTTTGTTGGCTTCAGCCATGCGGTGAGTATCTTCTTTCTTCTTCATCGCCGTCCCTTGTTCTTTTGACGCGTCAAAAAGTTCGCTTGCCAATTTTTGAGCCATAGGGGCTCCTTTTTTCGCTTTTGCCGCTTGAATTATCCATCTGAATGCCAGCGCTATTTGTCTGTCCGGTTTCACTTCCCTGGGAACTTGGTAAACCGCACCTCCTATTCTTTTTGCCTTAACTTCCATTTGAGGTTTTACATTGTCTATTGCTGTTCTGAATATTTTTTCAGGATCACCGGACTCTTTTTTACTGAGAAGTTTCAATGTTTCATTGAAGATTCTTCTTGCTGTAGACTTTTTCCCTTGTATCATCAGGTAATTTATGAATTTTTCCTGCAGTGGGGAGGAGTCTTCCGGAATGTATTGTTTTATTGTCATGGTTTGTAATTTAGGGAGCCCGCCGGAGGCGGGCGGTTTTTTGACGTTCCGGGTGACCGCGGGAGGCGGCCGGAACGTCGTAGACGGGCGCCGAAGGCGCCCTATTCTTTAGGTTTTTTTGTTCCGTATTTTGAGCGACCCTGTCTTCTTTTGTCCACACCTTGTGTATCCAAGGTTCCTCTTACTATGTGGTATCTGACACCGGGCAAGTCTTTTACTCTACCTCCTCTTATCGTTACTACCGAGTGTTCTTGGAGATTGTGTCCTTCTCCCGGGATATAGGCATTCACTTCCATCCCGTTTGTTAACCTGACTCTGGCAACTTTTCTTAAGGCAGAGTTTGGCTTTTTGGGTGTAAGTGTTGTTACTTTTACACATACTCCGCGCTTTTGAGGACAGTTCAAAGTTACGTTTCTGTTCTTAAGATGGTTGAATCCACTCTGAAGTGCAGGAGATTTGCTCTTCTTTTGAACTTTTCTACGCGGGGTTTTGACTAATTGATTTATTGTTGGCATAAGTGCGATTGAGTTTATATTATGTTTATATAACAGGCAAGTGTTTTTTCTCCTCTTTTTCTTCCTCATTTTCTTCAGTCATTTCTGCATCTTCGACATATTCTTTCTGATCGACTTTTTCCATCTGTTCCGGATTTTTTCTTCTGTAAACCTCTCCTGCGGGAATTAATTTACCTATGATCACGTTTTCCTTGAGGCCTTCCAGCTTGTCTACTTTGCTTGTTGTAGCGGCTTCAACAAGAACTCTTATTGTTTCTTGGAACGATGCCGCGGATAGCCAGCTGTCCGTGTACAGAGCTATTCTTGTCAGCCCGAGAAGAAGTCTTTCTCCGGTTGCTTCTTTCTTTTTGTTCTTCTTGAGTTCCGCATTTGTGTTTCGGAGGCTTATTATGTCTACTATTTCGCCCGGAAGGAAATTGCTGTCTCCGCTCTCAAAAATTCTAACCTTTGATAACATTTGTTTTGCGATGATCTCTACGTGTTTATCGTTGATTGCCTGTCCCTGTGATGAATATATGCTTTGAACCTCCGTTACGATATATTTTTGAACCGTATATTCATCTGTAAGACGCATCAATTCTTTTAGATCAAGGTGGCCGTTTGTTAGAGGTTGACCTTTTTTAACGATGTCGCCACTTGAAATTGTTATGTTTCTACTGCCTTCGATTTTGTAAGTCTTTGTAATGTTTCCTTCGGTCTTGGTGATGATTTTGTCTCCTCTTATCTCTCTGACTTTTGCTTCATCGGTTGCCTTGAGGGTGCCTTTTTGATTTTCCGCTCTCGCTATTATCATTTTTGGCTTCACCCGGTCTCCCACTTTCACCGTTGGAATCATTTCTTCCATTAGCTGATAAGTAATTTCAACAGGCTCTGAGGAGAGAACGCTTATTTCCGTTAGTTTTCCTTTGCGGTGGATCGTTGCTTTTCCTTCTATTTCGGAAACTACCGCGGGGCTTTTAGGTGATCTTGCTTCAAAGAGCTCTTCAACACGGGTTAGACCTTGCGTTATGTCTCCTCCTTCGGCAACACCTCCCATGTGGAAGGTTCTCATTGTCAGCTGTGTTCCCGGCTCTCCTATACTTTGAGCGGCTATTATCCCGACTGCTGTTCCTATTTCCACTTTTTTGTTTGTTCCCAGATCTTTTCCGTAGCATTGTACACAGATTCCTCCCAGTGTGTTACAGGTTATAACCGATCTTACTTCTACGTCTTTAACGTTGTTTTCTTCAATCAGTTTTATTGTGTCCTTTTCTATAATTTCTCCTTTTTTGCCCAACACTTTCCCCTTCTTGTCTTTTAGATTTTCCGCCAATGTTCTTCCGTAAATTCGATTTTCGAATTTTTCTCCTATTTCTTCCGAATCTTCTCTTGAAATGTTGTGTGAATGTGTTGATCCGCAGTCACATTCTCGGATTACAACGTCCTGATTTGAGTCTACCAATCTTCTTGTTAGGTATCCCGCCTCCGCTGTTTTAAGAGCGGTATCCGATTTCCCTTTTCTTCCTCCGTGCGTGGCGATGAAGTATTCCAAAATCTTAAAGCCCTCCTTAAGATTAGATTTTATAGGAAGTTCGATGGTTTTTCCGGCCGGATTTGCGACCATTCCCTTCATTCCGCAAAGCTGAGTTATTTGTCCCCAGTTTCCTCTGGCCCCGGAATTTATCATGTAGTGGATGTTGTTGTTTTCATCGATGTTGCTGATCATCTGATTTGTTATCTCCGCTTTTGTTCCGGACCAGATTTTTACCGTGTGAAGGTATCTTTCGTTTTCCGTTATCAAGCCTTTCCAGTAGTGATTGTTTATTTGTTTGACTGTTTCTGACGCTTCTTCAATTAAATCTTCTTTTCCTTCAGGGACCAGCATGTCAGATTGGCTTATGCTTATTCCCGATTTTGTGGCAAATCTGAATCCTATATCTTTGAGGTTGTCCGCCAGTCTTGCGGTTTCCTCCGTTCCCAACATTTCAAAGCTTGTTGATACGATTTCCATGAGTTTCTTTTTTCCCAAGCTTTCGTTGTAATAGGGGAGTCCTTCAGGTATGAAGCTGTTTACAATCAATCTTCCTATGGTTGTTTCGATTATTTCTCCTTTATATCTGCAGCTTATTTTTGCTTGCAGGTCTACAAATCCGTTTTGGTAAGCCAGAACGGCTTCTTCTATATCGGAAAACGCAGAGCCTTCTCCTTTCGCGCCTTCTGTCATTTTTGTAAGGTAGTAGCAGCCCAGGATCATGTCTTGTGTCGGGCTAACTATGGGTTCTCCGGCGGAAGGCTTTAGAAGATTTCTTGATGACAGCATTAAAGTTTTCGCTTCTTCTTGAGCTGCTTTTGATAAAGGAATGTGGACAGCCATTTGGTCTCCGTCGAAGTCCGCGTTAAAGGCCGCACATACCAAAGGATGAACCTGGATCGCTTTACCTTCTATGAGCACGGGCTGGAACGCCTGAATACCCAGTCTGTGCAGTGTCGGAGCGCGGTTTAGCAGCACATGGTGGTCTTTTGTTATTTCTTCCAAAATGTCCCAAACTTCTTTTTTCCCCGTTTGGATGAGCTTTTCTGCGTTTTTAATATTGTGAGCAAATCCATCGCGGATCAATCTGCCGATTATGAACGGTTTGAATAATTCCAATGCCATTATTTTTGGCATTCCGCACTGATTGAGTCTTAGTTTTGGTCCTATGATAATTACAGACCTTCCCGAATAATCTACACGTTTCCCAAGTAGATTTTGTCTGAATCGACCTTGCTTTCCTTTCAGCATGTCCGATAGAGATCGTAATTTTCTCTTATCTCCGGAGCTGAATACCGTTTTCCCTTGCCTTGCGCTGTTATTTAGTAATGTGTCCACCGCTTCCTGAAGCATTCTTTTTTCGTTTCTGCAAATTACTTCAGGGGCGCCGATTGAAATCAGTCTTTTTAGACGGTTGTTTCTGTTTATTACTCTTCTGTACAGATCATTCAAATCCGATGCCGCGAATCTGCCTCCGTCCAGTTGGACCATTGGCCTTAAATCCGGTGGGATTATAGGCAGTGTTGTCATTATGAACCATTCAGGCTTGACTCCCGCTTTTAGAAGACCGCCCGCCAATTTTATTCTCTTAATAATCTTTTTCTGTTTTTGGCCTGTGCTTCTTTTTGTCTCTTTCTCCAAATTTTCTATCAATTTTTTTAGGTCTATTTTGGAGATTATTTCTCTGATTGTTTCCGCACCGGTCCCCGCTTTGAAGGTGTGTCCGAATTTCATTGACATACTGCGATATTCAACTTCCGAATAAACTTTTCCTATTGCGAGTTTTTCCAAAGACTCTTTTGTGTCGGAATGTTGAAAATCCAGTTCTTCAATTTTTCTTCCGAATTCGCTTTCAACGCTGAGCATCGCTTTCTTTCGCATTTTGTCATCTGCTATTTGTTCAACTTCCAAAGATTTCTGCTTAAACTCTTCTTTGATTTTTTTCTTGTGAATTCTGTATTCTTCCTGAATTTGTTGAATAGTCTTTTCTTTTTCGCTCTCGTCAACCTCTGAAATTATGTATGCCGCAAAGTAAACCACTTGCTCCAAAGTTTTTATAGGCAGATCCAAAAGTAGGCCGATTCGGCTTGGCGTTGAACGCAAAAACCAAATGTGGGTTACCGGTACCGCCAATTTTATGTGAGCCATCCTTTCTCTTCTTACTGAAGAACGGGTGACCTCCACTCCACATTTTTCACATATTACGCCTCTGTATCTGACCCTTTTGTATTTTCCGCAGTAACATTCCCAGTTTTTTGTGGGACCGAATATTTTTTCGCAGAACAAACCTTCTCTTTCAGGTTTTTGAGTCCTGTAATTTATCGTCTCCGGCTTTTTGACTTCTCCGTGCGACCAAGACAGAATTTCTTCCGGGGAAGCTACGGACAGACTGATTGCGTCGAATTTATCTTTTTTGATGTTTTTGGGGTCTTCGTAAGGCATGTTTGATTGTGGTTAGGGGTGGATTCTTATAGGCCCAAGTCTCTATCTATTGGATTCTCTTTTTTATCTTCTTCTTCGGGTTTTTCTTCTTTCGGTTGTTCTTCTTTCGGGGTTGATGATTCACTATCGTAGTTGTCTTCCACATATTCATCTTCCGGAACGTAGGCATCTTCTTGTTCTCCTCCGGGCCTTTTTTCAAGTCTTATCATGTCTTTTACAACGATTTCTGTCTTGAATTTTTTTACTCCTTCGGGAGTGTCCCAGCTGCGAGTTTTTAGGTATCCTTCAACATAAACCAATTGTCCTTTTGTAAGGTATTGATCGCAAATCTCCGCAAGTTTCGCCCATGCCACACATTCGTGAAATTCCGCAGAGGTCTTTTTTTCACTTTCTTTTGTTGTCCATTCACGATTTGTTGCAACTCCGAATGTAGTCACGTTTTGCCCGTTGGGAGTTTGTCTCATTTCAGGATCTCTTGTGAGATTTCCGACCAAAATTACTTTGTTTACGCTTCTCATGATTTTTGGGTTTAAATATTAAATAATTACAGAATTATTGTTTTACGGAGTTTCGGTTGTTCCTTCTTTTAGATCTTGTTCCGTTAGGCCTTCCAAATTTCCTTCTTCCCTTGAGGTTCCTTCACTTTCCTCCTCCAGTTCTTCTTTTATGCTTGGAGTTATTTCTTCTCTGTCTTCTGCAGTTTCGCTTAGAAATTCTTCCGGCGGAGCTTCTTCGGCTTCTTTACCGGTATCTATAAGTTTTACGGAGAGGCCGAGACTTTGGAGCTCTTTAGTTAGGACGTTGAACGATTCGGGAACGCGCGGCTTCCTTATCTGTTCGCCTTTAACTATTGATTCGTATGCCTTTGATCTTCCATACACATCATCTGATTTTATTGTAAGCATTTCTTGCAGAGTGTGTGCCGCCCCATACGCTTCAAGCGCCCACACCTCCATCTCTCCGAATCTTTGTCCTCCGTGCTGGGCTTTTCCTCCCAAAGGCTGTTGAGTTACCAGTGAGTAAGGCCCTACTGAACGGGCATGGATTTTATCTTCTATCAAATGGTTCAGTTTGAGCATATATGCTATTCCCACAGTCACTTCTCTATCGAAGGCTTCGCCGGTTTTCCCGTCGTACAAGGTTATTTTCCCGGTTTCCGGAAGTTTTGCTTTTATGAGCTCTTCCGTTATTTCGTCGGTTGAAATTCCGTTTAGAGGAGGTGTCGCTACAGTATACCCTAGTTCTTGAGCCGCCCATCCAAGATGTGTTTCCAAAATTTGACCGATGTTCATACGACTTGATACTCCAAGCGGATTTAAGATGATGTCAACAGGCCTGCCATCCGGCAAGAACGGCATGTCCTCTTCGGGGACTATTATTGAGATGACACCTTTGTTTCCGTGTCGTCCCGCCATTTTGTCTCCTATCTGGATTTTTCTGGTCTGCGCGACGTTTACTTTTATCTGTTTAAGTACGCCGGTTGTGAGTTCATCGCCCGCTTCTTTTGTAAATATTTGGACGCCGACGACTTTCCCGCCTTCTCCTCCGGGAAGTCTCAGAGATGTGTCTTTAACGTCTCTGGCTTTATCTCCGAATATGGCTCTTAGAAGTCTTTCTTCCGCGGTCAGTTCTGTTTCTCCTTTCGGTGTTATTTTTCCCACCAAGATATCGCCTTCTTGCACCGTTGCTCCTATTCTGACTATTCCGTCTTCATCCAAATCTTTCAATTTTGTTTCTCCCACATTCGGGATATCCCTGGTTATTACTTCCGGGCCCAGCTTTGTTTCACGGACATCTGTTATGTAACTTTCTATATGAACAGAATCATAGTATCCCCTTTTGGCTACTCTGTCGGATATGATCACGGCATCCTCAAAGTTATAGCCTTCCCATGACATGTAGGCGACTATAAGATTCTTTCCGAGGGCGAGTTCTCCGTTTTCCGTTGCCGGCCCGTCCGCCAGAACATCTCCTTTCTTAATTTTTTGACCTTTCGATACCATTGCTCTTTGATGGATACATGTTCCTTGATTGGATCTTTCGTATGTTTGAAGTTGATATGTTACTTTGCGGCCATTATCGTAAACAACTGTTACATTTTGTGCGTCCACATATGAAACCGTTCCATCTCTTTCCGCGGTTACCACTTGGCCGGAACTTTTTGCCGCCAGCTCTTCCATTCCGGTTCCAACTATTGGTGCGTCCGGGGATATCAGTGAAACGGCTTGACGTTGCATGTTTGATCCCATCGATGCTCTTGTGTTGTCGTCGTGTTCAAGGAATGGGATTAATGCTGTTGTGATTGATATTATCTGTTTTGGAGAAACATCGATGTGTGTAACATCATTTGCGTGCGCAAAAGTCGCTTCTTCTTCTCTTCGCGCTGAAAGACGAGTGTTTGTAAACTGGCCCAGTTCATCAATTTCAGAGTTAGCCTGTGCTATTATCAGTTTTTTCTCTTCTTCCGCGTCGAAATACTCTATTTTGTCTGTGAGGTACGGTCTGACTTTTATTTCATCCACTTTGAGTTTGGCAATTTTTTTGGCGGAGGCTTCGTCTATTTTTTGGCCCGCTTTGACCAGAACTTTGCCTTTATCTTCTATTGTTTCTCTGGCAATTCTTCCAATTAGTTTCTTTTCTTCGTTTTTGATAACGTCCGAGATTTCCCTGAAAGGAGTTTCTATAAATCCGTATTTGTTTATCTTTGCGTATGCCGCCAGATGTACGACCAGTCCGATGTTCGGCCCTTCCGGTGTGGCGATGGGACAAATTCTTCCGTAGTGCGAAGAGTGTACGTCACGGACGTCGAAGGAAGCGCGTTCTCTGGAAAGTCCTCCTGGACCCATTGCCGAAAGTCTTCTCTTATGTTCAAGCTCCGCAAGCGGATTTGTTTGATCCATGAATTGTGAGAGCTGTGAACTTGCGAAGAATTCTCTGAGCGCCGCGGTTATCGGGCGTGAATTTATTAATTGAGTTGGGGTAACCGTTTCAAGATCCATTACAGTCATGCGGTCTTTTGCTATTCGATCAGTGCGCAAAAGGCCTACCCGGAATTTATTTTGAACCAGTTCTCCAACCGCTCTTATTCTTCTGTTTGACAGGTGGTCTATATCATCGGGCTTGAGTTCTTTGTTGTTGAGCCTGATTAAGTGTTCCAGAATTTTTATCAAATCATTTACTTGGAATGTATGATATTTTTTTGTGTTAGGGGTGTCCAAATCAAATCGTTTATTCAACTTGTATCTGGCCACCGGGCCCATGTCATATTTTCTATAATCAAAGAACATTGATTTTATTAGAGCTTTCGCGTTTTCAGGGGTTGCTAGATCACCCGGACGAATTTTTTTGTATATGCTCTGGTATGCGTCTTCCACTGTTTTTGCCGGATCTTTTTCCAGGGTGTTCATTATGTAGTCATGCTCTATGTCCAAAGTCACATTTTTGCATATATCCAAAATTTCTTTGTCGGTTTCAAAGCCGAAAACTCGGAGTAGCGATGTTATTGGGATTTTTCGTTTTCTGTCTATCTTTACGCTTATAATTCCTTTTTTATCGGTTTCTATTTCAAGCCATGCTCCTCTTTTTGGAATTATTTTTGCCGCATACATGTCCGGAGCCGCGGGTGAGGAAGAAAAGAAAACTCCCGGAGATCTTACTATTTGACTGACCACGACTCTTTCTATTCCGTTTACTATGAATGTCCCGCGATTTGTCATAAGGGGAATGTTTCCCAAAAATACGTCTTGTTCCTTGATTTCTCCCGTTTCCTTATTGATTAACTGAACATGTACTTTTAATGGAGCTTCATATGTAAGGTTCTTGTTCTTTGCGATTTCCGCATCGTATTTAACTTCGCCTATGCTGTGTTTTAGAAACTTAAGTTCAAGTTTTTTGCCGGAAAAATCCTGTATGGGAGATATTTCGTCCAATAAATCTCTAACTCCTTCTTCAATGAACCATTTGTAAGAATCAACCTGGATTTCTATCAGATTCGGAAGAGGAACTTTTTGATCAAGCGTTTCCTTAAAATACCTGCGATTGCTTTTTAGCTTTATCGGCTCTTTGTTTATGTCCAGCTCCGATGATTTTACGATGTCTTTCTTTGTTTTTGGTTTGGAAGTTTTTGCGGAAGGTTTTTTCGTTTTTGGCATGGTGAAAGACTGTCAAGGAATATTTTTTAGGTCACTATCGTTTCCTTAACTCTCCCGTAAAATCTTTGATAGCTTTTGCATTGTATGTATATTTTTTGAGTAGTCAAAGGTTTTGCCTATTTCAGCTTGACACAGGAGGGGGAATATTGCGAACCGATCCTTTAGTAGGATGGGCGTGGGGAGTAAGTTGCATCCCCGAAAGGCGGGAGCGCAGCTCCCTTTCAACTCTCGCCTTCGGCGAAAGCTTGCAGGGGACGCCGTTCACGTGTGAACGGCTCTGCTTCCTTTTAAGACGCCTCTCGGGGATGCAACTTACTCCCCACGCCTACACACTATAAAAATCATCTGTTCAAGGCTTCTATCGGGGCTGTTGAGGAGGCTTTTCTTGCCGGGATGTAGGCTGAAACCAGGCTTAAAAGGATACCGAATATTATTGAGTAGATTATTATTTTGTAATCGAACAAGACCAGTTTTGTGGAGTCCAAAGTTGTGTAGTCCAATTCTTCTATTCCCATTTTGTTTATTACGGTGCCAGCGATTATACCAAGAACAATTCCCAGTAAGCTTCCGGTTATTCCCATGATGCCCGCTTCCGTGAGTATAAGTTTTTTGATGTGTCCCTTTGTTGCTCCTAAACTTCTGAATAACCCGATTTCCTTTGCTCTTTCGGAAATGGTCGCCAAAAAAGTGCTCATTATGGCGATTGCCGCCATCGCCATGATTATTATGCTTATTGCGCCAAGTGAATTTCTTAGGTAGTCCAGTCTGGCCTCAACATCTTTTACGTTTTTTTGAAAGTAGAATGTTTCAAACCCCAGATCTTCTATTTTCTCCGCGACCGCTACAGTCTGCGTCGCGTCCTGGGTTTCCACAAACAGCTCAAGGATCCGGCTTTCCGGACTTTCCGTGTATGATCTGTTAAGGTTTTCCACTATCTCAAAGGGGATAGTTGCTCCTATCAAGTTTACTCTGTCCGAAAATCCCACAATCTCCAATTCCACTTCTTCCAATGAAGCGGTTTTTACCGGGAAAAAGGTTGAGTAGTTTGGATGTAGAATAATTGTTCGTCCGATTAGCGCTTCTTCCGAGAGTGTTGGCAGATTTTGTGGTCCCGCGACGGTCAGGTTGTAAATGTTCAACAATTGACGAGGCACAACCGCGGGATAAGGTTCTTCTCTGCTGTCCCACAAATCGGGATTTTTTATATCGTCTTCTATGAATCCTTTGGGAACGCCAAAAACCATCGCGTCCGTGATAAGCGTTTGGCCAAAAATTCTTATTTCAATCGAAGCGAAATTGTTGAATTGAGTTTCCGGATATACATTTTTCACTCCTCTTATAGATAAAATTTTATCTATGTGATGTTGTTGAATTCTGCCTTCACCCGTTCTTGTAAAAAAGGGAATTATTCCCGTTTCTTCAGCCGGAGCCCTTACCGTTATTTGAGTCAGAGGATTTCTTCTTTCCATTTCTTGGAAAGTCGCTGTTTTTATCCCTTTGTTCAGCCCCATAAAAACCAATAAGGATCCTATCCCTATTGCGATGCTTATAACCGCTAGCAGGTTTCTTGATTTTCTTCTTCCGAGTTTGTGTAGCGCAAAATTTATCAGCATATTTTGCCGTCTTTAATTTTTATTATCCTGTTTGCCGCTTTTGCTATGTTTTCGTCGTGGGTTGCTATTATCATCGTGGTTTTGTGTTTTGAATGGGATTCTTTAAGCAGTTCTATTATTGTGTTCCCCGTTTTAAGGTCCAGATTTCCCGTTGGTTCATCCGCGAGAACTATTTTTGGTCTGTTTATGAATGCTCTCGCTATTGCCGTTCTTTGCTTCTGGCCGCCCGACAGTTCATATACTTTGTTGTGTTTTTTTGCGGAGAGTTCCACTTCTTCTATCAGTTTATCGGCTTCTTTTTCCATTTCTCCTCTATTTTTTCCATTCTGTGAAAAATAGGAGGGGAGTAATATATTTTTTTTGACTGTCAGAAAAGGTTCAAGATTGAATTCCTGGAAGATAAATCCCACCTTTGAATTTCTGTATGCCGAAAGTTCTTTATCTCTATAGAGGCTTATATCTTTTTTATTTATGAAGATTGATCCTTCGGTTGGATAGTCTAATCCTCCTATCAGATTGAGGAGAGTTGATTTTCCGGACCCCGACGGCCCGACAAGCGCCACCAGTTCGCCTTCTTCCACTTTGAGATTTATATCGATGAGGGCGTCCAGCGCTGTTTTCCCGGAAACGAATTTACGCGAAAGATTTTGTGTTTCAATCATCGGGGGGGATTGTAGCACATTTTCAAAGTGGGGCCTCTATTTTTCTTCGTTTTCCTCTTCTTTCCCGACTTGTACGTTCGTGTAGTACTTATCAAAATATTTTTTGGCTCTTTCCAGCTCTTCTATGACTTTGTCATCTTCTCCCGCGTGAAGATATTTGGGGAGAATTTTTATTGAAATCGCACCCGGATATTTGTCTTGTTTCAGTTTTGTCAAAAAGCTTTCCAACGGCAAAATCCCTTCCTGCGGAGGCGCGTATTTTTTACCTTTATAAAAGTTTGAAAGGTGAATATGTACCAAACATTTTTTGAATGCGGTGTAGGCTCTTATCAAATCTTTTCTTTGCTCTCCAATTCTTGCCGTATCAAGCGATATGTGTTTAAAACTTCTCATTTCCGTTGTACTTCCCAGGGAGTGTTCGGGGATGAATCCCAAAAAAGTTCCGGCGGGCGCATTTTCCAAGGCTATGGACAGAAATTCTTTTTCTCTTAGTTTTGGAATTTCTTTTTTATACCAGCTTGTCAGTTTGAAGTTTGTTATTTTCGGAGGTTGAAGTATAAGGACTTTCGCGCCGACTTTTTTTGTTATGTCCACAAGTTCCTGAACTCTTTTTATTGCAATCTGTTTCGGTGCGGAAACCGCTTTTACCGGCAGATCGTACTCTTCAGTCAATCTTTTTACGTAATCTGCGTTGAAAGTGTCGTATAAACCGTAATTCACGCTTAAGTCTATGCCATCGTAGCCGGCTTTTTTGGTAAGTTCGAAAATTCTATTGAGACCGTAGCCTT
>SLNK01000004.1 GCA_007133095.1 Candidatus Peregrinibacteria bacterium | reverse complement strand
TTCCATATCTGCTATTGTTCTGGCTATCTTTAGTGTTCTCAGATATCCCCTGTTTGAAAGCTTTATGTGTTGCTTTGCCCTATCAAGAAAATTTCTTGCGCTTGTATTCAGCCGACAATGAATCTTCACATCTTCGGTTGTCATGTCGGAATTCTTTTTTGCTTCATCCGCATCTTCAAACCTTTTCTTTTGAATTTTGGAGGCCTTTTCTATTACTACCGCAAGGGAGTTATTTTCACGGCTCGCTTTGCAAAAAATATCGGACATGGAAACGTTGGGAACATCCAGAACGATATCGAACCGATCACGTATTGGCCCCGAAAGACGCTTATGGTATTGGGTTTTTTGATATTCCGTGCAAATACATGGAATTTTGGGATCTCCGTCATATCCGCAGGGGCAGGGATTCATGGTTGCCACAAATGTAAAATTACTAGGGAAACGACATGTTCTGTGTCCCCTCCCTATGCTGATAAACCCGTTCTCCAATGGCTGGCGGAGTGCTTCCAGGGTCTTCATTGAAAATTCCGTGATCTCGTCGAAAAACAGGATTCCGTTGTGTGCCAATGTTATTTCTCCCGGGCGCGGAACATTCCCTCCTCCCACGATGGAAATGAGAGACGCGCTGTGGTGGACCTCTCTCAGCGGGCGCTTAACTACCAACGGCCGATCCTCACGCGTAAGTCCGGCAATGGAAAAAATTTTGGAAGTTTCTATAATTTCATCTTTTGTCATCTCTGGAATAAGCTCGGAAAATGCTCTGGCAAGAACCGTTTTCCCCGTTCCCGGTGGCCCGCTCAACAAAACATTGTGCCCTCCCGCTGCGGCTATACAAAGCCCTCTTTTTACCTTGTTCAAGCCGACTATTCCCCCAATAGAAAAACTTTTCGGCTCCTTTACCCCCCTCCTGTATCTTTCTATATCTATGTGTGATCGCGGTTTTAAATTTGAGTGCCCGTTGCAAAAATCAATCATTTCCTTCAATGACCCGGGCGTGTATATTTCCACCCCGTCCACAAAAGCCGCTTCCATTGCGTTATCCGCCGGCAGGAAAATCTTTTTGAATCCGCTTTCCTTTGCGTGTTGTGTTATCGCCAAAGCTCCATGAATTCTGCGAATTGCTCCGTTTAGAGACAATTCCCCCACTAAAACGGCGTTATTTATCCTGTCGACTTTTATCTGTCCGCTTGCCGCAAGAATCCCGAGGGCTGTCGCCAGATCAAAAAAAGAGCCCTGTTTCTTTATTTCCGCAGGAGCAAGATTTACAATTTTTTTTGATGCCGGCAAAACTGCTCCGCTGTTTTTTATTCCCGCTCTAACCCTCTCCTTAGATTCCTGTACGGAGGTGTCTCCCAGCCCGACAATAGAAAATGAGGGGAGTCCCCTTGCGATATCGGTTTCCACTTCAACGATCTGGCAATTTATCCCGTTTATGGAGCAAGAAAAAAGTTTGGCAGTCATGGCTTTTTGTTATTTGGTGTACGCCATTGTGACAGCCTTTCTTTAAATTTTTGTTAAATTTTCTTAAAATCTTCTTAAAATAATTTTAAATTTTTCACCGTCCATTTTTAAATAAACGCTTTGCCCGTTTGCAAGAGCTGTAAACTCCTCGGGCTCTGAAGTTATTCGCTCAAAAGTTTCCACCCTGCTATACATATTTGTGGCCGGGTAATAAAAGCCCAAAGTATATCCTCCCGCTTTTATATCTTCCGTAAACTCTCCATACGGATAAGCTTCTTCGTCTGTCCCGCTTCTCGTTATAAAATTTTGGTTAGTCAAAAAGATTACTTTGTTGCTGTAAAGCCAGTCTGTAAGCTCTAAATTGGTGATAGTCAGTTCTTCCATTCTTTCGTTTTCGGTATCAACAATCCATAAGTTTGGAGAATCTTCCCTTTCAAAAATCATATATCTGCCGTCCATTGACCATTTTATTTCCGCTATCCCCGTCAAATCCAATCCCCTTATTTCTTCCCGGGTATTATTCTCCGTGTCCACCTTGTAAATCTCCCTATCCATAACCAGTACGAACCTATCGTCTCCAAAAATTTTCGGGTCACGAAACGCCCCTTGGAAATATACCAACGCTCTTCTTTCTCCGTCATCCGTGTCCACCAGTTTTTGCATGCCCGTCGCCCGTTCCGAAACTATTTCGTATGTTGGCTTTCTTGGTGAAACAGGCATCGTCTCCGCTTCCATCAGAGTCGGGACTATTCTAAATTCCAAATTAACTTCCGTACTGCGCCATGTTCTGACTCTTTGTTCCGTAAAAACATTTCTATACCCCTGCTTCGTAACCAAAACATCATGTGTTCCCGCGTTCAAAGTTATCTCACACGGAACTTCAAGGCACTCAACTGTCTCAGTTTCTCCGAAAACAAGAAGGCTAAAAGGCTCTTCCCCGTAAAAAACCAACTTTCCTTTATTCACCAGCCCCCAAACAAAAAACAACGATGCGAATAGACACATCAAAATGATGAACAGTCCAAGTTTTAGCGTTTTTTTTCTGCCTTCATCCATCGCGGATATTTTTTATGTGTTTGATTCTTTCCAATTCGTGTCTGCCGTTTAATCTTACGACAATCAAGTCCATTCGTAAATCGTCGTAGTGTTTTCGGCTTGTCTCACTTAAAAAATGGAGTGCTGTTTTTAGGATTTTTTCTATTTTTCTCCTGTCGACCGCCTCCTCCGCATCGCCAAACTTGTCAGAGGTTCGAGTTTTTACTTCAACAAAAAGAAGTGTTTCCCCCTCAACCGCGATTATGTCCAATTCTCCAAAACGGGAGTAAAAATTCTCTTCCAGTACCTTGCACCCCTTCGCCAATAAAAATTTTTTTGCGTATTCTTCCCCCTTTTTTCCTATTTCCAATCTGTCCATGACCGGACCCTAACATATGAATTTAAATTTTTTTTAAAATCTTGTGGAGTTTTGTATATTTGGGTATATTTACCTCCCAAGCTATGGGCAAGCTTAACTTCATTTGTGTATGGTCGGTGCTACGGATAGTCAAAATTATGTGCCTCCACATAGTCATGAAGCGGAGAAATCCGTTCTTGGCGCGTTGCTTGTTGATAAAGACTCCGTCATAAAAATTTCGGATTTTTTGCGGCCGGAAGATTTTTATCATGACGCTCACAGAGTAATTTATCAGGCGATTCTGGACCTCTATGACAAGAGAACTCCCATTGATTTGATTACTCTTTCCAGCGTTCTGGAAGACAGAAACGAGCTGGCGACAATCGGAGGATCTTCTTATCTTTCTCTTCTGGCAAGCGAGGTCCCCACATCCACTCATATTTTCCAATACGCAACTATTGTTAAAGAGAAAGGCGTTTTAAGGAAGCTTATTCTGGCGGGAGATACGATTAAGGGTCTGGGATATAAGGAGGATGGTGAAATAGAGGAGCTTTTGGATAATGCGGAAAAAGCTCTTTTTGGAGTTTCCCAAACTTTCATGGCTGATAAATTTGTGCACATAAAGGATGTTTTGAACAAGACTTATGAAAAAATATCGGATTTGCATGATCCGGAGGGGCGTGAGAAATATCGGGGTGTTCCTACCGGATTCAAAGCTTTGGACAATATCCTTTCCGGTTTGCAGCCTTCCGATTTAATTGTTTTGGCCGCAAGACCCTCTATGGGAAAAACCGCTCTGGCTCTCAACATAGCTCAGAATGTCGCGAAGAGGGGAAATGCCGTCGGGATTATTTCGCTGGAAATGTCCAAGGAGCAGCTTGTTGAAAGAATGTTCTGTAGCCTGTTGGCAGTTGATTCCTGGAAAATGCGTACGGGTAAGTTGACCGATGAGGACTTTGGCAGAATAGGATCCATCATGGATGAGTTGAATTCGATGCGTATATTTATTGATGACTCAATAGGCAACTCTATTGCCGAACTTAAGGCTAAAGCTCGCAGACTCAAGATGGAGGCGGGACTGGATCTTCTTATTGTTGATTATCTTCAATTGATGAGTTCCGGAAGCATGGGCTCCTTCCAACCAAATCGTGTTCAAGAGATTTCTGAAATTTCCAGATCTCTGAAGGCTCTTGCCAGAGATTTGGCTGTTCCTATTGTGGCTTTATCACAGTTGTCCAGGGCGGTTGAGTTGCGACCAAGCAAAGTCCCACAACTTTCCGACCTTCGTGAATCTGGGGCCATAGAGCAGGACGCCGATGTCGTGGCTATGATGTACAGAGAGGATTATTATGAAGAAGACACTGATAAAAAAGGTGTAACCGATGTCTACATAAGAAAACACAGAAACGGCCCGATAGGTCATATTGAGCTAGCCTTCAAGAAAGAGCAAATGCGCTTTGTGGATATTGAAAAACACAGGAAGGTTGATGAATACCCCGTGGCGGTAAATTAAATTCTTTTGATTGGCATTTTTTCCGTGTTTCTCTATAATTCCGTCATGCAACAGGACAGTACAAACGAATTTCATACACGGTTACGCAAATCTAAGGATCTGAGAGAACTTGGGCTGAACCCTTATCCCGGTCGTTTTTCGAAGACTCACCAAATATCTGAAGCTCTTGAAATTGCGGAAAAGGAAGATGTTAGGGATTTATCTAAAATCTTGGAATCCCCCCTAAAAACTCCATTTATTCTTGCGGGGAGGCTTATGACTTTCCGTGAACACGGGAAATTAACTTTTGCCCATTTACAAGATTTTTCCGGAAAAATGCAGATATGTTTCATGTCCGATTTTCTGGGGAAAGACAAATATAAGCTTTTGAAAAAAATAGACATCGCGGATTTTATCGGAGTGGAGGGTGAATTATTCAGAACAAAGCACGGAGAAATAACTTTGCTGGTTTCCAAATTTCTTGTTTTATCGAAGGCGTTGAGGCCTTTGCCGGAAAAATGGCACGGCTTAAAGGACAGAGAAACAATATACAGACAGCGATATTTGGACACGACAATGAATCGGGATAGCTTAAACCGCTTTGTCTTGAGAAGTAATTTGGTGAAGGCATTGAGAGAATTTTACTGGTCTGAGGGGTTTATTGAAATTGAAACTCCGGTACTTGAAAATGTTTCTTCCGGCGCGGTCGCAAGACCTTTTACAACGCATCATAACGCTTTGGATATAGACGTTTATTTGCGTATAGCCGCGGGAGAATTATGGCAAAAAATAGCCCTTGTTGGAGGGTTTGAAAAAACTTTTGAAGTCGCCCGATGTTTTCGAAATGAAGGCATGGACCCCAGCCATCTACAAGAATTTACGATGATAGAACATTACGCCGCATTTTGGGATTACGAGGACAATATGAAATTTACGGAAAGAATGTTTGAACACTTCATGCATAAGTTGCTGGGAACGACAAAAGTGAAAATGAAAGACAGAGATGGAAAAGAAGTTGAAGTTGATTTTAAGACTCCATGGCCAAGACTAAAATTTACAGAGATTATAAAAAAAGATTGCGATATTGATGTTCTTGATTACGACACTGCCGAGGATCTTCTTAAAAGAATTAAAAAGGAGAAAATCAGTATTGAGGATGCCGATAAATTGGGATATGGAAACCTTGTTGACGCTCTTTATAAAAAAGTTTCCCGTCCCAAATTGATTCAGCCCACTTTTGTAATTCAGCATCCTCTAAGCACAAAACCTTTGGCACGCAAAAATGATGATGACCCCAGACTTTGCGATACTTTCCAACTTCTCGTGAATACTTGGGAGGTCATAAATGCTTATAGCGAGATTGTCGATCCGGTTGATCAAAGGGAACGGTTTGAAAATCAGGCGCTTGCCAAAGCTCAAGGAGATGAAGAAGCAATGATGATAAATGAGGAATATCTTAAAGCCATGGAGCATGGGATGCCTTGTGTTTCCGGGTGGGGAATGGGAATAGACAGGCTTGTGACTCTTCTTACCGGACAGGAAAACCTTAAGGATAGTGTTATGTTCCCTCTTCTCAGGCCTTCAGAAGAGACAATGAGAAAAGAGAAAAAAGTCATGGAGAAAGCGAGAAAAATTTTAAAGAAAGGTAAGAAAAAATAATGGATAAAATTGCGGTTTTGGATTTTGGCGGCCAGTATGCACACCTTATAGCAAACAGGATAAGGAGACTGGGAGTTTACAGTGAGATTTTGGACGGTGATGTTTCCGTCGAAGAACTTCGTGATTATAAAGGAATTATTTTGTCGGGGGGACCGGCGAGCATAAAGGATGAAGACAGTATAAAATGTGACACGCGCATTTTTGAGTTGGGGGTTCCGATTATGGGGATTTGCTATGGACATCAGCTGACGGCTTCTTCACTTGGAGGCGAGGTTGAGCCCGGGAAAGTACGTGAATATGGCCCCGCGGTTGTCAATTTTGAAAATAAAAAAGAGGTTTTTGAGGGAATGGCCGACCATGAAAATGTTTGGATGAGCCACTTCGACCAAGTTGTTACCTTACCGGAAGGTTTTGAGAAAGTGGGAGAAACCGATGATACCCCCATAGCGGCTATGGCCGACTTTGACAGGAAGATTTTCTGCATGCAGTTTCATCCGGAGGTTACTCATACGCCGTGCGGAAAACTCATTTTGGATAATTTTGTTAATATCACGGGAGCCAAGAGAGCGTGGGATATCGGAAAGTTTATTGAGGAGGAGGTTTCAAATATCAAAACCGTTGTGGGAGATAAAAAAGTTTTCTTGATGATAAGCGGCGGAGTGGACAGTACCGTCGCGTTTATGCTTTTGGTTGAGGCTCTTGGCCAGGATAGGGTTTACGGTTTGTTTGTGGATACGGGGTTTATGCGAATGGGAGAACGTGAACAAGTTGAGAAAGCTTTGAAGGCCGTAGGTGTGACCAATTTGCATGTTTATGATGCCAGCGAAGAATATTTTGAAGCTCTTGAGAATGTTTATGAACCGGAAGAAAAAAGGCGGATTATAGGAGATTTGTTTTTGGACATCCAGGCAAAAGTATCCAAAAATTTGGAACTTAATCCGGACGATTGGTTTCTTGCACAAGGAACGATATATCCGGACACAATAGAAACCGGCGGGACAAAGCACGCTGACACAATTAAGACTCATCATAATCAAGTTGAAGCTATAAAAAAGCTTAAAGAGTCCGGAAAGGTTATAGAACCTCTTGAACAATTGTATAAAGATGAAGTCAGAGCGGTTGGAGAGAAGTTGGGGCTGGACAAGAAAATGGTCTGGAGACATCCGTTCCCCGGACCGGGACTTGCTGTAAGAACTCTTTGCGCGGAAGATGATTCATTTCCGGATTCTTTGAAAAAAACCGAAGATCGGATAAGAGATTTTCTCTCGGGTGAGGATGTTAAAATCAGGGTCTTGCCAATAAAGAGCGTTGGCGTACAGGGAGATGTTCGCAGTTACAGACATCCTGTTATTGTTTACGGTAAGGAGTTTTCCTGGGATGAGCTTAACACTCTGTCTACCCGGCTGACTAACCAATTCGAGGATGTGAACAGGGTGATTTGGGGCTTGTGGCCGCAGAATTTTGACGCCTTGTCTATCCAAAAATCTTTTCTTACAAGAGAGAGAGTTTTGACTATACAGCGTGCCGACAAGATTGTTATGGATTACCTTGTGGAAGCTGATATAGAGCGTGAGATATGGCAGTTCCCCACCGTGCTTATTCCGGTAGGCGTGGATAGTCAAGTTGGAGAGTCGATTGTCCTTAGGCCCGTTTGCAGTCAAGAAGCAATGACTGCGAATTTTTATCAAATGGATTTTGGTAAACTGCATGAACTTGTAGGCAGACTTGCCAAAGTGGACGGAGTGAGCGGCGTTTTTTACGATGTCACGAACAAACCTCCGGGGACCATTGAGTGGGAATAATTCTAAAAACGGCCATGCTATGAGCTTCCCCAAGAGGCACTGGCGGACGACTTGTTTTTTTTATAGAGCTCGGTCGCGACTTGCGCTCGCAGCGGAAAGTCTGCCTTGACCTCGCGAAAAACGCAAAAACTTCATTTTTGACCAAGCCGTTTTTAGAATAACTAACTCAATAAAATTTTTTCAGGCATTTTTATTTTCATTCCGAGGTTTTGCTCCGCAAATTTTTTAAACTCCTTTGGATTGTCCGTTGTCAAAAATCGTCTTCCTTTGTTTTTGGACAATTGCCTTTCGATTTCGGTGTGCCTTTCCAAGTATTCTTTCAAACTTCGCGCCGCTACTTCTCCCGAGTTCACAGCTTTGATGTTTTTACCCATTATTTTGCTTATTGAGGAGGACATCATCGGGTAGTGCGTACACCCGAGAATCAAAGTGTCTATATTTGCATTTTTAAGAGGGTTTAAATATTTTTTTAATATTGATTTTGCTTCCGGCTTTTTGTGCCATCCTTCCTCTATGAACGGGACCAGCAGAGGACAGGCCTTTGAAAATACTTTTGCGGATGCGTTTATTTTTTTTATTTCTTCATCGTAAACCTTTGAATTTATTGTCGCTTTTGTGCCCATTACACCTATTCTCCCGCTTTTACTCTCCTTGATTACATGCTGTGCCGCCGGTATCAGAACCCCCAAAATCCTTTTATTTTCCCCTCTAAGCAGTTTTTCGTATTTTTGTTGAATATGCCGCAACGCAACACTTGAAGTCGTGTTACAGGCGAAAATAATAAGATTTGCCCCCTTTCCCAGCAAGTAGTCCGTCGCTTGTTCGGAAAAAAGCTTTATCGTTTCGGGAGAGTGGTTGCCGTATGGCGCGCGCGCGTTGTCCCCCAGATAGACATAGTCGTAATCCGGCAGAATGTCCATTATGGGCTTCAGAACGGTGAGCCCCCCGTATCCCGAATCAAAAACTGCTATCATGTGTGTAATTTACCTTTTAAAGTTATTAAATCAATAGCGGAAACCTTGCCACATATCCTGCTTTTTCGTACTATGTTGCCATAAGCTAGTTCAATAAGATGAAAAATAACTTTTTTGCAACATTTTTGATCGCCGGGTTGGTGGTCGGTTTGTTGGCAACTCTTCAGTTCAAAACAAAAATCCCGATAGCGGGAGGTTTTCCGTCTGATGAGGTTGTTGCCAAACAAGACTTGCTCAAAAGTTTTTTGGACGAGCAATCTTATCTTCAAAGCCGTATAGTTTCTTTGCGTAAGGAGCTTGTCAAAACACAGGACGTGATAGACGCCCAAACAGAAGTTGCTAATTTTGATCGGCTGGAGGCGCTGAAAAGGGATATCGGTCTTACGGAAGTTAGGGGTGAGGGATTACAAATATTGCTTGGAGACAGCCCCGTTGCAATCAGATCCGGGGCGGAGGCTTCAGACGTTCACCTTATTCAAGCTTCGGAAATAAGAGATGTTGTGAATATTCTTTTCGCTTCCGGAGCTGATGCCGTTTCCGTTAATAATCAGAGAGTTATCGCCACATCTCCAATCAGTTCTGTGGGAACTACAATTCTGGTCAACAATTCCCATATTGCTCCGCCTTTTACCATACGTGCCGTGGGAGATACGGAAATAATGTTACAACGCCTTTTAAACAGAGATTCTCTTCCGGCCATATATGAAAAAATGAGGAAACAAGGCATAAAATTCGAAATTCTTAAAAAAAATGTTGTTGTAATCCCCATGTATAACGGGGATCTTAGAACCAAACATATTAATCTGATAGATCAATAATATATGGGTAAATACTACATCTTCGCCACAGCTATAATCCTGGGATTTCTCATCTCACTTCAGTCCAAATCTTACGAAAGTGTGGAGGCGGAATATTTGAGGAATGTTGAGAGTAATATATTTCAAGAAATAAAAATTCTTAAAGATAAAAACGAGAGCCTTCGGCGGGAAATCGCCGATATTGAGCGCAATATTGAAGACTTCTCCGATCAAAATCTGGCTCTCCAGGCTGTTGAATCACAGATCAACAGATATATGAAACTTAATGGAAAAACTCCGATTTTTGGCGCGGGAATAACTGTTTCAATAGATGGTGATATTTCAACCCCTTGGGTGGTTGATCTTGTAAACGCTTTTTCCAATGCGGGCGCGGAAGCGATTTCCGTCAACGGAATAAGGCTTGTTAACGGAACATTGGGATTTGATACTCTTCCAAGAGGCCAAATACTACTTAACGGAAGTATTCTTTCCACCCCTTATATTTTTAATGTTATTGGGGAGCCTTCCGATATGATAAGCATACTTGAACTCCCCGGTGGTATATTCAGCCGTCTTAGCAGCGCAATTCCCGAATTAACCATCGTTACCGAACAGAGAGAAGTTATTCAGATGAACTGAGGAAGAAAAACCATAGCGGTTGTAACGCCAATACAATCAGAAGGGTTATTACATAAACCCTCTTCCCGAATTTTTCGTATTTTATTTTTAGTGAAAGATTTCTTATTAATCCCGTTGATTCTTCCAGTTTTTTATTCAGACCATCTTCTGTTTTTTGTCTTTCGTAGTTCTCCCGGTGATACTCCAACATGGGAATGCTGTTTCTGACCTGGGCTTCCAGTTGTCCCACTCTGTAATTTGCCACTTCCAATCTTTCTTGTTTCTCCTTAAGTTCCTCTTTTAGTTCTTCATACAGTCTTTTGAAGGTATCTGTCGTATCTTTGGATATTTTTCTTTGTGTGGACATTTTTTCTATAATGTCTTGTCCTACGACCTCAATATTGTCTACTTTGTCCACTTTGTCTACTTCGTGTCCACTAGACAAATGCGATTTAGACATGTCTTTATTGTCTACTTCGTGTCTACTCTCCCGCCCTCTCTTGAATTCCAATATTTCTTCTTCGTTAAGCCATATTCTCCCCTCTGACAGCCTACTAGACAGCCTCCCAGCCTTTATGTACCTGTCTACTGTCCTTGTTGACACCCCAAGAACCTCTCCTGCCGCTTCCCGACTGAGTTTATATTGTTTTTCTTCGTTTTTTTCTTCGTTTTTTTTGTCCATTTTGTGTCTACATGTTGTCTACTTGTTGTCTACTTTGTGTCTATAGACATCATATAGACAATGTCGACAAAAACTCTACCTTATTTGTCTACATTTGTCCAGTCTTTACATTACTATCTTGTGCCTTCATAATGCGTGCATGTTCAATTTTCGTGAAATTTTGCTGTTTTCCTCGTTTAGCTTCTCTGTTTTTGCTTTTTCCTGCGTTTTAAGCCCGTTTGCTTCCGCTGACGTGTTTGAGGCCTACGCTCTTTTGGAAAACTCCAAATTGGAGCTCTCAGGCGATTTTAGGGGAGGCCAGTTCGGAACTTCTATCGATTACGGTGATTTTAACGGAGATGGACTGGTAGATATGTTTATCGGGAGCCCTTTTGCGTCCACGTCCAATAGACAGTGGAACGGAGCGGCAACCATTATTTTTGGAGCTTCCGCCGATGGTAGTTTGCGTTTGTCCTTTTATGGAGAAAATTCCGGGGACCAATTGGGCACTTCTTTGGCCGTAGGAGACTTTAACGGAGACGGTGTGGACGATGTTGCCGTTGGAGCATTTAACGCCCTTATAGATGAAGAGAGGAACGGCAAGGTTTACATTTTACATGGCGAACAGCCCAAAGAGACCGATTCAATGCGCACCGATCTTCATTTCGGGGACTTTGCCCTCAATAAAGCCAATATTATTCTTGACGGTCCTCGTCCCGATTCAAAATTTGGAATATCTTTGTTAAGCACAGATCTAAACGATGACGGATTTGATGATCTGATAGTGGGATCTTCGGATGTCGTATATGTATATTTTGGAGGAGAAAGAGGTATTGGCTCTGTGCCTAATCTGGTTATCCGCAGCGAATTCCCCGACGAAAAATTCGGAACTTCTCTTGCCGCCGGTGATTTTACGGGCAATGGAAAGAAAGACCTTGCTGTCGGCGCGTATGCGGCGGATGCGGCAATCAACGAACAGGTAGGAAAAGTTTATCTGTATATTGATGTGGCTGACCAAACAAATCCTATCCTCTCTTCCAGTCATCATTTGGACGGTTATTATAAAAACTCCCGGTTCGGATTTGATATGGATTCCGGAGATGTCACGGGGAACGGAGTGGATGATCTGCTTATTTCATCTTTCCCTTACAGCGGAGACCACAGAAATGCCGGAGTTTATCTGTATTACGGCGGGCCAAATTTTGTCAAAAAAACACTGGCCGATGTCATCATTAATGATTCGATACGTGAAGTTTTGCCCGGAGCAAGCGTTATTTTGAGAGATTTTAACGGGAACGGAAAGGCCGACATCGCGATTGGGGCGCCTGCAATAAGACGCATCGGGGGGAGCGGCTTGGGGAAGGTTTATATAATTTTCAGCGGCGACGATCCCCTTAAAAGGCATTATCGATTAAAAACAAGAAATGATCTCAATATTATCCACGGAGAAAGCGGCGGAGACTGGTTCGGCTATGGACTGAACGGCTTCGATTTCAACGGTAATTCCATCAATGATCTTGTTGTGGGATCACGTCATTCCAAGACTTTTGACGGCATAGCGAGAGGCAAAGTTTTTGTTTTCCGGGGCTCTAACGGCCCTTTCGGTCGCGTTTTTCCCGCTGACGGATCCGCTACAATTTCCAGAGGAGAGCTTGTGAAAATCATTATTGACAGTTTCGATTTGAGAGAGAAAAAAGCCGAATTCTTGGACAGTTGCTACAACCACAAGGAATTTTGCCTTTTCAATTTCATCGCTATGTCGTCCTTTAACGATATAGTCCTTGAGTCGAAAATGACTCTTTACCCGGATGTGCCGCCGGATCATCCATATTCCGATTATATCAACGACGCCACTGTCCTGGATCTGGTAAACGGCTATTTAAGCGCCGAAAACAGTCCTTTCATGCCCGATAATTCTGTCAGCAGAATTCAGGCTCTTAAGATTATTTTGGGAGCGGCCGATCTTGTCCCGAACAAATATGAATTCGAATTGGCTAACAAGCTTGGAGGCTATGCGGGACTGCTGAGTCAATTTTCGTTTTTTGCCGATATCGATACCAAAATATCGTCTATGTGGTGGATGCCTCGCTATGTGAATTTCGCTGTAAAAAACGGCATCGTTGAGGAATCGGATTATTTCTTTCCCAACGACGAAATAACCCTGGATGAGCTGAATACCTGGATTACGAGAACCCTATCGCTTTTAAACGCAGAGAATGAAGAAGCTTAGCCACGAGGAAATTTTACAATTAAAGCCCTCCGTATCGGAGGTTAATAAGAAAAAAAGAAACGAAATCTATGTCCTTTTAGATAATGTGCGCAGCCTTTACAACGTAGGGGCCATTTTCAGGACATCTGACGCCGTTCTTCTGAAGAAACTGTATCTGTGCGGCATAACCGGCTTCCCTCCCCGTAAAGAGCTTTCCAAGACCGCTCTCGGGGCTGAAGAAGTTGTCCCTTGGGAATACCTTGACGATCCCACGGATGCCGTCAAAAAACTTAAAAAGCGGGGAGTCAAAATTATTGCGGTTGAACTTGCTCATGGGTCCGTTTCTTATCTGGACGCGAAATATGATTTTCCGGTTTGTTTCGTTTTCGGGCATGAAGTTGAAGGCGTTTCCGATGAAGTAATGGAGCTTACGGATATGGCCGTCACCGTTCCGATGCTGGGGCGTGCAAATTCTTTGAATGTATCGACATGTTGTGGGATTATACTTTACGATGCTGTCGCTAAACTTAACTATTCAAAGTGATGCATTTATGGAAAATCAGTAAGGTGGGAGTCGGACTTATCGCTTTTGTTTTGCTCTGGTCAATTGTGATTGGATTTTCTTCCAGTCAGCCGGGTCAATTCTTCAACAAAGGAAACAATGCGGTCTGGTTGGAGCATGCATGGGTGGGGGATTATAAAAGCGAGGCGGAAATACAAAAACTGGTGAATGATCTTAGGGAGTATCAATTTTCCACCGCTTTCGTTCATGTCGGGCCTTTGAAAAGTGACGGATCAATAGACCCGGAAACATACAAATATTCGATACATTTTGTTGATACCGTTCGCAAATTTGATCAGGACCTTCAACTCCAAGCTTGGATGGGGCAACTTAGGCATAGGATAGATTTGGATGATCCGAAAGTTCGTCATAATGTCGTTACAAAATCCATTATCATGACGCAAATGGTGGGGTTTGACGGCGTGCACTTAGACATAGAGCCGGCTTGGGACAATGACCCAGGATTTATCAGATTATTGAAGGAAACACGGGAAAAATTGCCCGAAGACGCGATTATTTCCGTGGCTTTGGCGAAGTTCATTCCCCAGTCCGCATTGTGGCTTTTCGGCAATCTTTATGAATTTAAAAATTACAGCACTCAGGTCAATTACGGGAATGTCCAAAAATATGCGGACCAAATCGCCGTTATGGTTTATGACACGAGCATAAGCAAGGAGTGGCTGTACAAATGGTTAGTCAAAGAACAGGTCATATGGATAACTTCTTTTCTTGATGAAGCGGATGTTTTTATAGGCATCCCCACATACGATTACGGCGAGCCGAGGCCCTGGTTTAATCACGAAATCGAAAACGTCAGAACGGGACTGGAAGGCGTTATAAAGGGATTGAATAATCTAAAAAGCAATCCCGATCGCTTTGCGGGAGTGGCCATTTATCCCTATTGGGAATTTGATGAAGAAAACCGGGAAGCCTATCGAGAGCTTTGGCTTGATTAAAATTTTATGCTCAAACTTGAATTTACAAATGAGACTGATGAGAAATTGGCGAAAAAGTTTTTTGATGAAATTTTGGGGAAGTTTTATAAACGCCTGAAGCCGGTTGTGGACAAAAAGCTGTTTGGGCGGGAAGG
>SLNK01000013.1 GCA_007133095.1 Candidatus Peregrinibacteria bacterium | reverse complement strand
GCTGCTGCTTGGGTTCTTCGGCGGGTTGTTCAGGTTGTGGCGGTTGTGGTTCGACGGGCTGTTCAGGTTCGGCGGGTTGTTCAGGTTGTGGCGGTTCTGCCGGTTGTTCAGGCTGTGCCGGTTCTGCCGGTTGTTCAGGCTGTATCGGTTCCGTCGGTTGTTGTGGTTCTGCCGGTGGTACAGGCTGTGCCGGTTCCGCCGGTGGTTCAGGCTGTGCCGGTTCTGCCGGTGGTTGCGGTTCCGCCGGTGGTACAGGCTGTGCAGGTTCTGCCGGTGGTTGTGGCTGTTGCGCTTGCGGCACAACTGCTATAACGATAGCTTTTATTTCTTTGTCGCTGTCGCATTTCGGACATGTTACTCTCCAATAATATACTTCCGAAGGTTCCACCCCCATTTCCGCTTTCAATCCTTCCATTTCGTTTTTTATGCTCTTGGTATCCGTAGTTGTTTTTGTATAAAGTTCCTTCCCCGCAAAATCCACTACGCTTGAATCCGATGTATCGGCTCCGGTCACTTCAACCATTAATTCGCCCCAAAACATTCCTCCGGTATCCAGAACCATCGGACTTTCCGGGACTTGGTAATTTTTGGCCTTTGCTCCCCTGCTTGCTCTGTCCGCATCGATTACATACGAAAAGGGGTAGTTTAAAATTCGAGGCGAAAACGTCTTATAAAACGTTTTTTCAATTTGTTTCTTCTGTTTATCCCATTCCGCGATATTAAGTTCCGGGCATTTGCATTTTTCCGCGGGCTGCTGTGCTTCCGCAGGAGCTTGTGCTTCCGCAGGTTGTTGAGTTTCTACCTGTTGAGGCGCCGCAGGCGGTTGAGCTTGTACTTCCGGCGTCTGTTGAGGTTCTACCGGTTGTTGTGTTTGCGAAGTTTGAGCCGGATCTTCCGCCGGACGATTTTGTTGATTTTCTTGTGCCATGATCGTGAATATTATGTTTTGGTGTTTCAAATTTTACCTTATTTTACACAAAATACAAATTTGTTAATGAAACTCCCCGTGCTGACGCATGGGGTATCAGTTTATTTCAAGCAATTCAGCTTGGCGAAGAAGATTCATCCACCGGCAAAACGCCGGTGGTATTCTCGCCTCCGCTCAGCATAGGGAGTTTCATGCGAGTGCACGGCACGAGCGCACATTGAAAGCGAAGAATCTGGCTTTGCCAGTTCTAAGCTGAGCGAGCTTTCTAAAAAAATTGACTTCCCTTCTCCGCATTGATAAATTTAGTGAGCGGTTTTTTGACAAATCCAAACTGATGGGGCGTCGCCAAGTGGTAAGGCACTAGGTTTTGGTCCTAGCATTCGGGGGTTCGAATCCCTCCGCCCCAGCCACTATTTGTCCGCCGTTTAAATTCGTTTAAGGCAATGAAAAAATCTCCTCCAAAAATCGCAATTATCGGTCTTGGGAATATGGGGAAATCCATTTTTGACGGGCTTGTGAAGAGCGGGAATTTTGATGAAGAAGATTTTTTATTGAGTACCGATGAGAAAAACAATGCGGCGGTTGTGGAAGCTTCTGATGTTGTAATTCTTGCCGTAAAGCCAAAAGACTTCCCCGATGTTCTGCATAGAATAAGAAACTCTTTATCGGATAATAAAATTCTGATTTCAGTTGCCGCGGGAGTTGATATCGAAGAAATTAAAGGCTATCTGGGCAAAAACATTCCGATTGTCCGGGTAATGCCGAATATTTTCGCCTCTGTCTGTGAATCAATGTCATGTTGGGTAAAATCCGATGAAGTCCTCCCTCATCATGAAGAGGCCGTTAAGCTCATTCTGAAATCCATCGGTGATGAAATTCTTCTTGAGGATGAAAAACTTTTTGGCGTTGTTACCGTTGTTTCCGGAAGTGGCCCCGCTTACTTCTTGTATTTGGGAGAACTTCTTCTCAAATTCTCAAAAGACTCCGGCCTTAAACCCGATGTGGCGGAAAAACTTGTAAGGCAGACTATTTTTGGCACGTCCAAAAATTTATCCGAATCCAAGGAATCTTTTAACTCTCTCAGAAATTCAATTACATCGAGGGGCGGTGTAACCGAAGAAGTTTTTAAAAGCCTTCACTCTAAAAACTTTGATAAAATATTTTTGGAAGCTCTGATCGCCGGCCGCTTTAAAGCGTCTTTGGGAGATTCTAAAAAATAGGTTCACCTTTTATTTTCGGCGCGTTCTTCCTGTGCTCTCTGTTCCCCCTGTGATCTCTGCCTTCTTTCTCGCGCCAGAGTCTTTAATCTGGCTTCTTTCTGTCTTCCTATGCATCTGAAGTGGAATTTTGCGTTTGGTATGTAATAAAATGTTTTCACTCCGGCGGAGGCGCTCAAGAATATCTTTATATTCCCGTATCCAAGAATGTTGGGCAGGACTCCCTCCCCCACCCTTTCCACATTCTGAATTCTCCCCATGTCTATCGCGTCCATGCTGTCTCTGAAAAATAGAGTTTTTTGATGATCTATAAATCTTACATCGGTTATTATCCCGATATTAACAAAAAAATTGAGAATTCTTATGAAAAATCGATGTATAAAAATCGTTCCCCCCAAAAACAATGTGAGGAAAAGTAATTTCATTGCGTTGTTGCCTCTCATCATCTCCTGTATGGCCGCTATATTCGAAAGGAAAAAATATACGGCTATCGCGAAAATTATAAAATACACCAAGTCCTTCACCAGAGTTATCCAATGATGTCGCATGAAGCATATGAGTTCTTCGTTATCCTGCTGTCCCTTAAAATATTTATCTCTGTTGTTCATAGAGTTGTTATAAACCATATACTAAGGACCGTGTAAGCGACCACCGTCAGGAAGTAGATGCATGCCATGTGTTCTTTTGTAAAAATCCCGAAAAGCTTTGTGAAGTTTGATTCCGGCAAGTGATACTTCTTGTTATACGCAAAAACTCTCCATAAAGTTATTGCACAAGTACACACCGATCCGATCACTATAAACAAAAATAGGATTGTGAACATCGGCATACTGGATTGATAAAGTGCCCTTTCATCCCGAAAGTACACTAAAAAGTGTCAAATGTCAAAAAATCCTGTTTGAAATTTGCTCTATTGGGATTGTACGGTGTGTTGGTCGATTCTCTCCAACATCCCTTTGTATTGGCTTGCGGACTCTCTTCCGGTTAGGGAGATCAAGGCTACAACCAGCACTACAAATCCTACAACTACCGCGATTATCAGACCCTTGTTGTTCTTAAAAAAAGACATTCCGCCTTCTTTTGTTTGCGGCTGTTCCTCGGGTTGTTGCGGCAATTGTTGGGATGGAAATTGCTGTGGTTTCTCAGGTTGTTCAGGCGTTTTTTATTTTTTTAAATCTTTGAAGTATATCATGTTTTGCCCCTTCGAACAAGCCTTCACAATCCCCTCCTAGAAATATCCGCCCATAAAGAGAGGAGCAACTGATCCCGCCAATAAAGCTATGATCGCAAGGAGCGCAATTATTCCCACCACTGTTCGCTTTTTATTAGTCATGATTTTAATCTGTTACGGTTATTGTTTTTCTGAATGTATCCACCGCGCCGCCCGCATCGGATATTTCCAGTTCCACTTCATATGAACCTGCCCTTGTAAATGTGTGCGTCGGCTTTATAGCGGTTGATGTGCTTCCATCTCCAAAATCCCACAGGTAAGTTCTTATTGTTCCCGTTGAACAGCCGGGATCAAAACTTGTTGTCAATGGTGCCGGCCCCTCTGTAAATACGGATTCGAAACACGCTTTTAAAGGAACCTCTCTTACAGTTATTTTTATGCTTGCCTCGGCTGTTTTGTTGTCCGATCCAATCACAGTTACCGTTGCATCATAAATCCCGATATCCGTGTATCTATAACTTATGGTGGCCGCCCCTAATCTTGTAGGGCTGCCGTCTCCGAAGTCCCACCGATAACTTGTTATCTGTCCGTCCTCATACGTGGAGCCGCTCGCGTCAAAACTTACTGTTAACGGGACAGTTCCTTCAACCTTGTCAGCTTTAAGATTCGGGATTATATCAGGCGGCTCAACTTGTACTGT
>SLNK01000010.1 GCA_007133095.1 Candidatus Peregrinibacteria bacterium | reverse complement strand
TTGCCAGATCAACCATTCTGCAGGAATAGCCCCATTCGTTGTCGTACCAGGCAAGGACTTTTACAAGATTGTCGCCGATGACTTCCGTTGATTTGGCGTCCACTATCGCGGAGAACGGACTCTGTTTGTAATCTATCGAAACCAGTTCTTTTTCGCTGTAGTCCAGAATTCCCTTCATCGCGCCTTCGGAGGCTTCTTTGAATTTTGCGTTTATTTCTTCCGCGGTCGTTTCTTTCCCCAATGTGCAGGTTAAATCGACAAGAGATACCGTCGGGGTGGGGACGCGTATCGCCAGGCCGTTTAGTTTGCCTTCCATTTCAGGGATTACCAGACTTAACGCTTTTGCCGCTCCGGTGCTTGTGGGGATCATTGATAAAGCGGCCGCTCTTGCTCTGCGGAGGTCTTTGTGGGGCAAGTCGAGGATTTTTTGATCCGTTGTGTATGCGTGAATTGTTGTCATCAGGCCTTTTTCCACTCCAAAGTTGTCGTTGAGGACTTTTACGACGGGAGCAAGGCAGTTCGTTGTACATGATCCGTTGGAGATGATGTTATGTTCCGCGGAGTTGTATTTATCTTCGTTTACTCCCAGAACAAGAGTTACATCAATGTCTTTTCCGGGAGCGCTTATAATTACTTTTTTCGCTCCGGCTTCAATGTGTTTGGCGGCTCCTTCGCGATCTCTGAAAAATCCGGTGCACTCCAGTACAATGTCTACTTCGAGCTCTTTCCAAGGGAGGTTTGCGGGATCTTTTTCGCTTAAAACTTTGTATTTTTTGCCGTCAACAATCAGGTTTTGTCCTTCCGTTTCCACTTCGTTTTTTAGTGTTCCGTAGTTTGAATCGTATTTTAATAAATGTGCCAGAGTTTCCGGATCACAAAGGTCATTTACCGCTACAATATCAAAATAATCTTTTTCCAAATTTTCCCGGAAGATTTGTCTTCCTATTCGGCCAAATCCGTTGATTGCAACTTTGAGACTCATGGTTGAGGGGTTATTTGATTATTGTTTGGATTTTAGACGATGGGGCGGGTGTTTGCAAATGGTGTGTGTTTTGGGTAAATTCCGCTTATGAGAATTTTTATTGATGATAAAGCGGCTGTGGGTAAGACTGTGGAGGTTTTGCGTGAAGGAGGCCTTGTTATGCATCCTACGGAGACTTGTTACGGGTTGGCGGTCGATGTTTTTAGTGAGGGGGCGTTGAGGAAATTGTATGATGCCAAAGGGATGCCGGCGGATAAGCCGGTGAGTATTCTGGTGGACAGTCTTGAGATGGCGAGGGAGTTTGGGGTTTTCTCTGATAAGGCATCCGAACTTGCGGATAAATACTGGCCAGGGGCTTTGTCCATTTTGGTTCCGAGAACAGACAAATTGCCGAAATTTTTAAATCCCGGAAGTGAGTTTGTTTCCATGAGAATTTCTTCCATGAAGTTTTGTGTGGACATGGTTTCCGCGCTGGGCAGGCCCGTGAGCACTACGAGCGCGAATAAATTCGGTGAGCCGGAATTTTATTCTCCCGTTGAGATAGAAGGGGTGGATTTGTTGATTGACGGAGGAGAGATCGAAAAAAACAAGCCTTCCACGATAGTGAAAGTTGAGGGGGATAGAATTGCCGTTTTGAGGCAGGGGGATGTTCTAATTTAACCTATTGCTTCTAACAAGGCGAAGATTGAGTTGAATCCGGCTGTTAGTAAAAGGCCCGCTATTAACGCTCCTATTACCACCAATGTCAGGGCTTTCCAGTAGTCCAGCCCAAATAGAAATGAAACCATTGATCCTGTAACCGGGCCGCTTCCGGGGAAAGGGACGGCAACAAGGAATATGATAAAAATAGGACCGTAGCGCTGGAATCTTTCATAATGTTTTTTCCGAGTTGTGTAGAATAATTTTGCAAAAAATCTATCCATCAGTTTGGAGTTTTTTCTCGCAAATTTAGAGGCCGGTCCAATTAGTGCCATTATGATTGCCGCGGGCAGTATTGTTCCGGATACGGCGAATATGAATGTGGTTGTTGCCGATAGCCCCATTTCCAGGCCAAGCGGTATCGCCAGTTTTATATCTGAAAACGGTATCATTGATGTAAAAAGCACTATTATTTCCGGTGTCATGTTTGTAATTTACCTTTTATTGCAGGGATTATAAAGAGATTTGGGAAAAGACGGGTTGTTCAAAAAAATTAGACAACAAAGACGGGATGGTTCAACACGAAAGAAAGAACATCTAAAAACGTCTATCGTTAGCGCTTTTTGGTGTGTTTTAAACTTGCTGTGAATATAATTTTTATACTACGCGGCCTTTCTTTTCTTGACCCCTGATTAGATTAACCTTATCTTTAGGTGGAGAACCTTGTGTAAAAAAATTATACACACGTTGTGCACAAGTTTTGAACACGAAGGATGTTTAACAGAGATAGTAGACCTTTATAAGAAGCCAAAATGGAGCATATTTCCGTACTGAAGGATGATGTTGAAAAGTATTTGGGTCTTACTGCCGGAAACAGTGCGGTAGACGCAACATTGGGACTGGGAGGACATGCGAAAATGATTCTGGAAGCGATTGGAGAGGAAGGAAGATTATATGCTTTTGAACAGGACGAAAGAAACTTGATTGAGGCGAAGAAGAGGTTGAAGGAATATGATAAGCAAACAATTTACTTTAAGGATAACTTTCGATACTTAAAAAAAAGGATTACCGAGTTGGGGGTAAAAGAGGTGGATGCAATACTTTTTGATTTGGGCTTATCTTCCCCTCATGTGGATGAGCCGGAAAGAGGTTTCTCTTTCATGGAAGACGGGCCTCTTGATATGCGTTTCGATCAAAGCTCTTCTCTCACGGCGGCCGATGTTCTTAATACTTATGAGGAATCGGAGCTTGCCGATATTTTCTTTCATTATGGAGAGGAGAGGTTAAGTCGGAAAATTGCCCGAAGGGTTTGTGAGTATAGAAAAGCGGAAAAGTTTTTTTCCACCGTACAACTTGCAAAATTTCTTGAGAAAATTTTACCTCGTCCAAACTTGAAGAAGGGGAAAAAGCGACATCCCGCCACAAAAATTTTTCAGGCATTGCGGATAGAGGTTAATGACGAAATGACTGTTCTGAAGGAGGCTTTAGAGCAAGCTGTTGAAATTTTGAGAGTGGGAGGAAGGATTGTTGTTATTTCTTATCACTCTGTTGAAGATCGTGTTGTAAAACAATTTTTCAAATCCCTTTTGACTCCAAAGGCTTCTCCGGAAGAGATGCTTTACAGGACTCATGGAGAACCCCTCGTTGAATCCCTGACAAAAAAACCGGTAGTCCCGTCTCCCGAAGAAGTGGAGAAAAATCCCAGAAGCAGAAGCGCCAAATTGCGCGCTTACAAACTACTCATTCCTATAAAATAACAGTTATGCCCCAGTTGGTCTTATCACGCGGTGTCGATTCAAAAAGAAACATATTTAGAAAAATTTTTGCGAATGTTGAATTCGGACCATATTTTTTAGTGGTTTCATTGATTTTGTTCGTTGTTTTGGTGACTGTTATTACGCTGACTTTTTCGGCACAACAGGTTACAAAAGGTTATGTTTTAAGTAAACTGGAGGCCGAACAAAGAGCTCTTCTTACGGAAAGTGAACGGCGTGAAAAGCAAGTTGCAGAGGTTAGATCTCTCCGGCATATAGAAGAGTCAAGCAGGCTTCGCGCGATGCGAAATCCTTCCCAAATAGTTTTTCTAAGCGGGGATACCGTTGTGGCCAGCAGATAGCTTTTTCAAGGCGCGAATTCTTAGTTGTTCCGCTTGAAAAAAATCTTCGCATGCTCTAATCTGCGAAGGTGAAGGGCTTATAGGGCTTTCACCTTTTAATCGCTAACAACTTTGATTATGTCAAAAACTATTGACCCAATGCGTTTTTTTAGGGGACGTTACTATTCTCCGGGTGAGTTGAGCAGATTGAGACAGATTGTAAGGAAAAGTGGAACAACTCTTATTTTGCCTTACGATCAATTTATTGAACATGATAATCGTCATGTTGATCCCAACCCCAAGGCTGCCGATCCGGATTACATCTGTAAGCTTGCCGAGGAAGGGGGATATAATGCGGTGGCTATTCACTACGGTCTTGCTAAGAGATATTGGACAAAATTGGCCGGTTCGGTTCCGCTTTTGTTGAAAATAAATGGAAAAACTTCAATCCCGGATCAGTCCAGACCTTTGAGCGTCCC
>SLNK01000037.1 GCA_007133095.1 Candidatus Peregrinibacteria bacterium | reverse complement strand
ACTCCTGCCGCCAAAAAACAAAAAACTTCCGGGGATTGAGGTGGTTTTGGAAGAGCACAAAAAGGCCCCCGGCAAAATGTTGGAATTCCTAAAAAAAGAAGAGGCTGTAATAAACCTCTTCTTGGAAGGAAAAATAGAATTCCGAGAAATTTTTAAACGACTTACAAACGAGGATAGGCTTCGCTTATAGCCTTGCTGATAGCTTTAAAATCCGCTTTGTCGGCAACCCGAACATGTGCTTTTTTATATGGGCTGTCCTTATCCCTATTTAAGAGTTTAGCCTCCGAAGAATGTCCCACAATAAGAATATTGGAACTGGCCATTCTACACGGATCAACAAGGTCGTGCCCCTTTATCCCCTCTCCTAGATTGTGATCAAGCAAAACAACGTGTATATGATTGGAAACAAGAAAGGCGGGAAGCTTTTTAAAGGACGAAGAAACTTCAAAAGGCCTGCCCCCCGCTCTTTCCACGGAACGCTTAACCATTTTGCAAATACCTTCCTCGTCATCAACAACGCAAATTCTCATTCCGGGATAAGAAAGCTCCAGTTTGTTCCCTCCGGGCCCTTTCCGCGCAATGTTTTTTGACCAATTTACAGCCTCCTTCCATGTACAATATTTATTAATCGCGTAATAAAAAGCGTCCGAAAGCTTCGCAAGGTGACCGTTGGCGCCGGCAGCGGAGGAAACATCTTTCAGAATATCATTTACAAAAATTCCCAATTCGGAATAAACACTTTTATCGCCTTCAAACTCGGGGAGATTTATAGACGTGCAAACATGAAGAGCGCACAACTTATTTCTGAAATCACTCAGAAAATTAACGGAGTCTTCTTTAAAAAGAGGATTGGCGGACCAAAAACTATCATACTCTTTGAGCAAGGAGAGAATCTTTTCCAAAACCTCAATGGAGTTTTGCAAATCATTTTTTGTGTCCTCATCGTCAACAATATTGGCTCCGGCTTCCACCTCAGCTCTTTTAAGCTCTATGGAAACCTGCCCCAATTCTCCCAACCATTTTTCAACGGCATCTATTGCTCCGGCAAAAAAAGTATTCAAAAACTCCTCGGAATCAACGCCTTCAAATTTTTCTTTAGTGGAGGTGTCGCCTTTTTCTTCGGAATTTTTTAAACAAGCATCAATCTTTCCACGAAGAGAGGACATGGGGCCCAAGCATTTATCGTCTCCATGATTCTCCGGGAGATTACAGGTCCTGCAATCACCCTCATTACACATCTCAACACGGCCGTTAATACGTTTAAAACTATCGCTTTTTTTGGGAACTCCCAGGCTGTCAATCTTGCTTTCCATAAAAACAAAATTAAGAAGTAGTGGGCAGTATTCTTGGACAAAAGTTGACGCCTGTCAAGCCCTTATGCAAAAATACAAAGTATGAACCACGTAATAATACTGAGCGCGGGAACCGGGGATCGAATGAAAAGAGGAAAAGACAAGCTTCTTATGGAAGTTGGCGGGAAGCCGATAATTTACTATTCAATAATGGCTTTTCATGATCGGGGCGATATAGGAACAATAACGCTGGTGGCTTCTCGTGACAACAAAGCGAAAATAGAGGAAATAATAAAAAAATATCGGTTCCCGAGAGTGGGGAAAGTAGTAGTAGGAGGGAAAACAAGGCAAGAATCGTTTGCTCGCGGACTTAAAACTATTTCCAAAACCGCAGAAAAAGAGGATGTGGTTCTTGTTCACAATGGCGCAAACCCCCTGCCATCACAGCGGGAAATAGAAGAAATTATAAAAAAAACCGAAGCCGGAGGGGCCTGCATAACGGGACACTACATAAACTCAACGGTTAAGGAAATAAACGCCGATCACATAGTAAGAACCCACGACAGAAAAAAACTTTTTGCCGCCCAAACCCCGCAAGCCGCAAAGTATGAAATATTTAAAAAAGCTGTTGAGAAAGGGAAAAAGAGCAAAACAGAAGCTACGGACGAAGCGATGTTGTTGGAAGCGATAGGACAAAAAATTTCATACGTGGAAGCGGATGAAAACAATTTCAAAATAACCACTCCCGCGGATTACGAAAAACTGAAAATGGTACTTGGGGAACCTCCGGAAGACTTCAGAATAGGGATTGGCCAGGACAGTCACATGTTTGAGGAACCTAAACACAACGAAAATTCGTGTTTGACGCTTGCCGGCATAAAAATAGAAAGCGAACCCAAATTGGAAGCTAACTCCGACGGAGATGTTGTACTCCACGCCATCTTCAACGCGATATCCCAGGCTTTGGGAAAGATGTCATTGGGGTTTTATGCGGACGAACAGTGTGAAAAAGGGATAACGGACAGCAAAAAATATCTGCAAATAATCTTGAAGAAAATGAAGAAGGAGGGGTTTAAAATAAATACTCTCGGCCTCATGCTGGAATGCAAAACTCCAAAAATAGACCCGTTGGTTGGAAAAATGAAAAAATCGTTATCGGAGCTTCTGGACATTCCCACACAAAGAATAGGAATAACCGCGACCGGAGGGGAGAACTTGACGGCATTTGGAGCAGGCCTCGGTATTCAATGTTTTGCAATAGTATCTCTGAAAACGGACGGACTATGACCCCCCCAAAGAGGCATGTCTGAGCAAAAGCCGGCTTGGCCAAAAACGAAGTTTTTGCGGATTTTGCGAAGCCAAGACAGGCTTCCCGCTGCGAGCGCACGGCGCGAGCGCGCAGGGAGGCGAACAATCTGGCTTTGCCAGTTGTGAGCGCGACTGAGCTCTATAAAAAAAACCAAGCCGCCCGTCGGTGCCTCGAGGGGGAGTTCGTAGTCCGTCCGTTTTTAAAAAGTTAATTTTGACAAAAAAACGGCGGAACACTATCCTTCAAGCATGAAAGTAAAAAGACTCAGCTACATCGCCGTCACAACCATTTTGCTGGGAACTCTATTGTTCGCTGGAGGTTGCCGAACCGAAACGACAACCATAGATAGCGAGGAGCCATCGGGGACAAGAGTTACAGATTCCAAAACGGTAAGTGAAGCGGAAGTTGGTCTGCCGGTTTATCCGGGGCTTGAGCGCATCTCGGGGTACAGCGCCAGAGATTTTGGAGGAGAGTATTCCTTTTTGAACAGCTACACAAATGACTCATTCGAGGACGTTGTAGCTTTCTACGAGAGGGAACTTTCCGACTGGAATCATATGGTACACGATGTCACCGCGGGAATATTTGAGCCCAATCATATTTTCTGGCAGGGAGATCCTTCCGAGGAATATCATCCTCTGACCAACAGTGAGTACCCTTCGGTGGCGGTTCATCCGCCAAGAGGGGAAGGCACAACCGTGCAGGTAAACTTCTTTTACAGGGAGCCCTAGTAGCAAAGGACATCAACGGCAATGAAAATTTACGCATCTTCAAAGATAAATCTTTGTTTGGACATACTAAGGAAGACGGATTCCGGATATCATGAAATCCGTACAATTTTGCATGAAACCGATAAGTTCAAAAACGAAATTGAGATAAACGAAGTCGAAGCCGAGAAAAACCTCTCTGATAAAAATTCCCTCGCTCACAAGGCATATATATTACTTAAGTATAAGTACAACCTGAAAAGAGCGGTCGAAATCGAAATAAAAAGAAACATTCCTCCCGCGTCGGGACTTGGAGGAGAGTCTTCAAGCGCGGCCGCGGTCTTGAAATATTTGAACGAATTATGGGAACTGGGGCTAACAACGGAGGACCTTTTGGAGCTGGGGGCAAAACTGGGGATGGATGTGCCGTTTTTCATTATTGGAGGAACTGCGTTGGGGACAAATTTCGGGGAGAAAATAACGCCATTACCACATATCGAACTGCCCTTGGAAATAGTTCTCCAAAAATCAATAGACCCTCAAAAAACAAAACACGCATATGAGCTTTTGAACCTTGATTTATGTGGTAGAAACACCGAAAGAACGGACAATCTGATAAAAGCATTACATCAAAAAAACAAGGAAGGAATAACCAAAAATCTACATAACGATTTCGAAACAATTACCCCTTCTCCGGAAGGATATCATCTCAGCGGCTCCGGACCTTCCTACTTTAAAATTTTCTAAAACTCCCCACGTCCGGCAAGAGCTCTGCTTAAAGTGACTTCATCCGCGTATTCCAAATCCCCGCCAATCGGCAAGCCGCGGGCAATTCTTGTTATTTTTCCGCTAAAAGCAGCAAGTTGTTTTTGTAAATACAAAGCCGTTGCTTCACCTTCCAAGCTCGGGTTTGTCGCTAAAATAATTTCAGAAATTTCCCTTTCTTCAATTCGTTGCAACAAAGAGTCAATTTTAAGTTGATCCGGCCCGATGCTGTCAATCGGAGAAAGAGCTCCGTGCAAAACATGATAGACTCCGTGAAACTCGGAAGTCTTTTCCAGCGCAACAACATCAAGAATTTGTTCAACAACGCAAATAACAGTTTTATCCCTCCCCGGATTATCACAAATCCCGCAAGGCGTCTGCTCCGCGATATTCCAGCATTCTTCACAGAAGACAACATTTTCTTTCAGGTTTAGCAGAGCATCCCCCAACGGTCTTACCCGGCTTTCCGGCGAATGCAATAAATGAATCGCCAGCCTTTGCGCGGACTTCGGCCCTATCCCCGGCAATCTGGCAAGCTCATCAATAACATCCCTGACTGATTTTGGTAAAAACTTAGACATTTGCGAGCCAAATATAACACAAAACAAAAACTCTCACTAAAAGTAGCCGCCCACGTCCTTGATCTTCAAATCGTCGATTCCGTAAGCCTCCAAAGCCTCCGCCAGAATTTTTGCTATTTGAACATTCGTTATCAAAGGAATATTTAAATCGACGGATCTGCGTCTGATCAGATAACCGTCCGTGGTTGTTTTACTGCTATAATTGTTGGGAATATTTACGATCAGGTCAACAGCCGAAGAGCCGTTTTCATCCTTAACCATAACATCGAGAACAGAAGGATTTTGTTTGGTCGAAATTTTATAAACTTTATCGGCTTTCACGCCATTTTCCTTGAAAAAATCGGCGGTTCCCGGGGTGGCGTAAATTTTGAAGCCCATAGCTTGAAACCTCCTTGCGGCGGACATTATTTCCGCCTTGTCTCCAACACCTCCCACGCTGAACAAAACACCTTTTTTGGGTAGAGAAAAGCCCACACTTATCATAGCTTTAAGCAAAGCTTCGTAAAGATCTTCTCCAAAACAACCGACTTCTCCCGTGGACGCCATTTCCACGCCGGAAACGGGATCCGCACCTTTCAAACGGGGGAAGCTGAATTGAGGAGCTTTAACCGCCACATGGTCCAAATCCAAAGTCTTGTAGTATCTGTAGGCTAAAAGCTCTTCGCCGTTTTTACTGACCTTCCCGACACTTTTAGACAACATCGCAGACATCGCAATTTCGATAAAATTGTATCCGGTAACTTTTGAAGAAAAAGGGAAGCTGCGACTGGATCGCAGATTACACTCAATCACCATAACCCGATTACTCTTAGCCAAGAACTGGATATTGAAAGGACCGCTTATATCAAGCTCCTTCGCAATCTTTCTGGTAATGACTTTTATCCTGCGAATTGTTTCCAAATACAATTTTTGAGGAGGCAAGACGATAGTTGCGTCTCCACTATGCACGCCCGCATTCTCAATATGTTCCGATATCGCGTAGATAACAATCTGCCCCTTATGCGCGACTGCGTCCACTTCAATTTCCTTCGCACCCGTTTCAAATTTGGACACTACAACCGGAGCCTCTCTAGATATCTTCACAGCCTTCCCCAGAAAATCATCAAGGGCCTCTTTGTCATACGCGACACTCATGGCGGCACCCGAAAGAACATAAGAAGGCCTTACCAAAACCGGATACCCCTCCTTTCCCGTGAACTTATAAACATCTTCCACTTTCGCCAACTCCTTCCATCTGGGCTGATCAACCCCCAGTTTATCCAACATCGCGGAAAATTTATGCCTATCCTCCGCCCGGTCTATATTTTTAGGATCCGTTCCCAAAATTTTGACATTCGCTTTATTAAGTTTCATCGCCAAGGTGTTGGGGACTTGCCCGCCCGTTGAAACCACAACTCCTGTCACATTTTTTTCGAATTCGTAAATATCCAAAACCCTTTCAAGAGAAAGTTCATCAAAATACAACTTGTCACAAATATCATAATCTGTGGAAACAGTTTCCGGATTGTAATTGATCATTATTGTCTCATAGCCTTCTTTTTGCGCTGTCTTAACGGCGTTAACGCAACACCAATCAAATTCCACACTGGAACCGATACAATACGCGCCTCCTCCCAAAACTATAACTTTATTCCCGCCGGAAGCAGAAACATCATTTTTGTCACCGTGATAAGTCACGTAAAGATAGTTTGTATTTGCGGGATATTCCGCTGCCAGCGTATCGATTTGTTTAATGGAAGGGAGAATCCTCATTCGCTTCCTGTCCGCCCGGATTTCCAGCTCCTCTTTTCCGCGGATAAATCCGATTTGCTTGTCAGAAAAACCCTTTTTCTTGGCTTCCAGCATCAGTTCCGCGGTCATTTTTTTTGATTTTTTTACTTCCGAGGCCAGATCAACAATATTTTTCAACTTCTCCAAAAACCATAAATCAATCCCGGAAATTTTAGCGATTTTTTCTACACTCCAGCCTTTTCGCAAGGCCTCGGCGATGACAAGAATTCGCTTTGGAGTGGGCTTCACAATGTCCTCTTCAAGCTCTTTATGCTCCAACCGGACATCCTCATTGGCGACCAATCCGTGCAATCCCACCTGCAGCATCCGTAATCCTTTTTGGGCGACTTCCTCAAAACTCCGACCCAAAGCCATAATTTCTCCAACCGATTTCATTTCAGAGGTGATTTCTTTAGAAACCTTCCTGAATTTATTGAGATCCCATCGGGGGATTTTAAGAGCCAGGTAGTCCAAGGCCGGTTCAAAACAGGCGGTCGTAGTTTTTGTCACTGAATTTTTCAGATCCGGAAGAGTGTACCCCAAAGCAAGCTTTGCCGCGACATGAGCCAAAGGATATCCGGTAGCCTTCGAGGCCAAGGCGGAAGACCTGCTCAAACGGGCATTTACCTCAATAACACGATAATCCTCCGATTTCGGATCAAGCGCGTACTGGATATTGCACTCCCCGACAACGCCCAAATGACGAATAACCTTAATCGCCAGTTCTCTTAACTTATGATATTCGCTGTCGGTCAATGTTTGTGAAGGCGCAACAACTATGGATTCTCCGGTATGGATGCCCAGAGGATCAAAATTTTCCATATTACAAACCGTGATGCAGTTATCCGCGGCGTCTCTCACCACTTCATATTCGATTTCTTTCCATCCCTTTAAATTTTCTTCCACCAAAACCTGCGGACTGTAAGCGAAAGCGGTGTCCAGCATTTCATCAAGCTGCTTTTGCGTATAAGCGAATCCGCTTCCCTTTCCACCCAAAGCAAAAGCCGCGCGAATCATCAAAGGAAATCCGATTTTGTCCGCAGCTTCAACGGCTGCTTTTTTAGTATTACAGGCGACACTCTTAGGCATATGCACTCCGATTTTTGTGAGCTCTTTATTGAAAAGGTCCCTGTCTTCGGTTTTTTGAATCGTCTCCACCGGAGTCCCCAAAACTTTCACGTTATGTTTTTTGAGAATCCCTTTTTCAAAAAGTTCCACTCCGCAGTTCAAAGCGGTTTGGCCGCCAAAAGATAAAAACAATCCGTCGGGTTTTTCTTGAGCGATAACTTTCTCAACAAAATACGCGTTAACCGGAAGGAAATAAATTTTATCCGCCATCCCTTCGCTGGTTTGTATCGTCGCGATGTTTGGATTTACCAAAACGGACTTAATCCCCTCTTCCTTCAACGCTTTTATAGCTTGAGATCCGGAATAATCAAACTCCCCGGCTTCCCCTATCTTCAAAGCGCCGCTTCCCAACACCAAAACTTTTTTTATTTTGCCAAATACTAAACCGTTGGACTTTCCCGCGGTTTTTTTAATTTTTTTAGATCCTGGTATGGGCATCTGCTTAAAGCTTATTTCGGAGGGATTTTATGTTAGAACTCGATCAAGGTCAAGCACTCATTTAAAACTTTATCTCTTCTTCATGAGCCTCGCCTCCCTCCTCGGGGACAACTTTCCAGTTTATTACAGGCTGCAAATGGCCGGGTAGACCGAATCCGCTCGCTTTCGGGTGACCGCCACCGCCCCACCTTGCTGCGATTTCAGACAAATTCACGTCATCCCTCTGTGTCCGCAAAGATCCTTTCACAATCCCCTTTTCAGCGTCTTCATTCAAAAGAACGCAATATTTGGCGCCCGGCACCGCATTCAAAAAATCTATCGCTCCGCCGGTATCACCGGAATCCGTTTCACAAGCTTTATAATCATCCTGCCCCACGGCGGAAATAACAACATTATCCTCGTTTTTATGAGCCCTTTCCAGAATCCTGCCCAAAAGACGAAGTTTATTTACGGGGGTCGTGTGGAACAACTCTTTGGAAATCCGCCTGAGCTCGCCGCCTTTTGACATCAACTCTCCGGCAACTTCAAAAACCGGAGCGGTTGTATTGCTATGCATCATCCCTCCGGTATCAAAATAAATGCCGTGAAGAAGGCATGTGGCGATATCGCGTGAAATCCACCATCCGCAGAAATTCAAAAATCCATATATGATGTAGCAGGCACTGCAGGCATTGGGATCGACGGGGTTTATTGTCCCGAACAACTCATTTGAAAAATGGTGGTCGAAATTTATAAAAGGTTTTTGACCGGATAAAATTTCCGGCTTGCTCTTGTCAAAACCGATGAGCTTGATCGCGCCGCAGTCAACCGAAACAAGCACGTCAAAGTCTTCGTAGTTAAAATCTTGGATAAAAGTATCGGCTTTTTTAAGCCATAAACTATTGGGAGGAACCGGGTCCGTACATGTGCTTGAAACATTTTTTCCAAGGCCCTCCAAGGCCAATCTCAGCGCAAGATTCGCGCCCACGGCGTCTCCGTCGGGATTGCGATGAGAGATGATACAAACATTTTGTGCATCTTCCAGCGCAGCCCTGGCTTTTCTAAATTCCGCTTTTAGCTCTCCCGATAAATCCATAAACATGAATCAAATAAAAACAAAAAAGGAAGAAACACTAACGCCTTTACCAAAGTTTGTTAAGGCAATTAAAACAAAAAGAATTGCAAAAAGCGGGCTTATATTGGAATGTATCGATGAAATGCGTCAAGAAATAGAAAAATTTGCCAAAGAGCTCGGGTTTGATTTGGTTGGATTTACTCCCGCGAAGATAAGCGTTAAATATGCGGACGCTTTTACGAAATGGCTTGAAAAAGGAAAAGAGGCGGACATGGAATACATGAAGAAAAAGGAAGCGCGCCAAAATTTGAGGAGCATTTTACCCGATGCAAAAACCGTCATTGTTTTGGGAGTCAATTATTACAGGGAGCAAAAACCGCTAAAGTCCGGACACGGAAGAATTGCAAGATACGCATACGGAAGAGATTACCATAAGACAATCGGGAAGAAGTTAAAAAAACTGGAGAATTACATCAGGGAAGTCCATAAAGGAAAAACAAAAGCGTATGTGGATACCGGCCCTTTGCTGGAGAAGGCCCTTGCCGAACAGGCCGGAATCGGAAGGATTGGCAAAAACTCGTGCCTTATAACAAAAGATTTTGGCTCGTGGACATTTTTGTCAGAAATAATAACCGATCTGGACATTTCAAATAAATCTGAAAAACAAGAGATTTTCAACATGTGCGGAAACTGCAAGCTTTGCATGGAGGCCTGCCCGACGGGAGCGATTGAAGAACCGGGGGTTATAAATTGCAATCGATGCATCTCCTATCTGACAATAGAAAACAAAGAAGGAATACCCTCCAAATTTGTTAGCGCCATAAGTAAGGCAAAAACCCTGTACGGATGTGATATATGCCAAGAGGTTTGTCCACACAACAAAGCCCGTCAACGCGTAAGCAATCAGCCGGATTTTCAAAAGCCCATTGCCGGTGACTCAATAAATTTGGAAAAAGTAAAATCAATAAAAACCGATGACCAGTTTTTAAAAATCTTCGCGGGCTCCCCGCTCATGCGTGCAAAAAGAAAAGGCCTTCAAAGAAACGCTGAAACTATCGCCCCAACAAAAAAACTAAGTCAAAACCCTAAGCCCCAAAACATAAACAGCCAAAAACAATAAGTTAAAAACAAAGCCAAGCCCGGAAAGAGCTCTTTCCGTTTTGGTAAACATCCCCACAAATCCATACAAAAGACCAATCCCGAGAAGAATAAAAATCCCCAACCACATCCCCCCCATAATCAAAGCGGGAGTAACATCAGAAGAAGGATAAGAGGCGTTCACAAAAGGCACTATCAACAAGAAGAAGAAAAACATCAAAAGGAAGGAAATTCCGGCAAGCACCAATGAAGCGGGACCATTATTTTTGAGAGGGATCAAAAACATAGCCCGATTTTAGCACGTGTTTTATTGCAAAGAAAAGGGAAAAGTGCTAGAATTAACGGATAAATTTGCAAACAAAAAGATGATGGCTGATGAAAACCCAAAAAGAAGGGAATACGAAGAAACTTTGAGCCCCGGGCCCCAAACGGGAGGGAGCTTTGAAGTAGACGCAGAAACCGCCACTGACATAGACTGGATCAGACATGACAGCGGAGAAGCGGCGATGACTGTAGTTACAGAGGAGGAATTCGAAGCCATACTTGGAAGCGGAAATCTGAAAAAAATAAACAAATTGATAACGGAAATAGAATCAATTACCCCCGGGATGGCCAGAAAACTGGTCAAAAATTACAGGATCCCCTTTTTAGAGTTGACAGGGTTAAAAGAGATGAGCGTGGAAACAATAATGGAGCTTGTAAAATTCGGGGAGAAAGGCGGAATATTGTCTAGAAAAAAAACAAGAGGACAGTCAATAAAGTTGGAAGGGCTTGAAAAAATCGGCGCAAAAGAGGCGGAAGCCCTCGCGAAGTTTGAAGGAGACACAATAATGTTGAACGGAATAACATCTCTGGACAAAGAAACGGCAAGAGCTCTTGCGAAATTCAGAGGAAAAGCTCTCTATTTAAACGGGCTAACATCAATCTCCCTCGAAATTGCCGGAGAAATGGCAGATTTCAAGGTTGCTCGGCTCATGTTGAAAGGAATAAAAAGAATCGGGGTTAAAGAAGCGTCCGCATTGGCAAAATTCAAAGGATCTTTATTGGACTTAAGCGGCCTTGAGGAAATGGATTTTGAAACAGCCAGAGAATTGAGGAAGTACGAAGCCGGCGGAAGAGTTTTGGACGTGAACCGCTACATCCGCAACATATTGAGGAAGGCCTAAGGGAAAAACCAACCATTAGGACTGGCAAAGAACAAACAGCGAAAGCGTAAAGACAAACGGCTTGAGAAAGGCGAAAAAAAGGGATATAATTCCCCGATGCTGTAAAAGCCAAAAACAAAAATTAAACACAAGGAAAAAATGTCAAAACTAAAAGCAATAAAAAACTTTCTATACGTCTTTATCTTCTCAAGACTAAAAATAAAAAACGGGGAAGTTAAAGATTTCACTTTAGGAAAGCTCAAAAAACCCGATCACAACCCCTTAATTGAACCTGAAGAGGAAAATGACTGGGAAAAATGGCAAACATTTAATCCCGCGGCAATCTTAATAGACGATGAAATTCATTTGGTTTACAGAGCTTTGGGCCCGGACGGAGCTTCACGCTTTGGCTATGCCCGAACCACCGACGGCCTGATAGTTGAAGAAAGACTCTCCTATGCAATTTACGCACACAAATCAGTGGGGACATGTCTCAACATAGAAGCCCTTGCTTCAGGCGGAGGGTTTCAGGGATGCGAAGACCCCCGCATGATGAGAGTGGAAGGCGAAGACAGAATTTATATGACTTACACGGCCTGTGACGGAGGACTAAGAATTGGGTTAACCTCAATAAAAGTTGAAGACTTTGTGAACAAAAACTGGAAATGGGAGACCCCCAAACTAATTTCTCCTCCCGGAGAAATACACAAAAACTGGGTAATTTTCCCAGAAAAGATTAAAGGGAAATACGCGATCATACACAGCATTTCACCGGAAATTTCAATAGATTACCGTGACAACTTAAAATTCAACGGAGAAGAAAGGCACATCGAAAGCACATTCACAAACGGCGGTCCCGTGGAAGACGGTTGGGAAGAATATATAAGAGGGGTCGGGGCGCCTCCGATAAAAACAAAATACGGATGGCTCATCCTTTACCATGCCATGGACAAGAATGATCCGGGTAAATACAAAGTAGGAGCAATGCTTCTGGACTTAGAAGACCCTCAAAAAGTTCTTCACAGATCAAAGGACCCCATTCTGGAGCCGGACTGCTGGCATGACAACAACGGATTTAAGCCGGGAGTTGTGTATGTAACCGGAGCGGTGGCAAAGGACGGGAAGCTTTATATTTACTATGGCGGAGCGGATTCTTATGTTAATGTTGCTTATGCGGACTTTGAACAATTTCTGCAGAACCTTATACAGCAATAATGAGCATCTTATATCGTTCCGAAAAAAATCCGATACTTAAACCGAACAAGCGGGAGTCTTGGGAAGCGGAAGCGGTTTTTAACGGATGTCCGATAAAAAGCAACGGAAAATATTACATGGTTTACAGGGCATTATCCTTGCCACACTATTATCTGAGCGCCAAAACAAAGATGCGCGTTTCCACGGTTGGAATAGCGGAAAGCGACAATGGGGTAGATTTTACCAACAGAAGAAGATTGATAACCCCGGAAGAAGATTGGGAAAAATACGGATGCGAAGATCCGCGTATTACAAAAATAGACGGAAAATATTATATTTTTTATACGGCCTTGTCCGAGTATCCGTTTACCGCGGAAGGAATTAAAGTTGCCCTTGCGATAAGCAAAGATCTCAAAACCATCGATGAAAAGCATCTGATAACGCCCTTCAACGCAAAAGCTATGGCGCTTTTCCCGGAGAAAATAAACGGAAAACTCTGCGCAATTGTATCCGTGGACACAGACAACCCCCCTTCAAAAATAGCATTCGCCTACTTTGATAAAGAAGAGGATATGTGGTCAAGAGAATACTGGGAGGAGTGGTACGAAAATATAGACAAATATAAAATCGAATTGCAGAGACGACCTCAAGATCACGTGGAAGTGGGAGCGCAACCGATAAAAACCGAACATGGGTGGTTGCTTATATATTGCTATATCCGCGACTATTTTTCGGACAAAAAACTTTTTGGGATAGAAGCGGTTCTTTTGGACTTGGATGATCCCACAAAAATGAAAGAAAGAACAAAATACCCGATACTTTCCCCTGAGGAGGGATATGAGACATACGGAATGGTCCCCGACACGATATTCCCCTCCGGAGCAATGATAAAAGACGATAAAATATACATATATTACGGAGCAACGGACACTTTTTGCGCGCTTGCGACCGGAGAGCTTTCACTGTTGATGGAAGCGCTTTTTGAACCCGAAATAAGCATAGAGCAATTTAAGAGAGTGAAAAACAACCCGATTCTGGAACCGATAAAAGAAAATCCATGGGAGGCCAAGGCTGTTTTTAATCCGGCGGCCATTTATGAAGAAGGAAAAGTAAGAATAATTTACCGCGCGATGTCGGAGGACAACACGTCCGTATTCGGATACGCGGAAAGCTCCGATGGTATAAACATAGATTTCAGGGCGGAGCAGCCGATATACGTGCCAAGAGAGCAGTTTGAGCAGAAATATATTCCCAACGGAAATTCGGGCTGTGAGGACCCGCGAATAACTAAAATTGATGACAGAATTTACATGCTATACACGGCATACAGCGGTCATCAGCCTCCAAGAATCGCAATAACCTCAATTGCACTGGAAGATTTTCTAAAACAAAACTGGGACTGGAAAACCCCCGTGGTAATTTCCCCGCCGGAATTTGATAACAAAGACGCGTGCCTTCTGCCGGAAAAAGTTAACGGCCGATATCTGATTTTTCACAGGTACGGAAAGGATATTGATATCGATTTTGTCGATAGCTTGGATTTTGACGGCTCAAAATGGCTGGAGGAACACAGATGGTTAAGGCCACGGCACGGAATGTGGGATAGCAGTAAAATAGGGATTGCGGCGCCGCCAATAAAAACAGACGAAGGGTGGTTGCTTTTGTATCATGGGGTTTCCGTTGAAGATAAGAATTATCGCGTGGGGGCAGTTTTACTTGATTCGGAAAATCCTCTAAAAATATTGGGACGCACATATGAACCGCTTTTCGAGCCCAGAGAGCCATATGAAAAGCACGGACAAGTGGGAAATGTGGTTTTTCCCTGCGGGGCGATAATGAAGGGAGATGATTTGATAATCTATTACGGCGGAGGAGATTCGGTGGTCGGAGCGGCGGTGGCCAGCGTGAAAGAAGTGATCAAGGAAACATTAAAATACTGAAATTTATTTTAAAAATGCTTTTCAAAGATCGACGCGATGCCGGCAGGAAGCTGGTGGCACGTTTACAAGAGTATAAAGGGGAAAAAGACGTGGTGGTAATAGGACTTCCGCGCGGAGGAGTTATAACCGCTTCAGAGGTTGCCAAAGAACTTGGAGTTCCATTGGACATAGTTGTGCCCAGAAAGATTGGAGCACCCGGGCATGAGGAATTTGCGATAGGGGCTTTATGTGAAGAAGGAGATGCCATTCTGGATCAAAATATGATAGACTACCTTGATATTTCAGAAAGATATGTGAATGCGAAAATCGCGGAAGAAAAAAAGGAAGCCCAAAGGAGGTTGAAATTATATCGCGGGGACAGGGAGCCTCTGGACTTAAAAGAAAAAGCAGTGATCATGGTAGATGACGGGATTGCAACCGGACACACCATGAGAGCAGCCATCGCTTCAACAAAAAGAAAAGGGGCTAAGAAAGTCATTGTTGCCGTTCCGGTAACGGCAAAAGACTCCTTGTACACGATTTCGGAAGAAGCGGATAAGATAATATACTTGGACGCACCGATGTTTTTTGATGCAATCGGCCGATTTTATCAAGTATTCGACCAAACCGAAGACGAAGAAGTTATCGAAATCATGAAAAATCAATGCAGTCAGAACGTGCCTTATCCCCGGGGACGCCTTTGAATTCATTTAAATCAAATCCCCGATTTCTCGTTGAGCTACCTCTTCAACAAGCTCCGTCTGGATTCCGTCGCGACTTTTTTGAACTTCCAAAAAGTTTTCTCTTTCTTTGTTTTCGTACAACACGCCCGTGTAGATTTCCTTCTCCATATCCTCAACGAGTTTGCGAGCCGCCCAAATATCGCTCTTATCATAATTTTTCAAATCCTCAACTTTACGGACCCTCTCCGCGTACCAACCTTCCGGAGTCATTTT
>SLNK01000051.1 GCA_007133095.1 Candidatus Peregrinibacteria bacterium | reverse complement strand
TGGTTTCCTTGATTTCCGATCTTTGCTTTTTCAGCTGGAGTATTTTTTCTTTGGCGCGCTTTGAGCGTTTTTGTTTTTGCTTCTTGAGTTTGTGGATTTTTTTGGCGCGTTCGGATTCTTCACCTTTGATTTGATCTTCTATCTTCAGAATCAGAAGTTTGTACGCTGAAAGGCGGTTTTTTAGGCGTTCCCGGTGGCGTTGGCATTTTACGGTTGTGCCGGTGGGGATGTGCCTAAGATAAACACAATTCGCGGTTTTGTTGATTTTTTGGCCGCCGGGTCCGGAGCCGCGGATAAAAGATTCTTCAATATCTTCCGGGGAAACTCCAAGTTCCCGGGCTTTTTCCAATAATTTCGGGTCTAATTCAACAGGAAAGTCCATGCCCTTATTTTGAACGATTTTCAGAGTTATTACCAGCTTTGTGCGTATATCTTGACTTAGTGTAAAAACCGATTATATTTCTCAACCTTAAAAACATTTTTTATGAGCTCAGAAAAACCGAAATTGACCATGATTGAAGGTGGTCGTTCCGATAAAAACCGGCAAACTGCGGAAGACTTGTCTTCTATCGGTCTTATAAGCGGTATTAGAAATACCATCAGGACAAAGGGAGTATTGGTGGCGTTACTTCTTGGTATAGGAGGAGTCACTCTTGCTTCCAATCTAAGGACTGAAAGGGCCTCTCTCTATTCCGCTCAACAAGAAATAAATAAAGTCGCAGCAAATGTCAGAGCTAAGTGTTATGAATTGGGCTGTTATTGTCGTCAAGAAAGGCGTATTCGTCGGGTATGCGGATCAGACTGTGGAGGCGTTGTTGTTACGGGTAATTTTTATCCCGATGTTCCTTCGGTTGAAGTGCGGTTTGGAGACGAAAAGCAAATTGAAGTATGCAGACGCTTTATCTTGCTTTCTTCAAAACCCGTTATTGAGTGGGAAAAAGATGACGGCAGAGTAGCCCGCGCCATAGTTGACCCCGTCAGAAATGTCTTTGCCTCTGAAGCCACTCACAAGTTGTTGGGCGCTGCCGGATTTGATTCGGAAGACGCACCAAAATAGCCGATTCTAAAATGGTGCCTGTCCCATTTTCGTGGCTTGTTGTTGCGGTCTTGCGAAAATTAAAAATTGTGCCTGATCCCGTTTTCGTCTGCGGTTAAGATGGCTTTTGAGCCTTCTTTGACTTTGCCTTCGATTATCAATACAGCGAGGGGATTTTCTATTTCCTCCTGTATGAGCCGTTTGAGCGGGCGGGCGCCAAAGTCCGGGTCGTAGCCGTTTTTTGCCAGATATTCCAGGGCTTTTTCATCGACTTCCAGTTGTATGTTTTGCTTCGCGAGCCTTTTCGCCAGATATTCGATCTGAATTTTTGCGATATTTTTTATTTGTTCCTCTTCAAGCTTGTTGAAAACAACCGTTGTATCTACGCGGTTCAAAAATTCCGGCTTGAAGAACTCCCTTAGGATAGTGTTGATTTTTATGTTGAGGGCGTTTTTTTCGCCTTTGAAATCCAGGATTTCCTTGCTCCCGATATTAGAAGTCAGAATGATGATTGTGTTTTTGAAGTTTACCGTACGTCCTTTCGCGTCCGTGATGTGCCCCTCGTCCATTATCTGCAGGAGAATATTGAAAATTTGCGGATGCGCTTTTTCAATTTCGTCGAAAAGAATTACGCTGTATGGGCGTTTTCGGATTTTTTCAGTGAGTTGGCCGCCTTCTTCATAACCGATGTAGCCCGGAGGAGATCCGATGATTTTTGAAACGCTGTGCGCCTCCATATATTCGCTCATATCCAGCCGTGTGAGGGCTTTTTCATCGTTGAAGAGGAATTCCGCTATTGTTTTTGCAAGTTCCGTTTTCCCGACTCCCGTAGGTCCCAGGAAAAGGAATGACCCCAGAGGTCGATTTTCTTCGGAAATGTTTGCTTTGCTTCGGCGGATTGCGTTGCTTACCGCGGCTATCGCTTCATCCTGTCCAACAACCCGATTTTTTAGTTCTTCCTCAAGATGCAGCAGTTTTTCCGAATCTGAAGCGTTTAGTTTGCTTATGGGGATACCCGTCCATTTGGAAACAACTCTAGCGATGTCTTCCGTCGTGACTTCCTCCTTCAACATTCGGCTTCCCCCTTGGGTTTTTTTGAGTTTTTCTTCCAGTTCTTCCGTTTTTTTCTGAAGTTCCGGGATGCGGCCGTATTTTATTTCCGCCACTTTTTCCAGGTCTCCTTCGCGTTCTTTTTGAGACGCTTCTATATTGAGTTCATCTATTTTCCCTTTTGCGGAATTTATTTCGTCAATGATGCTTTTTTCGTTTTTCCAAACCAATTTCAACCGGTTCAGTTTTTCTTTTTTATCCGCAAGATCTTTTTCTATTTTTTCAAGTTTTTCTTTTGAGTTTTTCTCCTTTTTAAGGGCTTCGCGTTCAACTTCAAGCTGCATCACCTGTCTATTGAGCTCATCAATTTCCGACGGTGAAGATTCAAGATCGATTTTTAGGACCGCGGTTGCTTCATCTATCAGGTCGACCGCTTTGTCAGGCAGAAACCTTTCCGTGATGTATCTGCTTGAAAGTGTCGCGGCGGCGATCAGCGCTTCGTCCCGAATTTTTACGCCGTGGTAAAGTTCATATTTTTCTTTGATCCCCCGAAGAATCGCGATTGTGTCCTGAACGCTGGGCTCTTCCACATAGATGGGTTGGAAGCGGCGCTCCAGCGCCGCGTCTTTTTCTATGTACTTTTGGTATTCTTTCAAGGTTGTGGCGCCGACTGTGTGTATTTCTCCCCGTGCGAGTGCGGGTTTTAAGATGTTTGCGGCGTCCATTTGACCTTCCGTAGCCCCGGCGCCGACAAGTGTGTGCAATTCATCTATAAATAAAATTATTCTGCCTTCCTGTTCTTTTATTTGCTTAAGCACAGCTTTCAATCTTTCTTCGAACTCTCCCCTGTATTTTGTTCCGGCGATAAGTGCTCCCAGATCAAGCGCCATTACTTCTTTGTTTTTAAGAGTTTCCGGCACGTCCCCCTCTATTATTCTGTTCGCCAAACCTTCAACTATCGCGGTTTTTCCGGTTCCGGGCTCTCCTATCAATACGGGATTGTTTTTTGTACGACGCGCAAGAATCTGCATCAGTCTGCGAATTTCATCGTTTCTCCCGATTACCGGATCTATTTTTCCTTTTCTGGCAAGTTCCGTGAAATTTTGGCAGTATTTTTCAAGCGCCTGAAATTTCCCTTCCGGATTTTCGTCCGTTATCGGTTCGCTTCCGCGGAGTTCTTTGATTATTTGCAGAACCCTTTGTTTGTCCAGATTTTGTTCCTTGAGAATCGGACTTATTGCGGTTTTTGTTTCCAACAGCGCGAGTAAAACGTGCTCGACGGAAATGTATTCATCTTTGAAAGATTGTGACTCTTTTGAGGATTGCGTCAGTACTTTTCGTAAATCGTCCGAGATATATTGACTGCCTCCTTCAACTTGGGGAATCTCCGCTAAAAGTTGTTCGGTTTCTCTCTTCAAATTTTCAGGAGGAATTTCTAACTTTTTCAGTAAAGGCGCGATTAGCGTGTCACTCTGTTCCAACATTTCGTAAAAAATGTGAGCAACATCAACCTGCTGGTGTCCCCGATCGGTTGCCAGCTTTTGCGCCGAAGCAATTAGTTCCTGCGTTTTTAACGTAAAATTATGTCCTATTTGCATATGTATATAATACTACTTTTTGGGTGCTTATATCAAGAGTTCTTGGTTTTTGTGTTGACTCTTGGCCGTGGCATCTGTAGTGTTTTTTAAGTGTTTATTTTTTAAAAGAAGAGATTTTATGCTTAAAGTTGTTCCATCATCAGAAATGCAGGATTGTCCCGAAAAGGAATCGTACAATAGTCCGGATTTAAAAGTTATTCCCGGCGGACTTGACGAACTTTCTTCTCAATCCCTTTTAACACATAATCAAGTGAGCGATGTTCTAAACTATGTTGCTCTTGTAGGTGTTTGCGATCAAACGATAGATAGAGTTCTATCCGTTTTAAAAGAGCTCCCCGTGCAACAGATTTATTCTTCCTCCGAAGTTATGGAAATCGGCGAAGAAGCAGGTTTGGACGAGGGTTCCGTTGAGTGTGTTTTGGAAAGAAGAGGATTTATAAGGAACTAACATTTTCTCCTCCGTCCTTATATTTTTTACATTCCCAACGCCTCCGCGATTATTTTGGCTGCTTCCGCTCTGGTCAGGTTGTTTGACGGACCGAAGTATCCGGTAGGATTTCCTTCTGCGTCTGTGTATCCGCTCACAAATCCTTTTGATACCGCGAATCCAAGATATGGGGAATACCATTGATCAGGCCTCGTGTCCTCAAAATAGACCTCCTCCTCTTCATATTCGTGTTGCGCTATTTCTTCTTCCGTATATGTTGAGAGTAAAATAATTTTTAGAGCTTCAACCCTGTTGATGTTATTGCCCGGTCTGAATGTGCCATCGGCATATCCTTCAATCCAGCCCTCCGTTACCGCAAAAAATATGTATGGG
>SLNK01000014.1 GCA_007133095.1 Candidatus Peregrinibacteria bacterium | reverse complement strand
TTTCAAATTCCTCCGGGTAGGCTTCTTTTAGAATTGTTTTTGTCTCTTCATCTATGGATTCTTTCGCTAGCGATGCCAAAGCTTTTGCCGCGGCCATCTTCATTTCCTTGTTTATGCTTGAAGATCTTGTATCCAAAGCTCCTCTAAAGATTCCGGGGAAACCGAGTACATTATTGACCTGATTGGGGAAGTCACTGCGGCCTGTTGCCACAATTTTCGCTCCCGCTTTTTTGGCAATGTCCGGCATTATTTCCGGGACAGGGTTTGCGGCTGCAAAAACTATCGGGTCCGGAGCCATTGTTTTCACCATTTCTTCCGTGAGAATTCCCGGGGCGGAAACTCCTATAAAAACATCGGCGTTTTTGACGGCGTCAGCGAGAGTTGGAGGAGAAACATCGGATTTTGTCTTCCGGGAGAAACGGCTTTTAAGTGAATCTGCCGGCTGCGCGAATTCTTTTTTGTATTCGTTTATGTCCGTTCTTCCTGAAGTTATCAATCCTTTGCTGTCGCAAAGATTAATTTGTTTTTTCTCCAGACCAAAGGCGGTCAGGAGGCGGGCGCAGGCGATACCGGCTGCGCCCGCCCCGCTTATCACAACTTTTATTTCTTTCATGCTTCGTCCCGTGAGTTCCAACGCGTTAAGCAGTCCCGCAACTATTATTACCGCCGTTCCGTCTTGATCGTCATGGAAAACCGGAATCCCCATTTTTTCATCCAGTTCTTTTTGAATTTCAAAACAATCCGGGCCGGCGATATCCTCCAGATTTATTCCTCCAAATGAAGGTTCAAGGCAGGAAACTGCGCATATAAAGTCTTTAATTTTGTGTTGAGTCGTTTCTTTTGTCTCAACATCGTCTTTGAATTTTACACAAAGCGGATATGCGTCTATATCCGCGAATTTTTTGAATAAAACCGCCTTCCCCTCCATAACCGGAAGTCCCGCCTCCGGACCTATATTCCCCAACCCCAAAACCGCTGTTCCATCGCTAATTACAGCCACGCTGTTTCCTCTGTTTGTGTATTCCCATACCTTTTCCGTATTTTTTGCTATTTCTTCACAAGGTGCGCCAACTCCGGGTGTGTATGCCAAAGAAAGATCTTCTTTATTTTTAAGTTCTTTCGTGCTTTTTATCCCCACTTTACCGGGATAGGGAAGTTTGTGGTACTCGAGAGCTTTTTTGTTCGTATCGGAACCGTTCATTTTGTTACATTTTTATGTAAGTGCGGACGATGAGTGATTTCCTGAAGAGCCATTTTGAGAAAGCAGAGCGAGCCACATGTGGAAGGAACCTGCCTCAGGGTTCCAGTGTGTATTGCGTGCCTGTGAATAGGATTGCTTGCTCCAAATTGCTTTTGGGCTGAAAGGGGTCTGCGCTTCGGGCTCAAAGGAAATTTCACTCATCGTCCGCACTTATCTTTATAAGGAAATATTTATAAACTGCTCTCTTTCCGGACCAACTCCCACCCCGACGACCTTGCAAGATGTTAGTTTTTCAACTTCTTCTTTGAAATTTTTCATCGGTTGAGGGAGCTCTTCGTAATTCCTGATCCCGGAAATATCCTCCGAAAAAGATTCCAGATATTCCAATACGGGCTTGACCCTGTAATAAGCGCTTACGGAGCCGGGAACGTAGTCTATTTCTTCATCGTCCAGGTTGTAGGATACGGCCAATGGAATTTTCTCCCTTGCCGTCCGTGAATATTCCTTCAATAAATCGCATTTGTTTATTATCAATTCCTTAACATCGTTCATTTTTACCGCGTAATTCAGCTGCACGATATCAAATGCCCCGATTCTCCGAGGTCTGGTGCTCACCGTGCCGTATTCTCCCGAAAGTATTCGGAGCGCTTTCCCCATTTCAAATTCGTTTTCGGATTTTATCAATTCATCAAGGTCATATTTTTCTTCAACCGCTTTTCCGTATTTTGGCCCGTCTCCTTCCGATGTCATGCAATATTTTTCCGATTCTTCCCTCCCGAATTCCGTGGCAAAAGGCCCGTGCCCCACACGTGACATTATCGCTTTCGCCACACCTATCGTTTTCCTGTGAAAATTTAAAGAAAGGTCTCCTCCGCTATACGCGGATGCCGCTATCGTATTGCTTGAAGTTACATACGGCACGCCCCCTTTTGTAACGTCCAACATGACCGCTTGAGCTCCCTCAAACAAAACTTTTGCCCCATCTTCAACCTTCCTTTGCAAAAACAACGTGTCCGGCTGAATATATTTTTTGATGTATTCGAATCCTTCCATAAACTCCGCCATGACTTCATTCGGATTTGGAATTTGGAGATCAAAAGCTTGTGCGGCATCTTCCAGATTTGTTTCCACAATCCTGTAAAAATGTTCTGCATCGTCATTTAAATCCCCCGTGCGGACATTCAAAAGTTTGTCACGGTGCATTCTGTTGGCCTTGTCAGCGTAGCAAGGGCCTATCCCGTTTTTTGTGCTTCCGATGGCACCTCCCATGGCCGCGTCAATATACATGTGATGCGGCTGAACCACACTTGCCTGGCAGGAAATGTGTAAACGTCCTTCCAGATTCAGCCCTAGATTTTTTATTTTTTCAATTTCAATCTTAAGTTTGACCGGATTCAACGCGCACCCGGACCCGATATACATGAGTTTGTCTTCGTGAAAAATCGCGGAAGGTACCTGATTAAGCGCGACTTTCCCCCCTTCTTTTGTTTCTATTGTGTGCCCCGCGTTCGCTCCTCCGTTAAATCTCGCGATGATGTCATACTCGGGCGCAATGAAATCCACCACCCTCGCTTTCCCTTCATCCCCATACTGAAGCCCCAGAAGAACATCAGCATAGCCCGAATTTGAGTTTTGTGTAGTCATGCGTCTTGATGATAAAGCGTTTCAGCGTTTTTGTAAACATTCCTTATACCTCTCTGCACCAGTAAATATAGGGGTCAGAATGCAGTGAAGAGAATGATCTATTTTTTTCTAAAGCTGGCATTACTAGAAAATCTAATTTTTAGAATTGTGATTCCCTGTTTGGGTCCTTGCCTTTGGCCGGAAATATGGCACTGCTTTCTTGGCAGGGAACTTTTCTTGGGTGATAGATTCAAAATGTTTTTTAATAAAGAACCTAAAATTTAGTCTTCCTCCACCCGGCCAGAGTTCAATCAAAAGGATGTCCTCCATTTTATACCTATTCTTTTTCCAATACATTCTCCTGGTGTAAATTGGATCACTGGCCATTCCCCAGATTTCAATATATATATTGTAGTCCGGAAGAAAAAAATCCGGTTTTACAGTCTCTCCTGTTGTAGTAAAATAATATTTAGGCTCGTATATATATTTGATCTCATGTTCGCCTAAAAAATCTGCGACATCTTTTTCATAAAGACTTCGTACAGTTTCCCCGTTGTTTGTTCTACAAATTGTTCCTTTCACGATAAATAGTCAATATTCACTTGAGCCGTGAATAATAACCTATCCTCTATTTTTGTCAAGCATATAATGACTTTTCCTTATTCTAAGCATCACCAAAACCAACTCTGTAATCGAGAAAGTTGGATTTAGAAATGAGTGTGCCCTGTTTCGGTTGGTGGGCAAGGAGGGACTTGAACCCTCACGAGATTGCTCCCACAGCGTCCTGAACGCTGCGCGTCTACCGATTCCGCCACTTGCCCGTTTTAAGAGATCAAACAACAGAGTCTAAACCGTGCGCTGTCATGTACGTTGTCTATGTGTAAAACGTCAAGTTCCAACCTGTTGTTGTGGGGGTCCCACCATACCATAAGAACCTTCTTCTTTTCCAGTAATTCGGTTCCCGTAATCAAAGTTTTTACGGCCCCTTTTGTATAGTCAATCGGATCCATCCCCTGTTTTATTTTATTTATAACAACTTGCAAGTACGCGCGCGGATCCATTTCCGTCAATCCGTTTTCTTTGTATATCGGGTTTTTTAAAAAGGATTCCAATCTCTTTGCGAGTGGAGTAAGTCCCCTTCTTTTTCTTGCAGGATCGTCCTCAAGCAAACTGAGCGGATTTTCCATTCCCAGTATAAAAACACTTTCTTTGTCATCTATTCCGGATCTTCTTAAAATTCTTCTGGCGTCCTCGGATACGCGCGGAGCGCTTATTTTTCTGGAACCGATTTTTATGTCTCCTTTTGCTATTTCCGCAAGTTCATTGATTTGATCCTCCCAAGAAACTGCGGGAACCGTTACCATTTTTGGTTTTTGTCCCGCCTCTTCAATGATCTCCGTTACTTTTTTGATACGATCCTCTTCATCAATCTGCACTCGTTCCAAAGCTGTTCGTGCTCCTTCAAGCAGTCCCTTTATCCGGACTTCTTCCGCTTCGCCGTCGCCCGGCGGAGTGGATCCATTTTCTGACACGGGCAGCTTAACAGTTCTCAACACCTTGTACCCGTTTTCGGGATGCTCCTTTCTTCTCATTGGAAGAGTCTTTAAATAATGGAGCGAATTATCACACTTCCCGTGCGGTAACGTCAAGAGCTGGTCAAAACTCTATAGAAATACTCCAAAACTTCGGATCTTTCCATTTCTCTGTAAGGATCAACTTTTTCCTTGT
>SLNK01000023.1 GCA_007133095.1 Candidatus Peregrinibacteria bacterium | reverse complement strand
GGGTCTGTTGCAGTTATTGTAGGCGCACTTGCCTCCTGTTTTGCTTAGGATCGCGCGCTTTTGATACGCGTTGATGTAGCGGGAGGGCTTGACATCGCCGCCGGAGAAGCCTCTCGCGCGTTTGACACTTTCAAGTTTACGCAGACTCGCACTCCTGACGATTTTATCACCGGTGACAGATTTGACATTCGCAAGTTTACGCAGACTCGCACTCCTGACGATTTTATCACCGGTGACACATTTGACATTCGCAAGTTTACGCGGACTCGCACTCCTGACGATTTTATCACCGGTGACAGATTTGATTTTCTTCGCGGTCTGCGTTCGCATCGCTTTCACAGAAACTTTTTTCTCCACAAACTCACTGGCAACTGCCCCATCGATCAAAAGTTTCATAACCTCCATATTTCCAACTCCCCACTTCGCCTTCAGTTTCATAAACAAAAACGACATCTCCTCATCCAGTTCCAGCTTGATCCTCACGGGCACAGCGAAACAGACGGAAGAAAGCTGAAAAAGATCAGTTTCACTACCCGCACACCTCGCACTATCGGTTTTCACCCTCAACTCCTTTGCCAAAACCTCAACCGCGATTTTGCTCATGTTGTTGACCTTATCCGCGAACATCGCATCGGTCCAGACCGTAGCGAGCCTTGCCACCATATCAACCTTGTGAACGCCGGCAGTTCGGATCGCGTTTGTCAGCGCCGGCTTGTTTTCCAGATGTTTTTCCAGCCGAAGCCTCTTCAAGACCGCGCTTTTTGAGATCCCCCCGAATTTCCCGGCGTACTCAATTATAGAACTCGCGTGGGTTTTCCAGATGCCGCTTTTGTGGATTTCCGGCAGGATCGCCAGCATTTCGTTGAGGAGTTTGTTTCTTTGGCGACCGAGCTGAACGAATTTTTTGTGCAGGTTTTTCATGATTTTTGTGATTAGTTTTTATGTTTGATAACACTGGAATTTTCGCATGTTGCAGGGAAAAATCAAGAGCTGATGTACTATTGTGCAACACGATTTTTGGTGGCGCGCGGGGGTGCCGCGTCAGAGCGTTTCATATGGCCGAAATTTTTTAAAGGCGTGGTGTTTTGAGGGATTTATGATTTTTTGAATCGAAAACAGCCGAAACGGCCGCGACATCGAAAACAAAGACCGATTTTCAACCGGCCGGTTTCCCGTCAAGCGGAAGTTTGGGGGGAGGCGCCCCGGATGCTTCATCTTGTCATTCTCATCAAGTGAACCGGCATTGTCCAAGTTCTAGAAATCCCTCACACCCTCCCTTCCAACAAATCTTTGCGGAACTGTTTGACGCCGACGGGGGAGACGCTGCCGTAGCTGTCCAGGGGATATCCGCTTACATCCGGAAAATCCAGGTTCAGGATCTTTTTGTAAACGATGCTGATCAGTTTTTTCATCTCTTCGACTTCCGGATCGGAAATGGAGTGGGGGAGTAGTATTGTCTTTCCGTCGGTGGGGGCCAAAAATTCCATAACGCCCTCTGTAACCCTGTAATTTGAATAATCTCTGCTGTTCTCCATCAGAATCTTATAAAAAACCAGCTGATCCCTGTAATTCAAAGATTTTAGGGAACCGTCCCATCGATTCAAACTCTTTCCCGTTTTCAGATCGAAAACGTGCGCTTCCGTCTTATCGATTATTTTAATTTTGTCCAACTTCCCAGTGAGCTTCACTCCGTCCATCATAACATTCTGGTGCCTGAAATCGACCTCTACAAGATCACTCGGGTCAAAACTATCCTTGCGATTTTCGTAATAAACTTTTAAATAGTCCCGACCTTTCTCCAACGCATGCTCAAAATCCTTTTTATTAAGACGATGACCGGGCAGAACCTCCTCGTAAATCCGCAGGAGAGCGTCGACCGTGGGGAGAACGCCGCGCGCCTTGAATTCCCTGTAAAATTTCTCAACGGCTTGATGCATGGCATTTCCGAAAGAAAGGACGAAGGAAAGTTTTTGGGGGAACCTCAAAAGATTTTTCTCCAGGAAAACTTGCGGCCCGCCCCGGCTTATATCCAGAAAATTCTGAAGGTGGGTGACACTGAGACGATAATTTTCAAGAACATCTCTCAATAAAGCGTTTTCTTGCTGGTTGAGTGAGCCGTATTTGATGGGGCTAACCTGCATTTCGTAAAAATCCTTCGCGTTTTTGTCGTCCGTGAGATTCAAGTCTATTGACGCGGGTTTCGATAACTTTTCCTCAATGTCTCTGTCCTCAAGAAATCGCAGTTTGTTGGCGCCTTTGCCGTCCTCGTTGTATTTGTGGTAGGTGGTGTACAAATTGCGCTTCGCACGGGAGAGGGTGACGTAAAAAAGCCTCAATTTGTCGTCCGGATTGTCGGATTCGGACATGAGCCGGACATTCGCGGGGAACCTCACTTTAACGGATCTTCCGCGACCGCACCAAGCGCCATCCGTGCAATTTACGGCGTAAACCGTTTCAAACTCCAGTCCCTTCGCTTTGTGCGGAGTACTTAAATGTACAGCGTTTTCGGTCGTGTTGAACGCGGTCTGATAAACCAATTTGACTTTGTGCTTTTCATGAAGATCCACAAAATCAACGATGTCCGATAATGTAAGTGCCTTTTTGCCGCCTTCAAAATCTCTCACCGACTTAACAAGCGATTGCAAAGCCACAAGATGATCCATGAATTCGCTTCGCTTCTTTTCAAAAATATCCGTGCCGAAGTAATGTTCCTTGTACGGACAAACAAACTTATCGTCTTCAATTTTCACCGGCGCAACGCCCGTAAGCATGTCTATTATTTCTTCGCCCGTGCGGTTGACTGAAAGGCCGGCCAGTTCAATAAAAAACCTCGCTATTTTTCTGATTTTTTCGTTACTGTGCGCCAGCATGACTTCAAGCCAGAGCTTTTGATTAGTCTTGTCGCTGGGGCTGTAGGCTTCTATGGAAATCTTCCAGATGTCCAGACGGGGGATATTGAAAAATTCAAACGAAAGGATGTCCGGCAACAGATGATCGGCTTCCTTTTGTCCGATTTTGTTTAGCGAATTAACAAAGCGCATCATGGTGATAAGCTGGGTGATGTGAGTCTGCTCAAAAAGATCTTTCTTGCGTTCATACGCGACGGGGATGCCTTTGTAATCAAGATATTTGGCCATTTCCATAAGTATCTTGTGAGTCGGCGCGATTACCGCTATCTCCGACGGCGATTCGCCTTTATCCAAACGGTTTTTTATTCCTTCGGACACCCAAATAAATTCATGGAAGCGGGTAAAAAATTCCTTCTCCGCAATCTCCCCGGGCTTCACGTTTTTGTTGGCCGCTTCAAGTTCCTTCGTAATTTTTTCATATTTGTTCTCAAGTCTTTCTTCTCCCTTCAAAATGATTTTCCTGACTAGGTCTAAAACTTCCGGAGTGGAACGGTAATTTTTTGTAAGCACGATGATTTCCGGATCCCTGAACCTCTCTCTAAAATCCAGAATATTCGCCAGATTGGCGCCTTGGAACTTGTAAATTGATTGATCGTCATCGCCCACTGCCATGATATTGGGTCTGCCTTCATGCACATCCGCGTCCAGCAATTGGTGCAGAAGCCGCATTTGCGCGCCGTTCGTGTCCTGAAATTCGTCCACAAGGACATATTGATACTGCTCCTGCAGGTTGTATTTCAAATCCGTATGTTTTTCCATTGCCCGTGAGACATCGGAGATCATATCGGAAAAATCAAAATAGCCTTCCTGATGCATTTTTTCACAGTACCTCCTGTAAATTTCCGCCAGAGAAAAATGGTTCTCAATATTTCGATAATCGACGAATATGAATTTTCCCTCGGAATCTTTCTCGGAAACCGAGTTCTTCCATTTGGTCATGGGAGTTGTTTTTTCGATAGAAACGGCTTCCTCATAAGCGTTTTGTAAACTTTTAAGTATTTCTTTCTTGATTGATCCGCCCGGGATGCTCTCCAGATTATTGATGAGATGGGGGATTGCGCTTAAAATAGCTTCTGTTTTTCCTCGCAAGGGAGTGTTTGTAAAAAAATCGTTCAGAACGGGGGAGGCCTCTTTCAGATATGATTCATTTGCTTTGATAACGGATTCAAACTCGTCCGGACTCATGCCTCCCGTTTTTAAGTCATTGATTCTGCCTTTTATATCTCCGATGTAGGAATATCCGTGCGCCTCGGAGTAAGAGCGCAGAGGAGTATCGTGAGGCATGCTTTCCAGGACGGATTCCAAAATCTTGGTCTGCGTGAGGTCGTCCGCGGGATTGAAATTGAACCCCTTGTAGAAGTAATCCGGATAGCGATTTATTACGCTCTGTCCGAAGGAGTGAAATGTTTGGATCGCGATTTTGTATGCGTCGGCCCCCATTATATCCGCGAGTCTCTTCTGCATGTTTGATGCCGCCGCTTCCGTAAAGGTAAGACACAAAATGGAAGAGGGGAGTGTGTCTGTTTTTTTTAAAATATTCAGAGTTCGCAGACTCAATATCTCCGTTTTCCCCGATCCGGGGCCGGCTATAACTAAAACGGGGCCGTCGATTGCATCGACGGCCCGTCTCTGTTCTTCATTAAGATCCGAGTATCTGGCGTCAAACATAAAAAGTACGCGTTATCGGCCTATTTTTCTTCTTCAACTTCAGTTTCAGTCTCTACTTCTACCTCTTCCTCTTTTTTTTCTTTCTCCTCGGCTTTTTTATCAGCTTTGTCGTCCTCTTTCTTGTCTGTAGCTACGGAAAGCCCCACTCTGTGTTCTTCCGGATCTATACTTATGATTTTTGCGGTTATTTTATCCCCTGCTTTGTAAAGTTCGGAAGGATCTTTGGTTCCACCTTCATCGAATTCACTGACATGAATCAAGCCGTTTATCTCGTCATCGAGTTTAACAAAAACTCCGAAAGGTGTTACCCGGTCAACTACAGTATCTATAACCGAACCGACTTTATATTTCTTTGTGGCTTCAATCCACGGATCCGGAATAAGTTTCTTCATGGAAAGACTGATTTTGTCTCTCTCCTTCCCGATAACAAGAACCTCAACCTCATCCCCGAGTTTTCCGTAGTCATTAGGGTCCTTAACATGGCCCCACGCTATTTCGGAAATGTGAACGAGACCTTCCAATCCGCCGAATGTGACAAAAATCCCGAAGTTAACAATACCGCTGATTTTCCCTTTAATCTCCTGTCCTACTTCAAGTTTTTCCATACATCTTCTGCGTTCCTCTTCTTCCGCGGCTCTTTCGGACAAAATCAACTTGCCTCCTTCAAGATCCAAATTGATTATTTTTACCAACAACGGAACCCCTATCAATTTTTGCAGTCTTGCAAGAATTCGGGCACTGTCCGCTCCGCTAACTCTAGGATAATGAAGGGGAGCCAATTGAGAAACGGGAATAAATCCTTTTATGCCGTCAATATTAAGCAGAAGTCCACCCTTATTGGCTTCATTCGCGGTAACGGTAATGGCTTCATTATTTTCATAAGCCTTTGTGAATTTATCCCAGGTTTTTTGCTGGCTGGCTTTCCTCAAAGACAAAACAACCAAACCGTCTTCATTTTCGTCTTCAAGCACAAACGCGGAAATTTTGTCGCCGGAACTCAGGTCCTTGAGCGTTCCCGAACTGTCATGTGCTTCTTGCCCGGCAATTATTCCCGTAGCAACTCCACCAAGGTCAACCAAGACCTTATTTTTCCATATTGAAACAACAACGCCGTCTATCAGCGTTCCCGGAGTGGGCAACCGGAGCTCTTCCGCACTATTAAGAAGCTCGTCCATAATGGTCGTTCCGGAAGAATTTTCATCTGTCATATTACTGCTTAGCGGGACTTTTTAAAATTATACTTGCTCATCCGTTTCGAAAAGGCAGTCCCAACTAATAAAACACCTTGATTCAAATGAGCACAGGGATTATATGCAGACTTTACGGGCATGTCAACTATTCCTCTCCAACCCCACAGAATCTCCTTTTTTTATGATCCTGACTTTGTCCCCATCCTTGAATTCTCCATCAAGATATTTTGTTGTAAGAGCATCCTCAACAAGTTCCTGTAAAGCCCTTCTGACAGGTCTGGCTCCATACATCGGATCATAACTTTTCTGTGCCAGGATATTAAGAGCCTCTTCCGTGCATTTTATTTTTATGCCCTTCTGATCAAGACGATCCTGCAAGTATTTTAAGTGAAGTTTTACAATCTCTCTTACATTTTCGTTGGTGAGAGCTCTGAAAACTACAACCTTGTCTATTCTGTTCAAAAATTCGGGACGAAAAGCATCCTTGAGATCTTTGAGAATTTCATCTCTCATTGCTACAAAATCCTCCTCCGCTTTTTCCAAATCTTCATTTTTTGTAGTAAACCCGATCGGAGCCGCCTTTTCAGTCAGCTTCTTGGCTCCTATATTGGAGGTTAAGACAATTATAGTGTTTCTAAAATCCACTCTTCTTCCCTTCGCATCGGTAAGTTCACCGTCCTCAAGAATTTGAAGTAGAAGATTGAAGACATCGGGATGGGCCTTTTCAATCTCGTCAAAAAGAACAACGCTGTATGGTTTTCTTCTAACCGCTTCCGTAAGCTGGCCGCCATCGTCATACCCGACATAGCCCGCAGTCGCCCCAATCAAACGGGAAGTGTTATGCCTTTCCATAAATTCACTCATATCGATTTTTATGAGCGCGTTCCTATCATTATAAACTTCTTCTGCAATAGTTTTAACCAATTCCGTTTTTCCCACACCTGTCGGCCCCATAAAAATGAATGACCCGATAGGGCGTTTTTCATCGGCGAACCCCGCACGGGATCTTCGGATGGCTCTTGATACAGCCTCCACCGCTTCATCCTGCCCGATAATCCTACTTTTGAGCGCGATTTCCAAAGATTTTAATTTTGAAATATCATCCTTTACCAATCTGGTGACGGGAACGCCCGTCATGGAAGAAACAACCGCCGCGATATCGTTTTGCATCAATTTAGGTCTTTTGGATCTGGGCAGTTTTACAAATTTTTGTTCATCTATTTTTTTGACCAATTCCAGTTCTTCATTCCGCAGCTCCGCCGCTTTTTCGTAGTCTTGGCGTGAAACGCAGTCTTCTTTTTTCTTTATAACCGCAGTCAATTTGCGCTGAAGCTTCTTGATTTTATCGTCATGAACTTTAGATTTGATTCTTTTTTTGGCCGCCGCTTCATCGATAAGATCTATGGCCTTATCCGGTAAAAATCGGTCATTAATATATCTTTTGGAAAGATAGACTGAAGATTGCAAAGCATCGGGGGTAATCATGAGATTGTGATGATCTTCAAAAGATTCCCTTATCCCGCTTAGAATTTCCAAAGTTTCCGATGTTGAGGCTTCTTCAACCATAACAGATTGGAAACGCCTCTCTAGAGCTGCGTCTTTCTCAACATTTTTTCTATACTCGGTGGTGGTCGTCGCTCCCAGAACCTGAATACTTCCTCTAGACAGAGCCGGTTTCAATATGTTGGCGGCATCCAGACTGCCTTCCGCACTTCCGGCGCCAACCACAGTATGGAACTCATCAATAAAAAGAATTACATTATCCTGGGCGCTTGCTTCTTCTATTATCTGCTTTATTCTTTCTTCGAATTCACCTCTATACTTTGTCCCGGCAACAACGGACGCCATTGAAATTGAAAGCAATTTTTTATCCAACATGCTGTCCGGAACATTTTCAGCGGCAATGACATGGGCAAGGCCTTCCGCCACGGCGGTTTTCCCCACCCCGGACTCTCCGATAAGAATAGGGTTATTCTTTGTTTTTCTTGAAAGAATACTTATAACACGCTCAATTTCTCTTTCTCTCCCGATAACCGGACCAATTTTCCCTTCCCTGACCTCTTCCACGAGATCAACGGAAAAATAATCCAAAGCCGGCGTACTTACGCCCTGCTTATCCGTTCTTTTTTTATGTTTATGTGCATCTTTGTAAGCGTCTTTTGGTTGTCCTGTCAAAACTCCTTGAAGACCGGTTAGAAAAAATTCTATCGGATTCATCATTTGAGGATTTTTTGGGACATTTGGGCCGGCGCCTTCCAGTCCTTCTTGACCGTTTCCTTGCATTCCTTTCGCTCTTTCAAAAATTTCTAAAATTTGCTCTTTAATATCGTCGGGGGAAACCTTCATGTTTTCAAGAATAACAGTGGCGGCGGTATTGTCCTGTGATGCAAGCGCAAAAAGAAGATGTTCGGTTCCCACAAAAGAGTGTCCATATTCGTGGGCAACTTTAACCGCTTCTTCAATTATTTCTTTAGCAAAGCCGCTTAAGCCCCCAGGTTCGTCAGCCTTGCTAGGAGAACTGCTTCTTCCAACGGTCTTCAGAACCAAGTAGACATTATCCAGAGAAACCCCGAAATTTAAAAGTATTGACGATCCCAGGGAGTTCTCTTGCGCAAGAATCCCTATCAAAATATGTTCCGTCCCAACGTAGTTAAGCTTCGCCTCTTTGGCCTTATCTTGAGCGACCATAAGAGCCTGTTTAGCTTCCTTCGTAAACTTATCAAAATGATTTATTTCAGACATATGATTTTTAATAAATTTTTACTTCAGACAATATTACCACAAAAGGAGTGAAAGCAGAACACAACATGTCTATTTATGCTTTACTTTAAAAAGCTTAAATGGTTTAGATAACTATTCCTTTTCAGGTTCAAAAGGTTGAATACTTGCAGCCATAGCCAAAATCAAATCTTCATATTCAAGCGGACCCAGCACTCGGTAATTTCTTCCACCGACAGATGTAAAAACTACATAATCCGTTTGAGAGGCGGAAATAAAAAATTCTTGTTCATTGATTTCAACGGTTTCAATTCCCGCTCTTGAAGTCCATTCGGACATCAATCCACCACTGATCACATCAAGGCTCACGATTTCATTTTCGGAAGTAACGGGAGACTCATTGGAAAATCCATAATGGTGAAGAACGCCATCGGTCGTGGGGAGTGAACCGGCATAATACCATTGAGACGGATATTCTCCGCTAAAGAAATAGGGGAGACTCTTGAAAGAAGTGAGGGACATATCAACTTCGGGAAGCTCATGATCTGAAACATCGCCCGAATCGTCCTCCGATTCGTCCTCCGAAGGAACTACTCCAAAGGATTCATCAACGTCTTCCTCCAGATCGTTTTCCGCTTCTTCAATATCGTTCTCATCGTCTTCAACATCCTCCAAATCCTCATCGATGGGTTCAACCAAAATTTCCAGCACTGTGATTCCCGTAACTTCAAGAACATCGTTGGAATGATCCATTATTCCCATAACTTCAACCATATTACCAAGATATCGATCAAGAGAAAGATTTATGGACAAGCTTTTAACCGAAACTTCTTCTCCGTTGTCCTTTAGAATCACATGAGTTCCTGCAGGATGAGCGTCAATCTGTTGTAATTCCAAAATTCCCGTCACAGACAAAGATTGAGGCTGAATATGAATATAGTCTTTGTCGGCGCCGCCACACGCACTAAAAACCAACGCAACCAATGAGAGCAATAAAAGTTTTTTCATAGTATAAAATTAAGACCGAAGGAACTATACAAAAATCATTTATAAAAGTCAAAACCCATGTGGCCGTAAGCACGTTCCGTAGCAACCCGGCCACGTGCGGTTCTTTCAAGAAATCCGGATTGGATCAGGAAAGGCTCATAGATATCTTCTATTGTGGACTGTTCCTCGGATATGGCGGCTGCCAGAGTATTCAAGCCAACCGGCCCGCCCCTGAATTTATCAATTATAACTCCCAAAAGCTCTCTGTCCGTATGGTCAAGTCCCGCCTCATCCACTCCTATACCAAGCAACGTTTCCTTAAGAATTTTCTCATCCACCACAGAGTTGTTTTTTATGTCCGCGTAATCCCGAACTCTTTTTAACAGTCTGTTGGCAATTCTGGGCGTCTGTCTGCATGAATCCGCAAGCATATCGGCAACTTTTTCGTTTATATCGCATCCCAAAATCCCCGCGGATCTCAACAGGATCTCCTGAATTTCCTGTTTATCGTAAAACTGAAGTTTAAACATATTTCCGAATCTGGCGCGAAGAGGGGAGGACAACATACTTAATTTGGTAGTCGCTCCGATAAGCGTAAATTTTGGTAAATTTATTCGCATGCTGCGGGCGGACGGCCCTTTCCCTATGATTATATCAATCCCAAAATCTTCCATTGCGGTATACAAAACTTCCTCCACGACGGATTTAAGACGATGGATTTCATCTATAAAGAGAATGTCATTTTCTTGAAGATTGGAGATTATGGAAGCAACGTCTCCTTGTTTTTCCAAAGCGGGCCCGGAAGTTATCTTTATATTAACTCCGCATTCATTGGCGATAATATATGCAAGTGTGGTTTTACCAAGTCCGGGAGGCCCGTGCAAAAGAACATGATCCAGCGGCTCCTCTCTTTTCTTCGCCGCTTCAATGGCTATTGAAAGATTATTTTTGATAGCCCTTTGCCCTACGTAATCTTTAAGAGCCCCGGGGCGGAGATTGTTTTCAAACTGAATCATTTCGTCGTCACTTTTTGAAGAAACGATATTCGTGAGTTCGTCTTCTTGATTTTCCAATTCGCTTTGTATCATTACTGATTCCTTACATGATATATGAACCTGCGGATGCCTTCCGGATCCGGTGCGTTCTTGAACTGTAACGCAACGTACGCCGATGCCGTATCCATCCGTATTGTACCATAATCAAAAATTTTAAAATAAGACAGAAGGCCTTTTTCTTGTGTCAAAATATCTTGAATATCCTGCAATCGTATTTCAGCTTCATCCCTGACCGCCAGATTACGCCATTCCACATGGACGATTCTTTGGTTCGTTATAACCAGTCTATCCAACCAATAAACCAGAGACTTATAAAGCACAACAATAATAAATAAAAGAACCAAAAGAAGGTTTCCAATAACATACCACTTGGTCGAAATAAAAAAGCTGAGAAAATAAAGAAAGAGAAAAAGCGGAAGGATTCCCAGCAAAACTTTCAACATATAAAAAACAAAAGGTGTGTAATGAGGGTAAAAAATTTTCAGGACCTGCTCCCCTTCACGTATCTGCATAATCTTGATATATTGACCTAAGTAATAACCCTATTCTACCTTATGAGAAACTATTTTCAAGCACCATGGGAAATCAGAGAACTGATAATGGCATTATCCGCCTCCGTTTTGCTGTTCATGCTTTTCAGGCTCGGATTTAATTATTTTGAATTGGACGTTTTAATGAAGGAAAGCCATGTAAAAACAGCGTATGTCACATTGTTCTTTATGATACAGTGGGGGATTCTTCTTTTACCGTTGTTATTTGTTCGTCCCGGGTACAAAAATCTCACCTGGAAAAATTTTGGATTCAGAAAATACAGTCCTTTAAAATCCCTGTTTCTGATTTTAAAAGGATACATATTTTATATCATTATATCCGTCATTATCGTGACGATAATAATGTACAGCGATGTGAGAGTCCCCGGATATCAGGTGGACTGGAGTATTTTTCATTTTTTCGATGAAAATTTATACAGCTTAATCATAGCGGGTTTACTGATTATAATAATAGGGCCCGTTTTGGAAGAAATATTTTTCAGAGGATTCATCTTACGAACACTATGTAATAGGATAGGCTTGCTTCTGGGAAGTGTTCTATCGGCAGGGCTGTTTGCGGTATTGCATATGCCTTGGCAAAACATAATCCCGATATTCGTTCTGGGGCTGGTAATAAACTACATAGTTATAAAGAGTAAATCGCTCTGGCCAGCGATAGGATTTCATGTTCTCAACAACGCAATCGCCTTCACATTACAGCTTCTGCTCTTCAGAGAAGTGATTTCGCTGGAAAAACTTGTATAAGTGCAGAAAGTTGTTTTATAATCAACGCCGTTATCCGCATATTAACAACAAGCCCGGGTAGCTCAGTTGGATAGAGCAGCGCCCTTCTAAGGCGAAGGTCACAGGTTCGAATCCTGTCCCGGGTACCATCTTCTACTCCGTAAGCTGAATCAATTTGAACATTGCGTCGGCCACCTCTCCTCTGGTCATGGGTTTGTCCGGTTCCGCGCGTCTCAGCATTGGGTCAAGAACCCCAAGAGTTTTTGCGTATGAAACATACGGAGCAAACCACTCGTCATGCGGAACATCCACATAAGGATCATGTTCAACAGAAGGAGGGATATCGACCTTCATGCCGTTGAAAAGTATTTTTAAAAGTTCTGCCTTGTTAACCGGATCGGATGGCTTGAAAGATCCGTCCGGATGTCCATCCACAATCCCCATGCCATAACCGGTGTACAGATATTTGGCATACCAGGCGTTATGAAGGATATCGTTAAAAGGAGCGGTTCCCACCAATTGCAGATCCGCCTCAATACTTTCAAGAATAAATTTCAAAGCTTCCACGCGGTTTACAAGGTCATCGGGGCGGAAAGTTCCGTCCTCATATCCTTGAATAATACCTTCCTCGGCAAGGAAGGAGATTGCGTCATGGTAATCATCGCTTTCCGAGACATCGGAAAATCTAAAAATTGATGCATTCCCAGGCACGGGATCAGACATTATTATTTCAGATTCAATAAATTCTTCCGTAACATAAGAAACCGATTCGGGGCCACCGGATACTTCATCATCGGGGGTCGGAGTATCATCCACATAAGAAACAGAGCCTGGCCCTGTTGGAGGGGGTGAATAAACACCTTCAGAGTCCAGATACCGCTGAACATATCTCATCGGGTTTATAGTCACTTCAATCGCCCTTTCTCTTCCAAGGCCTTCATTAACGGCGGTGAAAAAGTTAAGTCCCGCCTCATGAACCTCTTTCCATGTAAAAGGCCAAAAAGGAGACCATGGAGCGTTAGCTCTATCTATTTGAAAATGAAGATGAGGAGTGGTCGCGGTACCGGTATCACCGGAAAGGCCTATTTTATCTCCTTTTCTTAAAACATCACCCGGAGAAACAAAAACCGCACTCAAATGACTGTACGAAGAATGGATTGTTTCTGTAATATTTCTGTTTTCAAGACTTGGGAAATTTTTATGTATTATAACAACATGGTGTCCAAAACCATCGTTTTGAGTTGAAGCCTTTGTTACGGTCCCGTTAGCCATAGCGTAAATGGGGGTACCCGTGGGAACCTTTATATCCACTGCGGGGTGAGACCCGGCGTGTTCGATCCCATCAAGTTTGTAATTTCCCATATAGGGAACGGAATATGTAATTTTAGCATTTCTTATATCGTCATGATTAGTGTTTCCCCAAACCAAATTAGAGGCATCAAAGGATAAAACCGTCGGATCATAATAAGGAATCGGAATCAAGTCTGATGGTCTTAATTCGGAATAGTGAACATCACGCCTGGAAGAATCCAGCTTGGTCCAGTTGGGAACTTTTTCAATCGGATAAACCGTGCCATCAAAAGGAGCGTGGTCCGGAATACTTAAAACATTGGTCTGATGAAAAACATTATTGATATCCACAAAAGCTACTGAAGAAAGAATCGCCAATATCACAGCCGGAAGAACTGCGCGAAGTGCAATGAGTTTCAGTTTTATAAACATGTTTATTTTTGTTTTGGTTTTTTGTTATCATGCAATTATAGCAGTTATAAGATTAAAAATCAACCATGCGAATTTGTAAAACCACGGGGGAAACGGAGAAGATTGCAAAAGAAGTTGCCGAAAAGGTGGTCGGCGGGGGGATAGTGTATCTTTATGGTGATTTAGGGAGTGGAAAGACGGTATTTGCGAAGGGAATGGCTAAGAAGTTCGGGATCGATGATTTCTCCGTCAAAAGCCCCACGTTCAATTACATAAGGAGATACGGGGACTTTTATCATATTGATTTGTATCGCTTGGAAGAAGTGGATGAACTTTTGGAACACGAAATAAAGGAACTTATGAGCGATGAAAAAAACACAATAGTAATAGAATGGGCGGATAAACTGGGAGGCTCAAAATTCCCGGACGGAATAAAAGTAAAAATGGAATATCTGGGTGAAAACGAAAGGGGAGTCGAGGTTATACCATCAACCGTTCAATAGAGCCAAAGTAGCGGGCCCAACTCTTCCGGCGCCCGAATCGTTTTCGGAATTCACAATGTTGTTTGCAAGTTGAAATCGTAAAACCGCATCCTTTGTAACGGGGCCAAAATAATCGGTTATCAACATTCCCTCAAAAAAGCCCTTGTCTCTAAGAACTCGTTGTAAGGTTTCGACTTCGTTATCTCGCTGTCCCGGATTTAATTCTTTTGTTAGGATGTTTGAAACAAACGAAGATGAGGACTGAGTACCTGCTCCCGCAACAGCTATGTTCGCCGATTCCAATTCATTCTTGTCTATTGAAGCAACCAATCGCTGACCGTGATTTTCGGTGGCTTCCGCAACCATACGGGTTTTGTATCCTCTCGCTACAATAACACGGTTCAAAGCATCTCTTGTCTTTGGACCGAAAATTCCCGCGCCCAAAGAAGATTTGTCACCTACCAGCCGTTGAGACTGTTGGAATTTAAAGACGGCATGCTCGGTTACCGGACCATAATAGCCGGTTATTGAAGTCCTAAAGTAGTTAAGTCTTGTCAGTTCTCGTTGAAGCTCTAGCACTTGATCACCTCTGTCTCCAATTTTAAGATCCTTTGTGAGTCTTTGTGCCTCATGAACCACGCCGGAGTCAACGGGATTTTCCGTGACCGGAGTCGGTGCTTTTACGGGTTCCGTACTTTCACATTGATTTGGGATTGCTTCACTTGGGGAATATCCCGATAAAAAGACTTTCTCTTTTATTGAGTCATCCTTCCCATAAACAACAACATTCAGGTTTCTTTTTCCCCAATTCAAGGCTCTGGTCAATCCTTTGTCCCCATATCCCATCCAAACATCAAGGCGATCAAAAACCCCTTCCTGATCGGACGCAACAATAGCCCCGCCTCTGTCATGCACGGAAACAATCCCGACACCCGGAATATCCATTTTGGTTCCATACGGATAATTTCGCGGAGCCGCAATCATCCCGGGGTAAACCGGTGTGCCGTCTGCGCTCCGGACACCTGAGCCGTTTAACCTTATGTCTCCGGTATAACTGCCTGTCGCGTAACGCATTTGACAGGGGAGGGGAGAATAATATGCGCTTATTGTGAAAGTTTTTGTATAAGGATATACCTGCTCATTGGCAGAAGAACTAAAACTTTCCGTTCCCACTCCCGATAAAAAAGAAAGCAGTATGAACGAAAATATAACCGTGAAAAAATTAGTAACAAATCTTGTTTTCATTTTTATTTTTGGTTTTAGCATCACAAAATTATACCACAAAAAAAGAGAGGATTCCTTTTATAAGGCTTGCCTCATTACTAAAAATGTTTTTTAAACCGCCCCGATTCTTCGCAATATTTCTCTATCGACAAAATCCCTGTCACGCCCATATTTTAGTCTTGAAAGTTGTTTGTAGGCTTCCGCCGCCTCCTTGTCTCCCTCTTCCGTGTAAGGATTTACAGGAGTAATACTGAAAGGTCTGCTGGGCTGAGTATCTATTGAAAGTTTTATAACGGCCTTGTGTTTATCCATGTTAATAAGATCCTGATCACTAAAAACCGGAGACATTTCTTTCGCCATATGCTCGGCGTCTTGTGCTCCTATTTTATAACACATCATACTTCCAACGTTTCCAAAAATGGCTTCCTTAAGATTTGTAACACCTTTTCTTCCCTGGTCTTCCTCCAACTGGCCTATGTATTGGTGGGCAATATTAAGTCCCAATCTATATTTACGCGCTTCCGAAAGGATTGATTCAATGCTTGGGGTTACATAGTTTTGAAATTCATCAATATAAAGAAAGAAATCCCTGCGATCCTCCTTATGCATTTTTTCACGCTTCAACGCCGACATCTGAATTTTTTGGACAATGATAAGACCAAGAAGTTTTGAATTTATTTCTCCCACCGTACCTTTGGAAAGATTCATCAGAAGAATTTTTCCTTCCTGCATTATTTTTGCGAAATCAAAAGCCGATTTTGTTTGACCTATAATATTCCTCATCATCGTGTTGGTGACGAACTGCCCAAATTTAGCGGCAAAATAAGGGATCATTTCCGCTTTTTCCCTGGCTCCCGTTTTTGCCATCTGATGATCCCAAAAAGATGCCACAACCGGGTTGGTGACATGCTGGCGTTTAACTTTTGCAAAATCGTCATCCGTAAAAAGACGAACAATGTCTGTCAGTGCCCCACCGGCCGGATCCGACATAAGAGTAAGACAACCGTTTCTGAAGTAGTCTTGAATTCTGGGGCCAAAAACTTCTTCGTCAAAAAGCTTTATCATGATGTTCATGGCATCTAAGGCGACCATTTCCTT
>SLNK01000015.1 GCA_007133095.1 Candidatus Peregrinibacteria bacterium | reverse complement strand
CCCCGTTTTCTGGTATAATCTACTGGATGAAAGTAACTTCCATAGAAATTATAAAAATTTTGAAAGACGCCGGACACGAAGCTTATTGGGCGGGAGGTTGCGTGCGTGACATGTTGCTTGGCATCGAACCCAAAGATTTTGATATAGTCACTTCCGCAAAACCGGACGAGATAGAAGATTTACTCGAGCACACAATCCCCATCGGTAAAAAATTCGGAGTTATTCTGGCTATACAAAATGGAAAAACCTTTGAAATCGCAACCTTTAGATCGGATGCCGGATATAGTGACGGCAGAAGACCGGACGCCATCGAATTCACAAGCGCAAAAGAGGACTCTCTACGTCGTGATTTCACAATCAACGCGATTTTATACGATCCGTTGGAAGATAGGATCTTGGACTACGTTGACGGACAGAGGGACATGAGAGACCGATTGGTGAAATTTATCGGGGATCCGGAGAAAAGGATAAAAGAGGATCACCTGCGCATTTTAAGAGCGGTACGATTCAAAAACAGCTATGAAATGCAGTACCACCCGCAAACATATGAAGGCATCCACAAAAACGTACATCTCATAAAGGATATTTGCGTGGACCGGGTAAGGGACGAACTGAACAAAATGATAATGGGTCACAACGCGGGACAAGCGTTCGAGGAACTGTTTGAAATCGGAGCTCTGGAATTAATAATTCCGGAACTTTGTCACCTGAAAGGATTGGCTCAACCGTTGCAATTTCATCACGAGGGAGATGTTTGGGATCATTCTATAAGAGCTTTGGACAGCATCACGGATGAAGAAGCGGATCCTAATCCGTTGCCGGAAGAACCCCCCAGTCTCGCGCTGAAGTGGGCGGTCCTTTTACATGACGTTGGAAAATATGAAACATTTTCAGACGATAAGGAGAGAATAAGATATGATCGGCACGCGGAAGTCGGGGCTGAGATCGCAAAAAATATTCTAAAACGATTAAAATTCCCCACGAAAATAATCCAAAAGGTTCACTGGTTGATATCACATCACATGATGATGGTGCCTTTGTTTGAAATGAGCGACGCAAGAAGACGCCACTGGTTTCTGCATCCAGGATTTGAGGAGCTTCTGGAAACATACCGAGCGGATGCCATGGGGATAGACCCTATGGATTTATCGGCCTATGAAAAATTGAAGAAGCTTTATTTGAGTGAAATAGCAAAATTGAAATTAATGCCGAAGAGCCTGATAAGCGGTACGGAAATAATGAAATTCTTGAAGATCGAGCCCGGGAAAAAGATTGGAGAAATCCTTGCCGATGTACGGGAAAAACAACTGGGAGGAGAACTCACCGCAAAAAGGGAAGCAAAGAAATACATCAAAGAAAATTATTCAGACTAAAGCCTGCCTTTCGATTTCAAAAACTTCAAGTGGCTCAGATTGACCAGAATAAAGGATCCCGCACCAATCAAGAACAGAATAATTGTCAGGATTCTTCCTATATGGAAAGGGATCATCCCCAGGAGGTAATAAAACAAAATACCGAGAGCCACTACCCCGAACAGCTTCCAACGTGGCACTTTTTTCTCAAAATTAATAATGTATGAAGCCAGCCAAGCTGCCGCAAAAACTCTGGCCAAGTAGAAGAGAATAAGCGCGCCGGCCAATGCCATCATGGCAAAGGAAATTCCAACAACGGTCATCATCAAAATTATTGATCCCACAAGAATACCGATGACTGTAAGCAATCCGACCCCAAAGGATCTTAAAATGTTTTTACGGGTGGCTACCGCGGAACTTGTAAGTGTGTTCGGCGAAAGGATTACAAAAATCAAAAGAAGCAATAACATCGCAAGGAAGCTGACAAGTTTTTGCATAAGCAAAAGAAAAGTCAGATCCTCAAACAGGGCTTCTCTCTGGAATTTGTTGAATGTTATTTCCCCCCCGACAACTCCTTCCGGAACCTTTGTTTCCAATAGAGCGGAGTAATGTAGATTGCCCCCGATTACAGCGTCATCGGCGATCATAAAAGAATCCTCTACACTCAAAGTCACATTTCCGGCAACCTGTCCGTTTAAAAAAATCGCACCAACGGCGCCTCTCAAACTATTTTCAATTGTCCCGTCTACCGTCAAAAGCCCCGCGCCAACTATCACATTCCCTCCCACGGTAGTATCTGAAGAAATATCCAACTGCCCTCCAACGCCCACAACATCTTCACCAACGTTCCCGTAAACCGCCACCTGCCCCCCTACAAGTCTCAAGTCTCCACCAACATCCCCAAAAACCACAACTTTCCCTCCCGCAACAACCAAATCTTCTTCAATATCCCCGTTAACCTCAATATTCCCCCCGACTATATAAAGATCCCCAAAAATTTCCGCGTCAACTGAACCATTCCCCGCAAGAATATATGTATCACCGTATATCGGTTCTGAAATTGAAATGTTCTCCGCCGCGTGAAGATAAGTCGCTGATGCCGTATTCCCGCCAAAATGAGGGGATGAAAGGAGAAAACCGACAAAAAAAAGTAAAAAAACCTTCTTCATACAAACACTATAACAAATTATCCCGTTCCAGCAAACAAACATTTTCTATGTGAAAGGTATGAGGGAACATATCAACGGGCTGAATTTTCTTCACGCTGTACCCGTATTCTTTCAGTTCCGCGCAGTCACGGGCCAAAGTCGCGGGATTGCAGGAAACATAAACAATACTTGGGGAGTCGAATTCGGACAGTTGTTTTATAAATTTCTTCGCGAGTCCGGCCCGGGGAGGATCAACCACCACCAAAGACGGTCTTTCCTTTAGATTCGAAATCATTTTGTTCACATCTCCTTGAAAGAAATCCATGTTAAAGATACCGTTTTTGGCCGCATTTTCAGAGGCGATTCTGACAGAGTCTTCATTCAATTCCACGCCGGTAATCCTTTCCGCGCTTTTTGCCAAGAACATGGCAATGCTTCCGGTCCCGCAAAATAAATCAAAAACAAGCTCCGGCGATTTCTCCTCAACAATTCCAAGAATTTCGTTGTAGAGGACTTCCGCTTGAACCGTATTAACCTGAAAAAAGGCCTGTGGAGGAATATCGAAGGACAATGTGTCGCCGTTTTTTGTAGTGAGTTCTTCGGTCAAAAAGGGCTTCCCGTGCAAAAGTTTCTCCTCCGTGCGGCGGGGTTGGCCTCTCTTGCTGATTATTTTGGACCAGTAAATCGATGTGATTTCAGGCGATGCGGAAAGCATCGAAACAAATTCTTTCATTCCTTTATCAAAATCTTCCGGGATGTCATCAGAAGTGGCCAGATTTATCATAAATTCACCCGTACGCTTCCCCTCTCTCAAAAACAACGCTTTCAAAAATCCTTTCCCGCATGAGTATTTGAAAGGAGGCCAGCCTTTCTCTTTCATAAAATCTCTGACACGGCAGGTAATTTCGGAAGAAAAAGGAGACATGAGGTGGCACTCGGTAATATCCATTATATCGAATCTTCTGCCCGGCACATGATACCCGAGCGTAAAATTCATGTCCGCGTCATACCCGAAAGAAAATTCCAACTTGTTCCGATAATAAAAAACATCTTCACATGGAATAATATCCGCAACCGGAGGGGCATAAATCTTCCCGATTCGTTCAAAAGAATCGATAACGTGCTGTTTTTTAAACTCCAATTGCTTTTCATAAGGCATGAATTGAAGTTGGCATCCTCCACAAATTCCACTGTAAGGACATTTGGGTTTTATTCTATCGGGAGAGCTTTTGACAATCTCAACAAGATCGGCATGAGCATAATGTTTTTTAAGTTTGGAAAAAGAAGCCTTTACTCTGTCCCCGGGCATCGTTTTCTCAACAAAAACAGTCAAGCCCTCGTACTTTCCCAATCCCGCTCCGCCAAAAGCTAAAGCGTGAATATCAAACTCCACAACTTGTCCTTTCTTGAGTTGCATATTATTTTTCAAAAATTTCCCTAAAATACCATTTTATAACGTTCCAGTTATCATCCCGCGGGAGCAAAGTATAAGCTTGATTTTGGCTTTCACAATCCGGGATTTCTTCACCCGCAACTTCGGCTTCTTCTATCATTTTTCGGCAATTGGCAGAGGTGATATAAGGCGGAACATAAAGAACATTTCCGGAAGACATGACATTCCCCGCTTTTACATCATAATTTTGGTATCGAAAAAACCAGACAATCGCTTCATCCAGAGAAATATCCGTATTCGTCTTCCTCAAAACCGACCTGATAATTTGATAAATAGTGTCGGCGTCACCAATCCCAAAACTCTTGGCTCTGACCTGGATGGCTTCCAAGATCATTTGCTGTCGTTCAGCTCTTGCAAAATCCGAGGTTGTATAGCGACTCCTGGCGAGCCTCAAAGCCTCAATGCCTCCCAAGTGGTATGTTCCCGGCTCATAGTGGAGAGTGGAAATTCTGCCATTGTCTCTCACTTTATAAGTGGGATCGATAAGAGCGTTTTTCAAAGTAATCTCAACACCCCCGATGATATCTATCACATCGATAAAAGCCATCATGTCAATTGATACATATTTGTCCGGCTTATACCCCGTAATATCACCTATAACCCGCTTCAGTTCATCCATCCCGTAAAAATTGGCAAACGCGTTTATCTTTCGCCCCTGATAAAAGAGATCCCGAGGGATGCTGATCATCCTTATATCTCCACGAGTATGGTTTATATGAACAAAAATCATGGAGTCAACAAGCGCACCCGCAAAGCCGGCAACTAAAACATTCAGAGTTTCATCACCTTTGTCATCTGCCAAAATCGAACTGTAATCCGGAATATTATCCGGAATATTCATAGTTTTTTTTTTGGACTCCGGCTCAAAAAAAAAGATGTTTTGAGCGTCCGTGCCGTTCGGATTGGTTATGTTTACAACTCCGGTTGATTTCTCCACGACGACGGAACTTACCAAATTTCCGCTGGTATCGATAATATCGTAATAATACCTGAGATTATCCTCACGCGGGGAAGCAGAAACGGCCAGCCCGCTCTGGGAAAGAAGCAACTGAAATCCGTCGTCTTGTATAGTTTCTTCAATCTCCTCCTTGGCCTCATCAACGCGTTTTTCTATCAATGTCCTTGTGTCCAATTTTTCAAGAAAAGGGACAAGAGATTTATTTATATCGGAAACCTTCAAAGAAAAATCATTATCGCTCGCGTCTTCCAAATATATAAGATTTCCCACGGGGTCAAAAATAATTTCGCCGATAATATCTCCGGTGGAGTTACGAATTAAAAAGTTTTCATCAACGTTTATGTTCTTGTCTTCCTTCAGTTGAAGAACGGCTTTGGAATCAAGCAATTCTTTTACTTCAGCCTGTTGTTTTTGCAAAGCTTTAAGGATTTTCAGCATTTCCGTTTTTTCCGTATTAATAAAAGTTTTAAGCCGATCTTCCAAGGACGAGGCGTCTTTTGCATTTATTTCCTCCCTAAAATCAAAAAACTCAAAAAAGAGTTTTTCCTGTGATTTTAAATATCGATACTTGGCAAGTTCAAGGCCGCTTTCATCTTGAAGGCTGAGATGAATGGAAACATCGTCCTCGGACAGGTTTGAAAATCGGAGATCTTCAGACTCCAAAAAAGAGATGATTTTCTCTGAGCTTGCCAGTTTTTCCAGCAAGTTTGTGTAAAAATTTAAGTTTTTTTGGGACGATATAGTAGAAGAAAGTGCGTCAATATATCTGAAAAAAGCAAGTTGCAATTCTTCCGAAACGGGAGACTCCTCTTTTTGTGAATCTTTTTCCTCAAATCCGTAACTTCCAACCGACATCCTCAAAAAAGATCTGACTTCCGCAAGGTCGCTACCGATCTGAGTTTGAGACTCTTTAAGCTGCCCGATTTCGTCTATCAACGAACTGCTATGCCCTCTCAGAAGAGAAAAATCTCCCAAAACCCGGTGGGTCTGAATGTATTGAAAAAGAAGAAGCCCTACAAGAAGGATAACAAGCAAATTTCCTCCCCTTAAAAAGGAAGTTTTTTTACTCGCTTTGGCGGACTCTTTTTTTGTATCTTTCTTTTTGGGCATAAGGGGGATGTTTTCTTTAAACCGAAATTCACCAAACAATATTATGATAAAAACAGGCCGAAGGCAAACAAAACGCATCGTTCAATTTTTCTTGCAATTTCCGACGGACTCCTATAAATTTATCCGCGAACAAGCGGGTGTCGTATAAGGGCTATTACCACAGCCTTCCAAGCTGTTGATACGGGTTCGAGTCCCGTCACCCGCTCCAGAAATTTCAGCATTGGGCATCTTTGACTTCAACATGTACGCTTTTTTAAAAAATTCCTTGATTCGGCCAAATCTACTACAATGTTGAAATTCCTGCGGGGTTAACTGCATGAAAGAGCAGTCTTTTTTTTGGGCTTCTTTAAAGTTCTTGACATCCTCGGCAAAACGTGCCAAGCTTAACGGTAGTAAAAAATATTTCGCTTTCCTTCCATTCCCAACAAATTGAGAACCCGAGGCAGAGAGCAACCACCATCGGTTATTTAACCTAAATATGAACAAAAAACCAAGAAATTATCGTAATTTTCGCAGATCCCATCGCCAATCCGGAAGCTCCGGAAAAATGGGACATTCAACCATGAATATTAATCAGCTCATAAACAGAGTGAATGATGAAGCGTTGGCAAAACCGGTAGAGTACGTCCTAAAGCACGAGTTTAAGGATTTTAAAATCAATGATCGTCTAAGAGACAACATCGTTAAAAAAGGATACACAACCCCGACGCCAATTCAGGACGGAACAATTCCGGCAGGATTGGAGGGGAGAGATGTAATTGGCATCGCAAACACCGGAACCGGCAAGACCGCGGCATTTTTAATTCCGCTCGTAAACAAAATACTGGCAAATCGCTCCGAACGCGTATTGATCTTGGCGCCCACTCGTGAACTGGCTTTTCAAATAAATCAGGAATTTTCAGAATTTGCCAGAGGACTGGGGATTTCCTCGGTTCTGTGCATAGGAGGAACGCCCTATTTCAAACAGCGCAATATTTTCAGAAACAATGTGAATGTTGTAATCGGGACTCCGGGCAGAATTATAGACTTGTTAAACCGCAAATTTTTCTCTTTAAGCAATTTTAGAAATGTTGTTTTGGATGAAGCGGACAGAATGGTCGATATGGGATTTATAAACGACATCAGGCTGCTACTGGGACAATTGCCGGAAAAAAGACAATCGTTTTTCTTTACTGCGACAATGGAAAAGAAAGTTGAGGATTTAATCCGCGAATTTCTGCATGACCCTGTAAAAGTATCTGTGAGAACAAGAAATACCCCCGTGAACATTGAACAGAACATAATAAAAGTGCCAAATGAAACGATAAAAAAGAGAGACACGCTTATAGAAATGCTGAAAAAGGATGAATTCGAAAAAGTGCTGATATTTTGCAGGACGAAACGCGGAACGGAAAGAGTTGTGAAAGATTTGCGATGGGGAGGAATTGAATCCGATTCAATTCACGGGAACAAGACGCAAAGTCATCGGATAAAGGCTCTAAACAAATTTAAACAGAATATAGTTAAGGTCCTTGTGGCGACGGATGTCGCTTCCAGAGGATTGGACATAAATGGAGTCAGTCATGTTATCAACTTCGATATCCCCGCAAACTACGACGACTACGTTCATCGGATAGGAAGAACGGGACGCGCGGATCAAAGGGGCTATGCGCTTACATTTGTGCCGGTGTTCTAATCACAAAAAATTTAAGAAAACTTTAAATCTGTCTGATACGCTTCGGGAACGAAAGCAATTAACAGATTTAAAATGACGTTCCCGGGAACGCCTCCACGCAAAGAAAATTCGGCGGCAAACGAGCAGACTCAAAAAGAACAGCTTAAAGGTCTGCTTAAAAAACATTTCGGTTATGATTCGTTCCGGGCACTGCAGGAGAAAGTCATAGATTCAGTGATGTGCGGGAAGGACACTTTGGTGCTTATGCCTACTGGAGGAGGAAAATCAATGTGTTATCAGTTGCCCGCGGTCGCGTTTTCGGGGGTTACTTTGGTCATTTCTCCGCTGATCGCTCTGATGAAGGACCAGGTGGATTCGCTTGTGGAAAAGGGGATAAGCGCAGCCTTTATAAACAGCAGTCTTTCTTTTTCGGAAATTAAAAAGGTCAAAAGCGATGTGATAAAGGGAGATGTGAAGATTCTATATCTTGCCCCGGAGAGGTTTAATTTGCCGGCTTTCAGGAATTGGCTCAAGCGAGTGGAGGTGAGTTTGATAGCGGTGGATGAGGCGCATTGCATATCGGAGTGGGGACACGATTTTCGGCCGGATTATACGAACATGAAGTTGCGGGAGGATTTTTCCGATACGCCCGTTATCGCGTTGACGGCGACCGCCACAAGAAAGGTTGTGAAAGATATTTTGAAACAGCTTCAATTGAAGGCCCCTAAAGTGGAAATTTGCAGTTTCAACAGGCCGAATCTCAATTATTTTATACATCCGAAGAAAAATGTTTTTGAAAAAATGTCCGCGCTTCTGGAGAAGTATGAGGGAAGGCCGACGATAATTTATTGTTTTTCACGAAGGGAAACCGAGCAGTTGGCGATGCAACTGAACGGACTGGGACACAAAAGTTTACCGTATCATGCCGGATTGGAGCAGGAAGTACGAAAGGAGACGCAGGAAAAATTTTTGAAGGACGAAGTGACGATAATAACCGCGACGGTCGCGTTTGGAATGGGAATAGACAAGCCGGATGTAAGGTTGGTTGTGCATTATGGGCTGCCAAAATCTCTGGAGGGATATTATCAGGAAACGGGGCGCGCCGGGAGAGACGGATTGCCTTCCGAGTGTGTGCTTTTTTATTCTTACGGCGACAGGAAGAAACACGATTTTTTCATAGAAAGAATTGAAAAGTTCAGGCAAAGATTCAGAGCGAAGAGAAAGCTGGCGGAGGTTTTATATTATTGTCAGAGCGGCGGCTGCCGCCGCCGCTTCATCCTCAACTACTTCGACGAGAAATTCCCTCATAAAAACTGCGCTTCCTGCGATATCTGCAAAAAATCCTCTCCTTTGGATTTTTTAAATTGAAAACATTGCAAAGGGAGATATTTATAAAAATCTATAAAAAGTTCCCAATTGTAAGGATTATCAGCATTCCCAAACTGTGGAAAAAATACGCAATGACCATGAACTTTTTAAGGGAAAGTTTTCTGAGACTCGCCATCATGGTAACACCGACTTCAGTGGGGAGTGGAGACGCAATCAAAAAGCTTGCAATTGCGGGGAAAACGTACTTATAAAAACGCCCAAAGAGCCCCTTAACTTTTTTTGCGATGAACTTCATAAATCGCTCTTCCTTAAGCCTCCTGATTTCCCCAATAAAGGAGTGTCTCACAAAATTAAAAATCAAAAGATCACTCAACAAGGCACCGAGTCCGCCAATCAAAACCGCTATAAACAAGTGCTGTTCCTTAGCTAAAAGGAGAAGAACTGCGGTAGCCGGAGCAGCTGTAAAACCGTACGCATAAAAGACTCCCGCAAAGAAAGTCCCGATATACCCCAGAGAAAGAATGAAGTTATTGAAGGATTCGTATGTGCTGGCTTCGTAAAAAAGAACTATCGCAACTGCAACCGTCACCGCGAACATAGACAATTTTGGATATTTTATCTTGGCAAGTGCGCTACTTAAGACTCCGGAACTTTCCGCCCGCTCATAAACCGCTTCAGCACAATCATAGGAGTTTTTATTTACCTGTGTGGATTCGTAATCGTTCATAAATGTTTTTTTGTTTTTGTTTTGCGATAATCCGAAGCGAGGACTTGACAACTCATACAAATTATACCACATTTTCTCTTAAACAGTAAGAGATTTACTGGTATATTGATTCGCGATGGAACAACTGCCCATAAAAGATTATTTTTTGATCGGGGATCTTCATTCCGCGGCTTTGGTCTCAAAAAAAGCCTCAATCCAATGGCTGTGCTGGCCCAACTTTGATTCTCAGGCGCTTTTCGCCTCACTGATGGGAAAAGAGGGGGGAGAGTTTGGCATAATCGCGGAGGGGTACAAAAGTAAAGCGCAGTATAGGGAAAACACGGCAATTGTGGACTTTTCTTTCCGCACAAAAGGGGAGAACGAAGAAGAAAAGGAATTTACGCTCAGTGATTTTATGGTGCCGGGGAACGGGAAGATAAAACACGGACACTTTTTGATCAGAAAATTCAAATCTCCAAAGGGTTCACATAAAATAAAATTACATTTCAATCCCAAACCAAACTTCGGAAAAAATATCGTGGAAATGCGCATGGAAGGAGAAAATAAAATAACTTTTGACGAGGATGAAACGGATAATCACGTAACACTGCATTTACCGGAAGGATCGGAGGTTTCGGAGGACTTAAAAACGATAACATTCAATTTGGAGGAAGGAGAGGAAAAACGCGTTCTTTTGGAATATTGCGTGGACAGAAAATCCTGCTACAAAAACGGCGAAGATTTTGAAAAAACAACAGAAGAATTTTGGGAGCAGTGGCTTAAAAAAGGAGACTTTAAGGGCGTCACTTCCGGAAGCGTGGAAACCGGCAAACTCACAAGATCGGCAATCACCCTGAAATTAATGCAATTTCAACCCACGGGAGCTCTTATAGCCGCGCCCACAACTTCTCTGCCGGAAGTAATGGGAGGAGAAAGAAACTGGGACTATCGCTTTACTTGGATTAGGGACGGGACCTTCATTTTATACGGACTTTACTTATTGGGATACAAAGAGGAGGCTCAAAAATTCTTTGAGTATATTGAAAGATGCGCGGAAGAATGCGAAGACCAACACCATGCGATAAAGCTGTTATATACAATCGAGGGGAAACCGGTTCCGGAAGAACACACGCTGGAACATTTGGAGGGTTACAGAAATTCATACCCGGTAAGAATCGGGAATGAAGCAAAAGATCAATTCCAGCTGGATGTGTACGGAGGGCTTATAGACGCTTACTACTTCGCGACCAAGCATGATTCGTTGGATTCGGAAATAAACAAAAGTTTGATCCTCACACTCGCGGAAAAAATCGAAAAACATTGGAAGAGCAAGGACCACGGAATTTGGGAAGTGCGGGAAGGATTTAATCACTACACATACAGCAAAGTTGTGTCTTGGATGGGAATAAATCGCCTGCTAAGGATGAAAGAAAGATTGAGCCTCACTGAAGAACAAGTTGAGCACTATGAAAAACTGGAGAAAGAAATTTATGATTGGACTTGGGAAAACTGCTATGACGAAAGGAGGAAAATCTTCAGACAGCACACGGAAACCGATGCGCAGGACGCGACTACTTTCCTTTTTGTTTTGCTCCAATTTTTGAACAGGAACGATCCCAGAACAAAAGAAGTTGTAAAAAACGCTTACAAGGAACTGGCCGATAACGATGTTTTTATATATCGATATAAAAATGATGACGGGATGAAAGGAAGTGAAGGAGCCTTTCTGCTTTGCAGTTTCTGGATGATATCCGCGATGTCTGAAATAGGGGAATTGGAAATAGCGGAAAGCCACCTTCAAAAACTGGAGAAATATTTTGATGAAAGCGGGCTATTGCCGGAAGAAATAGACGCAAAAACCGGAGAATATCTTGGGAATTTCCCTCAGGCTTTCTCACATTTGGGGTATATCGCCTGCTTGCGTTACATAGAAAAAGGAAGGCGAAGGGCCAAATAGGCCGCGCCCAAAGTCCCCGCGCCGGAAATCTTTGTCCTCACTATTTTTATTTTGTTTGACTGCTCAAAGCCTTGTTCATCCAGAACTTTTCTCATGGATTCTTCCATAAAAGGAAATGCCCGTGAAGTGGCCCCTCCCAAGACGATGAACTCGGGATTGAAGCATAGGATAAGATTTAAAATCCCTATACCAAAGTCATGCCCAATCTGCCGATAAAATTCCAAAGCATCGGGGTTTTTATTGATTGCCATATCATGAATTTCTCTGGCGCAAAAAGATTTTCCGGAAGTTTCTCTGAATCTTCGCGCTATCGCGGTGCCGGAGCACAAATTTTCCAAACTCAAGTTGTTCTGTTTATCCAAAATCATATGCCCAAATTCTCCGGCGACTCCGTCTCTGCTTTTGACCAACTCGTTGTTTATAATAATCGCGCCACCGATGCCGGTTCCCATCGTTATTCCAAGTAAATCCTTGTAATTTTTTCCTTCTCCAAAAACTTTCTCCGCAATCAGAAAGCAATTCACATCGTTTGTGACGGAAACCGGCAATTTTGTGTCCCGCTCCAATTTTCCGGCGATATCAAAATTTTCCGAATCCGGTATATTCGGCATTTTTAGAGGGATTCCGTTAGAAGGAACAGGTCCGGGCACGCCGATTCCGACCGCGCTGATTCCTTCATGCAAAAAACTCTTCACCAAGGTGAGCAAATCTTCATAAACTACCGGCAGGCCTCTCCCGGCTCCGGTGTTTATTTTTTCCAACCTCAGAATTTTAAATTCACACCGCGCCTCGCTCCCGCTCGGCGCGCCCGCTCCCACTCCAAACTCCGAGCAACAGTCGCTATCCGCACCACCACCCGGCGCACAACCAAACTCATAAAGCACCGCTTTAATCTTAGTCCCCCCCAAATCTATTCCAAGAACTTTCGCCATCGCCCCCAGTCTATCACAAAAAAATGGGGGCAGGTATCTTTTTTGACATTAAGAAAATAGCTACCCAAAGCCGTCAAAACGGGGGCAGGTACAATTTTTAGTGAACTCCACGGGGACGCGGGAGGTGCATAATTTTCTTTGAGCCGGAGCACAGCCCCCTTTCACCCGCCAAAGGCGGGTTCCAGGGGACGCGAGCCACATGTGGCTCGCTCTGTTTCCTTTGAAGGGCTCTTCAGAAAATCATTCACCTCCCACATCCCTGTCCACGATAAAAAAAGGGTGCCTGACCCCGTTTTGACGCGACCCCTCAAAAAAGCTACAATCGCACCGATATGAAAGAACTGAAAAACAAAAAGAAATCAGTGCGCTTGCTTTTCTTTCCGCTGGTAATCCTTGCGGCCGCGATTTTCATTTGGATTGATCCGTATTCACAACAGCATCCCCGCCCGGAAACGGGTGACGCGAAAATTATGATGGGGACAATAACGGAGATTCTGGAAGAGCGCGAAGCCATGCAGATAGTGGAAGTGGAAATAACAAAAGGCCCGCTGGAAGGGGAAAAACTGATCATAGAAAATGACGAATCTCTGGTTGTGGAGCCGAGAGTTTTTGAAGTTCGGGACAAAGTCATGATCGCTTACTTGATAACGACAGAGGACCAGGAATATTTTTACATAACGGAATACGACAGAAGTTCCGCTATCTTCTGGCTCTTGGCGTTTTTTATCGCGATTGTGGTGCTTGTCGCTTCGTGGCAGGGGATTGGATCTTTGATAGGGCTGGGACTCTCTTTCATCGTACTTTTCAAATTCGTTCTTCCACAAATACTAAGCGGCGCGCCACCGGTAACAACCGCAATAATCGGATCAATTTTTATAATTCCCATAATTTTCTATTCCTCCCACGGATTCGAAAGAAAAACATCCGTCGCGGTCATTTCAACAATAATTACGCTGATAATTACCGGGATTTTAGCGACACTTTTCGCGGGATGGGCGAACCTCACGGGCTTGGCGTCCGCGGAAGCGTCTTATTTAAGTTTTGAAACCGCTCAAAGGATAGATTTCAGAGGACTGGTATTGGCGGGATTGATAATCAGCGTTTTAGGAATAATGAACGATATAACGATTTCGCAAGCATCAATCGTACAGGAACTGAAACAGGTAAAAAGCAAAATATCCTTCGGAGAGCTTTACTTCCGTGCCATGAAAATCGGCCGTGACCACATCGCTTCAATGGTAAATACATTAATACTGGTTTACACGGGTGTTTCCCTGCCGTTGCTTCTGGTTTTTCTGGATCGATCAAAATGGTTCATGGAAGTCATAAACTATGAATTTTTGACGGAAGAAATAATAAGGACTTTCGTCGGAAGTATCGGGCTTGTACTCGCCGTTCCGATAACAACCCTGCTGGCCGCCGCGATTATAAGGAAGGAAAAATATTGATTGCCTAGAGATCAATTTCTACTTCTTCTCCATGCGAAGGGATATGGACATCATCATGCCCGTTATGCGCCAAAGCCTTCTTGAAAGAACTCAACTGTTTCTCTTCGCCGTGAACCAAAAAGATTTTTTTAAGGTCTTTGATACGGCCTATGTAATCCAATAAATCACTTCTGTCAGCGTGTCCGGAAAACGCGTCCATAACATAAACGCCGGCCTTGACCTTATATGAGTCTCCAAGAATATTCACAGATTTTGCTCCGTCAACAAGCTTTCTCCCCAAAGTGTTCGCCGCCTGATATCCCACAATCAAAACGGCGTTTCGCCTGTCTTCGAGATTGTTCTTCAAATGATGCAAAATCCTTCCATGCTCACACATGCCGGACGCGGAAATTATAATCATGGGACCGGACCTCTCGTTCAGGGCTTTTGACTCATCCACGCTTCTTGTATAAGTGAGATCGCTAAACCCGAAGGGATTATCTCCGTGCTGGATGAATTCTTTATAAGTTTCTTTATCAAAACATTCGGGATGGCCTCTAAAAACCTCAGTTACGTTACCGGCCAAAGGGCTGTCCACATAAACCGGAACAGGAGGAATCTTTTTATTCTTATTCAAAATATTCAAGTGATAAACAACTTCTTGCGTACGCTCCAGCGCAAAAGCGGGAATTATAAGTTTCCCGCCCGCTTCACACACTTTATTGACGATAACCGCCAAATCTTCGTCAACAGTTTGCAAAGCCGCATGTAAACGATTCCCATAAGTTGCCTCTGTTATCAATATGTCCGTGGGGGGAATCGGTTGAGGGTCCCTCAAAATAGGCAAACCTCTTCGCCCAAGATCACCCGTGAAGCAAAGCCGTTTACGTTTCTTCGTTTTTTTATCGTACAAAATAAGATGAATCAAGGACGATCCCAAAATATGTCCGGCATCATAAAAAGACGCCACAATTCCGTCTTCAACCACAAAGCTCTGTTCGTAGCTGACCGCATGCAGAAGAGTCAAAGCTTTTTCCGCGTCCGCAAAAGTATAAAGAGGTTCCGGAGCTTCCAATCCCTTCTTTTTTTCCGCTTTCTTTTTTAAATATTCATACTCTCGTTCTTGTATGTAAGCGCTATCCGCAAGCATGTAGTTGCAAAGATCCCGTGTTGCGTGGGTGCAATAAATCGGGCCGTTAAAGCCTTCTTTTACCAGAAGAGGCAAAATACCGCTGTGATCAATATGCGCATGTGACAAAATAACGCTGTCAATTTCCTTCGGATCAAACGGAAACTCCTTGTTCTTAGTGAACTCGTCCTTTCTGTGCCCCTGAAACATCCCGCAATCCAGAAGGATTTTTTTATTGTTGAACGTGACGACATGCTTGGAGCCGGTAACTTCTCCGGCCGCACCCGCAAACTGTATTTTCATGCCACAATTCTACCAGAAAAGAACAAAATTTTCAATCTGATGTCACAACCCCCGCCCGCACCATGGCCTTTGTTTCTTCATCGTAATCGCCGTAGCCCAAGAATTTTTCAATCCACCTGTCGCGCTCCTCGCCTTCCATCAAACGGGATTTTGAAGTTTCGCTTTTCATCGGGAACAGATGGACAACGGTTTCCTCCTCCCGCAAAACAACTCCAATCGCCAAGCCTTCCTGCGTCGCCTGAGACCAATACTGATCAAAAACAAAATTCCCCAGAGAATAAAAAATGAATCGGTCTTTATAAATTTCAAAAGTCTGAACAACATGCGGATGATGCCCAATCACCAAATCCGCCCCCGCATCCACAAACGCCCGCCCGGGCTCAACTTGCAAACGAACATCCGGACTATGACGATACTCATGTCCCCAATGCACCGACACAATCAAGAAATCCACATCCTCCGCCACAGATTTAATCAAGTCCAACGCCACCTCCCTGTTCAACCGATGACTAACATCCTGAAAACAAACAAACGCGAATTTTGCGTCAACCTTTCCGTAATAAACACTTTCCGGAGCCGCTTCCGTTGGATGTCCGCACCAACCCACTCCCGCTTCCTCCAAAACCCGAATTGTATTATCCCTGCCCGGCCAGCCCCGGTCCAAAGAATGATTATTCGCGATGCTCAAAACATCAAACCCGCTCTCCTTCAAAAACGGCGCAACATCTTCATGAAAAGCGAAAACCATGGAAGTCCCCCCGGAAATTCCGGAACCCAGAATCGGCCCTTCCAGATTCGCGTGAACAATGTCCGCGTCCCAGAAGAAATTCCCGGCCCCATCCTTGACTCCCTCAAAAACATAATTGCGCCCGTGCCGTTGCATCAGCGT